>CAYLJZ010000092.1:6527-8239 GCA_964384085.1 uncultured Desulfobacteraceae bacterium
CTGAGATAATCAGGAGGTCTCCAGGCACAAGGTCTTCTGCAAGGACATCGACGGTCTCCGCGTCTCTCCTGACCAGCGCCCGCGGGGGGAGGAACTCCTTAAGGGCCTCCATTGCCTTTTCAGCCCGATATTCCTGTATAAAACTGAATGTCGCGTTCAGTAAGGACACCCCCAAGAGCGCCCAGCCAAGGATATTCATGCTTTCCCCGGGTTGAATCGTGTGCGCGACAAAACAGACGGCCGCGGAAATGTTCAAGAGAATGGTGAAAAAATTCGTAAACTGTCTCATCAATGAGCGGAAGGATTTATAGCGGTCACGGACTTCAAAGGTATTTCTCCCCACTTGCAAGAGGCGTTCATGGACCTCGCTTTTCGTCAACCCTTGTTCCCTGCCTGCAAGCGCGCCAAAAACCGCTTCGGGGTCAAGGTGCTGGATTTCCCGCATGTCGCTCATAAGCTTCGATAAATACCCATATCACAGGGGGTTCGCGTGAGAATTCGCTCCAGCGCGTTTTCATAGTATATAAATCTCGCGGGAAGCGTCCTTTCAGAGGCGCCCAAAAGGATCATCTGTACCTTCAAGTGATTTGCATGCATGAGGATTTCTCCCGGCCAATCGTCAGAAACAATCACCCGGGTGTCCAGGTAAAAGGAAGGAGAGGCAACCTCCCGGGTAATCTCTGCGGCCGCTTCATTGAGATAGGATCGTCCTCTGGCTAATAGAGATCGCCTCTGTTCAGATGAAAGGCGGCGAAGGCGAAAGGCGGAGACGGCCATGATCCGGAGGAGGTAAACATCTTGAATATCCGGCGGAAACAGACGCAAAAACGGTGAAAGGGATTTCAACTTGCGAGGATGCCCGGCAAGGGGCAGGAGAAAATGTTTTGCATTTCCGAAAACCCCCGGCTGGACTACACGAATGGCGAGTACGTTAAACTTATGATGTTGCAAAAACTTGGCAGAGATGGTTCCGGCCAAAAATCCTTTCCGTTTGGATCGGGCACGGGTTCCGCACACACAGATGGTTTCTTCTCCCTCGGGAATGAATCGCATCAGCGATTGAAACACGTTCTGATTCGACGCCGGAAAAATGTTGCTGATCAACTCAACCTGTTGGCCCCGGCATTTGGCTTCCAGGGCCTTGATTTTTACCTCCATCTGTTCGGCAGGGATTTTTCCGTCCAACACGTGAACCAGCACGAGTTCCTTTTGGGGCGAACGGCTCGCCATTCGAATCGCATACCACGAAATCCAATCGCCGTTCAGAGATCCGTCATAGGTAAGGTAGATCATAAGGCACTATCCCCACATCTCAAAAAAACCGGTTACCCTTGGCCAAGAGGTGACAGGGCGAGAGGATGCCGTGTGCTGGAAACCAAAAAGCCTCTTATGGAGACTCACTCGGCCGGACAAAACAAAAAAGGGCGATCTTCCAGGACCCGTTCGTCGCGATGTCTACATTCAGCACCCGGAATGAAATGACGGTGATGATGAATGTCTGTATAAGCCAAATTAGCAGAAAAATGTTCGAAAGCAAGCGGTTTTTCGTGAAAGAGTGTTTCATTTAGGGTGGTGTTTTTTTTGTTTGATTTGTTGCGATTAGAATAGTATGCCACAAACCATGAATATTTGATTATGACACGCATCAAGGCAAATGAAAACAGGTTCCTCAGCAAAATTTGTGGGTACATTCTGGTTCTGGGAGATTGCCA
>CAYLJZ010000093.1:0-8144 GCA_964384085.1 uncultured Desulfobacteraceae bacterium
CAAACAGCAATTGCCCATGAATCCGATCGAAGAGGAAATAAAATTCCGACGGGCCTGGATATCGGAATTGTACCGTGAGCATGAATCGATCTGCTGGCGCTACCGGGTCCGTCTGTCGAGGCCCATGGTCGACATCTCTAACTCGAGGAGAGATTGGGGATCATGGGATATCGATTCCCGGACCATACGCGTATCTTCGGCCGTTATTAAGGAATATTCGTGGGATGTGACCCTGAATGTTTTCAAGCATGAAATGGCCCATCAGATCGTCACGGATATATTTGGCGCAGACGATGGGCATGGACCGCTGTTCGAGCGAGCCTGCCATATGATCGGCGTGCCCGAGGCATTCCGGGGGGCCAGGGGAGACGAACCCCGAAAACGGGTCGATTTCAGAGATGAGGTGGTCGCCTCGGAAAACGTGAGGATGCTCGACAAGGTAAGAAAGCTGTTGTCGCTGGCCCGTTCGGGGAATGAAAACGAGGCCTTTCTGGCGATGTGCAAGGCCAATGAACTGATTGAGAAATACAACATTGACCGGATTGAGCAGGACAGGGCCGCTAACATGGCGTACGCCATTATTCATCACAAAAGGAAGCGGATAGAGAATTACCAGCGTCGACTATGTCTGATCCTGAAGGACCATTTTTTTGTGGATGTGGTCTATTCATACCTCTACGATCCAGCCGCCTGCCAGACCTATCGAACCATCGAGCTCTTGGGAACGGTCGAAAACGTTCGTATTGCAGAATATGTCTATCATTTTCTAATGAACCAGATGGAACTCCTCTGGAAGGTCCATCAAAGCAAGACATCGGCCCCCGCCTCCAGGAACAAACGGTCGTACCGGCTGGGAGTCATCAGGGGATTTCATGAAAAGCTGGACCTGCAGGCCATGGAACGAAATCGGGGATATGCGCCTGAGGCAGGCGTCCCCAAGACCCTGAGCGCCCTGATCCTGTTAAAAGACAGGGCGTTGCGTGAATTTACAAAAATGCGATTCCCCCGGCTATCGACGTATCGGTCCGCTGGCGCCAGCATTGATTATCGGACCTTTCAGGCCGGGCTCGATGATGGAAAACAACTGAACCTCCACAGGGGGATCCAGCACCAGGACGGTTTTGAGGGGAGATTGCTGACAGGGTAGTCTGGAAAAGGCCTTTGCCGTTTCTCTCAGGGCTTTGAGCCCCATTTTACAGGCCAGCCAGTTCGGACCGCCGCTATTGCGCTGTCATCCATTCGGAAAGAAAAATTCGAGATCTTTTTTGCCCTTTAATATCAAAAATCTGAATGGCTCTTTTTTTTTCTTGACAGGAAAACACAATTTTCCTATAGGTTCTCCTCAACATGAATTTTCCCTCGAAGGCCCAATAGATTGGAGCCATATATATAATGAGTCTGAATAATCTCCTGTCAGAAAAAAGATCCCGCATCATCAAGAGATGGCAAGACGCTATCATCGCCTCATATCCCAAGGACAGCCAGGGATTTCTCAAGAGAACAAAAAGCCAGTTTGCAAACCCCGTTGGATGCATCGTCGCAAAAGAGATTGAAACCCTGTTTGATGAAGTGATTAAAGGCGATAATCCCGACCGTATTTCTTCCACCCTCGACACCATCATCAGGGTCAGGGCGGTTCAGGATTTCAGCCCCTCTCAGGCAGTCGCCTTTGTTCTTCAATTGAAAGACATTATCAGAGAAGAAGTGGGAAGCGGGCACTTTCCTGACATGGACGCGCTGGACAGGCAGGTAGATGGCGTCTTGTTGATGGCCTTCGACGTTTATTCGAAGTGCCGCCAGCAAATCTACGAGATCCGCGTTCATGACGTGAAAAACCAGGTGGGTAAATTATTGGAGAGAGCAAATCTTATTGTCGAGATCCCGGGGACGGCGCCCGGGCTTCAAAGTGACAATGCCGGGACATCTCTTTGAAATGAGGTAACAGTCTATGAATTTCTTTCTGAGCATTATTTTTTCTTCCTTTGCAGTGTTGGTGGTTGTTTTGATTCCCTGGATAGGCGTTGGGGCATTGGATCTGCATGTCCTGTTCGGCATCGTCATCCCCTATGCGGCCATGGCTACCTTTTTTGTGGGGATTGTCGTCCGGGTGATTGACTGGGGACGATCGCCTGTTCCGTTCAGGATCCCCACGACTGCGGGGCAGGAATGGTCTTTCCCCTGGATCAAGAGAAATCCGATCGATAATCCGAAGGGCATGGGGGGCGTGATTGTGAGGATGCTCTTCGAGGTCCTTACGTTCCGTTCTCTCTTCAGGAATACCCGCCTTGAATACCGAAACACTGGCGGTGTTCCCAAGATCGATTATGAGTGGGAGAAGTGGCTTTGGCTGGCTGCCATTGTGTTCCATTATTCCTTTTTAGTCATATTTATCAGACACTTCAGGTTTTTTATGGAGCCGGTGCCCGGTTTTGTGACGCTGCTTCAGAACCTTGACGGGTTTATGCAGATGGGCGCGGCGCCGCTTAACGGGTTCGGCCTTCCAGGGGTGTATTTGACCGACATGCTCCTGATGGCGGCCTTGACGTGGCTCCTTCTGAGACGGGTCCTCTACTCCCAGATTCGGTACATCTCCCTCCCCGCCGACTATTTTCCCCTCTTCCTGATCCTTTCCCTCGGTTTTAGCGGCATGCTGATGCGCTATCTGTTCAGGGTTGACGTAACAAAGGTAAAGGAACTCGCCATCGGCCTGTTCAAATTTTCCCCGACCGTCCCTGACGGGATCGGGGTCATTTTTTATATACACCTGTTCATCCTGTGTGTGTTGATCGCATATTTTCCGTTCAGCAAACTGATGCATTTGGCCGGAATATTTCTCAGCCCGACTCGAAATCTCGCCAATAACAGCCGGTTTGTCAGACATGTGAATCCCTGGAATTATCCCGTACCGACCCATACCTATGAGGAGTACGAAGATGAGTTCCGGGAGCATATGATTGAGGCCGGTTTGCCTGTAGAAAAAGGGGCTGACGCAACAGCAGAATAAGCAGAAAAGGAGTAACCATGGCAACTACCCCAAAACCAGAAGAAACCGCTAAGATAGATCACAGGCCGCCCTTGTTTGAAAAGGGCTGGATGGATAAGCCGGCGGAACTAAAACCAGGCATTTTTTGCTATGGTTCCAAGCCGAAGAATCTCGAATATGTCGGAATGCCTTACCCCAAGGAGTGGAATCCTGCAGACGAAGACTGGCAGTTGCCTGAAAACTGGAAGGAGATCATCGAGGACGGATTCAAGGACCGTCTGGACCGGTTCAGGTCGCTCAAGCTCTTCATGGATATCTGCGTCAGGTGCGGGGCCTGCGCCGACAAGTGCCATTTTTTTATCGGTTCGGGCGACCCCAAGAATATGCCGGTGCTGAGGGCCGAGCTTCTCAGGTCTGTTTACCGGAAAAAGTTCACGACCGGCGGTAAGTTGTTGGGCAAGTTCGGCGGCGGCAGGGAGTTGACTGAAGATGTCCTGAAAGAGTGGTGGTACTATCTGTACCAGTGCACTGAATGCCGGCGATGTTCTCTCTTCTGCCCCTATGGAATCGATACGGCCGAGGTGACCATCCTTGGCAGGGAGCTGACGAATCTCTTAGGTCTCAATACGGACTGGATCGCCGCGCCCGTGGCGAATTGCTACCGGACCGGGAATCACCTCGGCATTCAGCCCCATGCCTATAAGGATATGCTGGATTTCTTCACCGACGAGATCGAGGAGATCACCGGGATTCGCATGGAGCAGGATCTCAACCGCAAAGGCGCCGAGATTCTCTTTGTGACGCCGTCAGGCGACGTGTTTGCCGATCCGGGGACCTATACCTGCATGGGCTATATGATGCTCTTTCACTACTTGAAATCTCTCGGCCTTGACATCACATGGAGCACCTATGCATCGGAGGGCGGCAATTTCGGTTATTTCACCTCCCATGAGATGGCCAAACGGCTCAATGCGAAGATGTATGCCGAGGCCAAACGATTAGGGGTCAAATGGATACTGGGGGGTGAATGCGGCCATATGTGGCGTGTCCTGAATCAGTATATGGACACGTTCAACGGGCCTCCCGATAATCTGGAAGAGCCGGTTTCCCCTTTAACCGGCACCAAATTCGAAAATGCCAAGACCACGAAAATGGTCCACCTCGTTGAATTTACGGCCGACCTTATAAAAAATAACAAGCTAAAGCTGGACCCGAGCCGAAACGACAATCTGGTGGTGACGTTCCACGATTCCTGCAACCCTGCCAGAGGGATGGGATTTCTCGAGGAACCCAGATATGTCATTAAAAGTGTATGCAATCATTTCTATGAAATGCCGATCGAGACCATTCGAGAACAAACATTCTGCTGCGGGAGCGGCGCAGGGCTCAATGCCGGCGAAGACATGGAGCTGCGGATGCGCGGAGGATTGCCCCGTGCCAATGCAGTGAAATATGTGCATGAAAAACATGGGGTCAATATGCTGTCGTGCATATGCGCCATCGACAGAGCTGTATTTCCGGATCTGATGCGATATTGGGTGCCCGGAGTGGAAGTCACCGGGGTGCATGAAATGGTTGCCAACGCCTTGGTATTTGAGGGGGAACAGAAAAGAACCACAAATCTGCGTGGTGAACCCCTGCCAGGAATGGAGGACGAAGAGGATGTATGATGGAGGTAAGATTATTGTCGGCCTGATCATCGGTCTTGGTCTGTTTCTTTCCCCTTTCTTTTATAATGCAGGGAAGGCTGCCAAGGCCCCGGACCCCGAGCTTACGCCAAAGGCGAAGGAGGCCAAGGCATGTGTGGCGCCGCTGAAGTACATGCAGGAATCCCACTTCACCCTCTTGGATGAATGGCGACAGACGGTGGTCCGCGATGGGGAGAGGTATTTTAAGGCTTCTGACGGCAAGCGATATTACAAGAGCCTTCAGACTACGTGTTTGGACTGCCATTCGAACTACTCCAAATTTTGTCAGCAGTGCCACGATTATGTGGACGTGAATCCCTATTGTTGGGACTGCCATATTCTGCCGGAGGAGAAAAAGTAATGGGCGTAGACAGAAGAGAATTTCTCAAGATAGCCGGTATGGCCGCCCTGTTCGGTCTTGGAGGGAAGGCGGCTATTGACATATTCGCCCCCGCGGAACTGGAAGCCTCGATGGAGGGCATCCCGCTGACCAAGGGAAAACGGTGGGCCATGGTCATCGACATTCGAAAGTGCCTTGCCCAGCAAGCCAAGAACAAGGACGGGTGCAAGGCGTGCATCATGGCCTGCCACCAGGCGCACAATGTGCCGGACTGGGGAGATCCAAAGATTGCCATAAAATGGATCTGGCAGGAGTCCTTTGAGCATTCATTCCCGGATCAACACAATCCGTTTATTGAAGAGAACTTGAGGCACAGGCCGGTTATCTTGCTGTGCAATCACTGCTTCAATCCTCCGTGCGTAAGGGTCTGCCCGACGCAGGCGACCTTCAAGCGGGAGGAGGACGGCATTGTCTGCATGGATATGCACCGGTGCATCGGATGCAGGTTCTGTATGGCTGCCTGCCCCTATGGTTCAAGAAGTTTCAACTTTGGAAACCCCAGAAAGGCGCCTAAAGAGCTGAATCCTAACTATCCGACCAACCGGAATTATCCGGAAAGATCCAAAGGCGTGGTGGAAAAGTGCGATTTCTGCGTGGAATTGATTGCCAAGGGTGAGCTTCCGGCGTGTGTCCAGGCGTGTGATAAGATCAAGGCCCATGCGTTGACGTTCGGAGACCTTGCTGATCCGGAATCGAATGTGAGGAAGTTGCTCAGGGAGCGGTATACCATCCGACGCAAGGCCGAACTGGGCACTGAACCCAATTTATTCTATATCGTATGAGGTGATTATGCTTGACAGGGCGCTAAAAGGAAGTCAGGGATACTGGGGATGGCTCGTTTTTCTCCTCGTGTTGATGGGGATAGGGGCGGGGTGCTGGCTCTATCAGTTTTTCGAAGGCCTCAAGATAACCGGTATGAGCAGGGATGTGTCATGGGGGCTCTACATCGGCCAACTCACCTATTTCGTGGGCGTGGCTGCCTCCGGAGTCATGGTGGTGCTCCCCTGTTATTTACATGATTACAAGGCATTTGGAAGGATCACCATTTTAGGTGAATTTCTCGCGGTGTCGGCCATTATCATGTGCCTCCTGTTTGTATTTGTGGATTTGGGGAATCCGGTCCGGATCATGAACGTGATCCTGTACCCCACGCCCAATTCCATCCTCTTCTGGGACATGATCGTTTTGAACGTCTACATGCTGCTCAACATCGTCATCGGGTGGAATGTTCTGGCCGCCGAGCGCAAGGGGATTCACTATCGGCAGTGGATCAAGGTCCTGATCTATATCTCCATACCCTGGGCCTTCAGCATCCATACGGTGACGGCATTCCTGTACGCCGGTCTGCCGGGGAGACATTTCTGGCTGACCTCTATTATGGCCGCTCGCTTTCTCTCATCGGCGTTCTGTGCCGGTCCGGCCCTTCTCATTCTGTTATGCCTCATCGTGCGGAAGGTTACCCGGTTCGATCCTGGAAAGGAGCAGATCCGCACCCTTGCCGGGATTGTGACCTATGCCATGCTGATCAATGTATTCTTTGTCCTGCTGGAACTCTTTACGGCATTTTACAGCCAGATCCCCGGGCACATGCACCCCTTTGTCTTTCTATTCAAGGGACTGGACGGGGTCGGCAACCTGGCGCCATGGATGTGGGCAGCGACCGCATTTGCCATTATTTCTCTTGTCCTGCTGGTGGTTCCTTCGACCCGGCGGAACGAAGGAACTTTGGCCGTAGCCTGTGCCGTGCTGATCGCGGCCACCTGGATCGACAAGGGTCTGGGTCTGATCGTAGCCGGTTTTACGCCCAATCCTTTTGAAACGGTCACCAAATACTGGCCCACAACGCCGGAGGTCCTGATTACCATCGGCGTTATGGCAACCGGTTTTTTTGTCCTGACGATCCTTTACAAGGTGGCGACCTCCGTGAAAGAAGAGGCGGCCGCCGCATAATCGCTCGAAGGGTTCTTTGACTGGGGCCGACGGCATCTACAGGTCGGCCCCCCTTTATTTCGGCCTTGTTGTGTAACAAAGCAACCGTGAAGCCGTTAACGTTTGTTATTTCCTTATCTGCGGTTATCTATGTGCATCTGTGGTTGGGGATGCTTTTCATGGTAAAAAGGCTTGACAGTCAAAATATAGTCTGTTAAGAAACCGCTGTCCGTGGAGAATGTAAGGGTTAGATATACTTGGAGGGCTTGCTCACCAAGGAATAATTTGGGGAGTCTCAATAACAATTCAGGAGGTTTAAACCTATGGGCTACGAAGTGGTGGTGGATCCGGAAAAGTGTGAAGGATGTGAGGAATGCGTAGAGGTCTGTCCGGTGGATGTCTATGAGATAATCGATGACAAATCAGTGCCGGTCAATGCAGAAGAGTGCCTCGGATGTGAAAGCTGCGTAGAGGTATGTGAACATGATGCCATTACGGTGACAGAAGTGTAGGGCGTTTCCCTTCGCATCAGTGAGGCGTTGTCCTATCCGAATAGCTCAGGGATGGCAACGCCTTTTTTTTGGAGTCGGAACAGCTCTTTTTTGATGATGAGACAAAAAAGCCGCACCCAGTCGGGTGCGGCTTTTTTAACACAGACATCAGAGGCTGTGGTAACTACTTCTTTGCGTGACAATCGTTACATTTCTTGAAGGGACCGGTCGGCTTGCCTGCTTCCTGCAAAGCCTTGTGGCAGTCTTTGCAGTTTTTGTGATAGGCATTGTTCAGCTTCATGACATTTCCCGCTTTTTCATTGGGCTTATGGCATTCACCGCATTTCTGTACCTTGTCCCCTTCCTTCCACACATTCTTGCCGTCTTTGATTACATGATGGCACTCTGTGCAGGCAACCTTGTAATCCACGTTATGCTTTTTGTGGGTGAACTTGACAGGGCCTTTTGTATCCTTTGCGTAGTCCTTGCCGTCAAGCACCACCTCATCAGGCACATCAGCGGCCGTAAGGACGCCTATGGAAAGGAAAAGAAAACATGAAAGCACGACAGTAATCAGGGTTAACAGTTTCTTGTTCATCTACGTTGTCACCTCCTTTTCTTTATATTTTAACCAGATACATCTCATTCCCGTT
>CAYLJZ010000094.1:0-7699 GCA_964384085.1 uncultured Desulfobacteraceae bacterium
TGTCAGGCCTGAAATCCAGGGCCATTGAGGCTATGCCTCGGAAATTGGTCAATTCGAGTGTCTTGATGATCATGGTTTTTCTCCATCATCCCGCGGGGTGTTTATGTTGCTCTTGGCGCCTCCGGCATACTCAAACCTATTTCTGCCAAATAGGGCTCATGGTTTTCATTTTTCACAGCTCTTTTAGGTCAACAGGTGATGGCCTCATAACTTGGTTTCCCTCATCTGATCTTCGATAAACCGCTGCATATCCTCTTTCTTCGGGAGCTCAAGCTGGTATTTTGAAACGAAAAGACCGTTGTCCATACCGGCCAGCGCGTATTCCACCAGCGTTCGGTCGCGGTGTGTGCATAGAAGGATGCCGATTGGCGGATTGTCTCCTTTTGACATCATGTTTTTCCTGTACCAGCTCACGTAGGTGTTGAGCTGGCCGATATTTTCGTGGCTGAACTGTTCGAGCTTCAATTCCACCAGAACATGGCACTTGAGGACACGATGATAGAAGACAAGGTCCACGAAGTTGTGAGTATCCCCGATCAGGATGCGCTTCTGGCGGGCCTCAAAACAGAACCCATGGCCGAGTTCCAGCATAAAATCCTGAAGTTTATCCAGGAGTTGATCCTCCAGATGCGACTCGCTCATGACTTCCCTGGGTTTCAGGCCAAGGAATTCAAAGACGTAGGGATCACGGATCACCAGTCTCGGTTCAGCGGTTTCCGCACCCTCCTGGGCGAGGGCCGCCAGTCTTTTCTTGTCCTTCGATAACCCGGATCGTTCATAATAGAGGCTATTGATCTGCCGCTTCAATTCCCGAACCGACCAGTTGCCCCGGATACATTCGATTTCGTAAAAAAGGCGCTTGGTTTCATCAGCAATTACAATCAATTCCGCAAAGTGGCTGAAGGAGAGTTTCTGGACCAGTTCTATCGCTTGGATGGTGGGTTGCTTCTGGATGGGCGGTGAAGTCTGTGATTTGGCGGACAGTGTCCGCCAAATTGAGGTTGGAATCAACCGCTCAATTGTTTTGGCAGACGGTGTCTGCCAAATTTCCGGGTAAACCAAGTAGAATTGCCTGTATTGACGAAGCGAACGGGATGCAACTCCGTCCATACCCCCTTCAGCCAAACGGAAGGAAAGGTCTTCTAGAAGGTGAGCCCCATACTGCGCTCGATCAGCCCCGTTTTGCTCGTATACGGTGATATAAAACCCGATCAGCCAATTGCGGAGCGTAAGACTGAGGTTCACCGCCCGTCCGGCTTGTGCCGCCATTTCTTCATGCACATGCCGGATCGTCCCGACGAGCTTTTCAAAATTCCATTCGCGTGCATTCGTGTCCATTCGCAGTTCCTATTCAAGAACGATCCGGACCTTACCGGGTTCTTTGCCCCTGGTCAGCCCATCCAGGTATTCCTCGAACCGTTTGCACATCTCCCCAAGGGTGGCCGGGGAGCCGCCCGCGAGCAGGGCTTCCCGCAGGTCGCCGATCTTGACCGAGATCCTGGCGAGCCCGGAGAGGACCTCCTGTAAGGCGTGGATAAAATCCTGGTCGAGATCATCCGGCAGGCTCCGGTTCTTAATAAAACGATCCACCAGTTTGCGAGGCTCAGGCTTGAGCAGGCCTAAGTTGCCCCTGGTGGTCGGGTCTTCGAGATTGGCGAGCAGCGTCTGGGTCCAGTTCTCAACCAGTTTATCGAGTTCGCTGTCCAGGGCGTTCAGCATCGCTGCTGCCGGGGGGCCGTTGGATTCCGAGATCGGCTTGAAGCCGCAGTGCGGGCAGACCGGCGATGCTTCCAGTTCCTGCTCGGTAAGGGCAAAGCAACTCTTCAGCCCAGCCAGGCGGTTCTGAAAGTCCGACAGTTGCTGGCGCGGCATCAAATCGATGGTGGAGAGCTTCTGTAGGTCCTTGAGCCGTTTATCGCCCATGAGCTGGGCCTTGCGCTTATCCTCGTTCACGCCGAGACGCGCCCTGGCATGCATGGACAGGTAGGCCAGCAGGTAGGCCTTCTTGAGGTCGCCGAGTCGGCGCTGGGTCTGCTGGCGGAAGGTGGCTGAGCCCCGTTTGGCTGGACCTGCCTGTGCGTGTCCGCACGCAGACAGGTCGCCGATCTGGGCGAGGACCTCGTCCCGGGCCGTCTTCACCTTGTCGATCCATTCGTGGCCGGTGGGCAGAACAGCCTCGGCGGTCGAGATGTACGAAGCCGTGGTCCCGAGATCGACCACCAATTCTTCAAGAGATTTGATTTGGGCAAGGGAATGGAGACCATCCCGATGGGCTGTTACCTCTGAGACGTCGTATCGAAAGTTCTTGAGTTTACCAGTCGTGGTGTAGGCTTGCAGGGATTCGAGGAAGGTCTTGGTCTCGTCCAGTTTGGCCCGGACCTTCTTGACCTCTTCCTCGGCCAGCAGGCTGCGGCCCCAAAAGAACAATCCCGTTTGCAGGTTCTGCTGAACGAGCACCAGCTTCTCCACGGCGGCGGCGACCGCCTTTTGCAGTTCCTGGACAGGTTCGTCCTTGCCCTGGGTGACCAGTTGGGCCATGCCAGGCGTGAGTCCGAGCAGTTCGAAAAGCGCCTTGAGCGCCGGGAGGTTCCAGTCCTTGGGCCGCTCGATATGCTTGAACTGGGCCAGATCGTCGATGCCGGTTCCGGCCAGTTGAGGCAGACCCGTGGCATCAAACTTCTTGCCCGGGATTGCAAGTACCAAGTCTCCGGAATACACCAACGCGGCAAGGACAACGACAACCCATTCCGGCTCCAAACGGTACCGGTCTTTATCCATGTATTCCAACCCCTTGTCGTCTTGAATCAACTCTGAGCGGTTGACCACCTGTCCGTGGCCCTTCTTCTCTGCGACGGTCAGTATATGCTTGGCAAATTTTGACCGATACGGATCGAGGTGTTCGCCATCGAGAAGATCGAGCGCATCCAACACCGCGGTAGCCTGTTTGGTGCGGTTCTGTCCGGCGATGAGCCGAAGGGCATCCTGGCCTGCCTGGGCCCGGTTCGCTCCTGTAATAAGCACCGAAAAGAAAGGATATTCCGGCGCCTGCTCTTGGAAATGGGGTCCGAGACAGATGCCCGCGACGGTATTCACCATGTCGCGGAAGTTGAATGTGGCTCCGGCATCTTGCCGGAGGATAAACCGGCTGGAAGCCGATTCCACTTTCTTGCCCTTGGCCCACTCGGTGAGCGACTTGGTGCGCCCCTGGTAGGTGACCTCAAAGGTTGTGGCCATGTTCTTTTGGAGCCACTGTACGAGGTCGCGCAGGAAGTTTGACGACTTGGATTCGTAGGTGGACTTGGCTTGACCCGAGGCCGTTGAAGAAAGGTCCAGAGACGCTGCGTAATTTCTGAGCGAGGTGCGGAATTCCTCGTCGGTGTTCGTCAGGCGCAGGAACAGTTCATCGGGCTTCTTCTCATCCTTGAAGTGTGGCGGATCGAATGGCTGAATAAAGTAAAGGTAGAAGTCCCGCGGCGGAACAGCCGTAGATCGCTCGTTGGGCGCGCCGAAGAAAAGGTACCCCTGGCGAGCGGCCTTGCGCTCCAGCCATTCGAGTTCGTGCTGCCAGATCTTGTAGCCCGTCACATAGGTCTGGTCGGTACATTCCATGACCCGGCGGAGCGCCTCGTAGTAGTAGCGGTCGAGCTGCGAGGAATCGAGGCTTTCGGCTCGTTTCTCGATCAGCGCGTCGAAGTCGTCAGTCTTCTTGAGGTCCAGGTAATACTGGCGGTTGTCCGGGTTGGACGAGATGAACTGACCACTGACTGTTTTGTGGATTTCGCGCAGGACAGTCTCCACCTGGGAGAGCAGGTCATCGGCCGGGTCGCCACCCAGTTCCTCGATCCCCGGCTGAAAAAGGCACAAGCCGTCCCGCAGTTCCTCCGCGGTCGCGCCCAGGGCGGCGTAGATATCGCCCGTTGTAAGCCGTTGGACGGACAAAGCATGGATGAGTTGGATCGCCATGGGTCGGTAGGCCGGCCGGGTAAAGGCCTGCTGGATGCGGGATTCGAGCACTTGGCTGCAATCGATGACCGCCTTGATGTCCGGGACGGCGCGGAAGGAAGGGTTCTCGCGCAGGGTCGTCCAGTAGCCGTCGTAGGCAATGACCCCGGGCCGGTCGTCTGGCACATTCTGACTGAGCAGCTTCTTCATAGCCAGGGAGAGGGTCTTGAGCACCTCGCGCTTTTCAACCGCTGTCACGCGTTCAAACGTGTCGATGTAGTCCGGATGCACGGGGAAGAGGCGCACAAACTCGTCCATGCGCTCGTTCATGCGGCCGTAGAATTTGGCGAAGGGGGTCAGATACTCCCGGATTTTCACCTGCTGGTCGGCGGTCTTCTTAAGGAGACGCTCGGCTACTACAAACTTGACATCCTTGCGGGCGATGAGGATTTGCTCGAAGCGGTCTTTCACCCGACGGATGCTGTCGGCCACGAAGGAGAACCGAGGGCTGTCGAAAATGGCTTCCTGCACGCCCGCAATGAAGCGAAAACGCAAATCCTTGCAGACTTCGCCGATCTCGCGCAAAAAATTGAGGTCGAGGATGAGTTCCTGGTCCTTGCGCGTGCGCAGGTAGTCGAGAAGCTCGTCCACCACAAGGAGCAGACCGTGGTCGGGATACCCCTGATGGAAGACGGTCATCAGCTCTTCGAAGGCACGTTTGTTGCTCACCACCTTGTCCGCGGGCGGGAAGGAGTAAGACACGCCCATGGAATCCAGATGCTCCTCCAGTTCGGCCACGAGGATGTCGCGCAGGGACATGGTGGTCGACCCAATTTCAGTTCGGACCACCTTGAATCGCCCGCTGATCTTTTCCGCGGCCCTGGCCACGCCTTTGTCGTTCAGATGCGTCGCGAGATCACTGTTTTCAGCAAGGCCGGAGATCACGGACATGAGGTGCGATTTCCCGGTGCCGTAGTTGCCGACGACCAACAGCCCCTTGTTGTCCATGGGCTGATCGAACTGAAGCTGAGGGACAACGAGGGTAACCAGCTTCTCAGCCATCTCCTCTGAGATGACGTAGGTCTGGACAAGCTGGTGGGCGGCAGCGGCCTCGTCGGCATCCCGTAACTGAACCACAGACTCGATAGGCTCGAACTGGATCAGGTCTCCGTATTTCATCTAAAATCCTCCACCGCGAATGGACGCGAATAAACGCGAATATGCTATGTTCTGACTCGGATAGCCGGGGAAAAAAAGACTACCCGCTGATGAAAACCGCTGACGCTGGAAAACCTCAATCACGTCCCAACAGGAACTTTCCCTCATTAGCGTCCATTTGCGTTCATTCGCGGTTCGCTTCAATGACAATCAGGTCGCGCACCGGATATCGTCTGTATTCGGGATGGTCCGGCGTCGCGTAGAACAAGTAGTCACCTGAAATCCCTCCACCCCAAGCCGCAACTACCGTCCTGTTGCGTGAAAGCCCCTGCAACAGGCGAAGCGGGTCCTGCTTAAGCGAGACATCGAAAAGGACCTCTATGTTGTCCAGTAGAACCACGTCGGTTGCGGCTGCGCCGACAATCTCCGAGAGAAGGCGGGGCAACTGCAATGCCCGTTGACGCTCGGTGAGATCGAGCATGCGGCGAGACAGGTCGAGATTGACATTGACAATTGGAGCTGACGTGCGCTCGCGAACCTCCTGAAGCGCGGCGGTCTTGCCCGAACCGGCCGGGCCCACCAGCATGACGAGACGGTGATATAGCGGGGCCGCCTGCCCGATGCTTTGTATGACCTTATCGGTGAGTGGTTCCGCCATCAGCGATCTCCTCCTGAACCAGGCTCGCTCGGCCGCGTTTCCTCAAGCCAATGGTCAATGGCGCCTTTCCGGAAACGCCAGTGCCGACCGATCTTCTGAGAGGGGATCCTACCTTCCCGAACGAGCTTGTAGAGTGTCGACTTCGGTATCTTAAGGTAAATGGCCAACTCCTCAATTGTCAGCACAGCCCCTTGGTTTTCTTGCATAAAATGTACATCTCCGATCTAAAGGCAAAGCTTTATTCCGCATGTCTCAAATAGGACCCATAATTAACAGTTATTGTCAGTTCCTGTCAATCACTTTTCGAAAGCGCAGGCGGAAAATCAACGCCAAATTCGGCCGGATATCTCTTTAAACCTGCCTGACTTCGGTCCTGGTCTCTCCATTGGACCAAAGTCCAATATCTTTTCTGTTTTCCTCTCAGTAAACTCTACACAGAAAGAGAAATGCCCGCGGAGGCATTCCAAACCTGCGATGCGGCACGATCAGTTTGGAAGGAGACTCCTTTCAAGAGCGTCTGTAGGCTTCGGTGCATGACGCGGGTGCTCTAAGCTATCCAGGGAGGGTACGAAATGCACAGGAATTTATCGACAAACCTGACAACATGTCCCACCCCTCGCCGGCAGAGGGGATTCTGGCGCTTCATTTGGGGGATCATCTTCCTCACTGCTGGAGCCGGTTGCGCCCATTATCCCGTTAACCAGCCCTTGATCCAGGCCGACCCTCAGGCGGGTTATCGGGCAAGGAATCTCATCGGCCCTGAAAACGACGAACATCTTCTGTTACTGATGACCTTTTCCGGAGGAGGAACCAGGGCCGCCGCCTTCTCCTACGGCGTACTCGAAGCGTTCCGAGATACGGCGGTCACCATTCGTGGACGTGAGAAGCGCCTGCTGGATGAGATCGACTGGATCTCAGCGGTTTCCGGCGGGAGTTTCACAGCCGCATATTATGGCCTCTTCAAGGATCGCGTTTTTGACGATTTCGAAAGCCGGTTTCTGAAGAAGGACATCCAGGGGGAACTCACCAAAGCCACGCTCTTCAATCCGATCAATTGGATAATATGCCTATCCGGTTAACTCAGGTATTGTGGCCAAGATAACTTAAGAGCTCTGCGCCAATCGGAATAATGGAATACTGGAATGTTGGAATACTGGGTTTGGCGGAAAAGCTCTGTTTTCAGGTCCCAATATTCCATTATTCCACCATTCCGCATTCCATTATGTGGACTCATGCTGATACGGAGGAGCACACCTGAACTAACCGGATAGGCATGTTGGATAAAACTCTCTTCTGCCTTCTATGATCGCAGCGATCTGGCGGCGGAATACTACGACGAGCACGTCTTCGACGGTAAAACCTATGGCGACCTCCTCGCGCGCAAAGAGCCGATGATCGTCATCAACGCCACGGACATGGTCCACGGAACCCGCGTATCTTTTATTCAGGAAATGTTTGACCCGATCTGTTCCGATCTCGCCACCTTTCCCGTCGCCCGGGCCTGTGCCGCCTCGTCAGCGGTACCCATGGTGCTGAGCCCCATAACCTTGCGCAATTACGCCGGCCAATGCGGATTCCATATGCCCGAGGCACTTCAGGAGGCCATGATACCGCCCAGAGATGTTTCATCCCGCCGCCTTGACCTTGCCAACAACATGATGCCCTTCCTGGATTCCGAGAGGAAGCCCTATATTCACCTGGTGGATGGGGGAGTCGCTGACAACCTGCGCCTGCGCGCTGCGCTGGAGCGCATCACCCTCATGGGCACTCCTTGGGCAACCCTGCAAAACGCCAGGATGGAAGATGTCCATAAGATCGTCTTCGTCCTGGTAAATGCCGAAACTGAAATCGACGACAAGTGGGACCGGTCCGAAATCATCCCTCCTTTTGCCGCCATGCTCGATTCGTACTCATCCATCGCCATCGAACGCTACAACATGG
>CAYLJZ010000095.1:0-7667 GCA_964384085.1 uncultured Desulfobacteraceae bacterium
GACAGGGCACGGGTTTTGATCGAGGCCCTCCCCTACATTCGACGCTTCAACGGGGCCACCATTGTTGTGAAATATGGCGGTCATGCCATGGTGGACGCGCAGTTGAAACACGATTTTGCCCTGGATATTATCCTCATGAAATACGTGGGGATGAATCCTGTGGTGGTCCATGGCGGCGGCCCCCAGATAGGCGATTTTTTGAAGAGGCTATCCATCAAGTCGGAATTTGTGGACGGGATGAGGGTGACGGACCGTCAGACCATGGACGTGGTGGAGATGGTCCTGGTGGGCAAGGTCAACAAAGAGATCGTCACCCTGATTAACCACAACGGCGGGAGCGCGGTGGGTCTGTCGGGGAAAGACGGGAATCTGATCTGTGCCAAAAAAATGAAATATGTCAAGAGCCGGGGAGAAGATCAGGCGCCTGAGATCATCGACATGGGCATGGTAGGTGAGATTACGGCTGTCAACACCGGCATTCTGTTGAGCTTGATGAAGAGTGAGTTTATTCCGGTCATTGCGCCGGTCGGTACGGGGGATGAAGGGGAGACGTACAATATCAATGCGGATTTGGTGGCAGGCGCCATCGCTTCCTCCCTCAATGCCAGAAAACTTATTTTGCTGACAGATACCGAAGGGGTGCTGGATAAGAATAAGAAATTGATGTCAAGCCTGAAGGCCGATGAGGCCCGAGTGTTGATAGGGGACGGGACGATTGTCGGAGGGATGATCCCCAAGGTGACCTGTTGTCTGAATGCCCTCAATACCGGCGTTCGAAAGGCCCACATTATCGATGGACGTGCGCCTCACGCCATCCTGTTGGAAATTCTTACAAAAGTAGGTATTGGAACGGAAATTATCGGGTAGAAGAATGACGATAAGAGGGTAAGCGGTTAGGCCGGTGAGCGGGTCTTTATCTGCCTCAACGTCTCAACAGCTTAACAGCTCAGCAGCTCAACAACAGCTTCGAAAGAGGAATATGAAAATGAACGATATGCAACAAGACGCATCTACCATGGAACTGGCAGACAAATACATGTTCCGGACCTACGGCCGGTTTCCGGTTGTCCTGGTGAAAGGTGAAGGATGTCGCGTTTGGGACGAAGATGGGAAGGAATACCTGGATTTTGTGGGCGGGATTGCGGTCTGCGCCCTGGGGCACAGCTCGCCGCTCGTGAGCCGTGTTCTGGAGGAACAGTCAAGAAAGCTGGTCCATGTCTCGAATCTGTATTACACACGACCCCAGGTGGAGCTGGCCCGTCTCCTGGTGGAGAACTCCTTTGCCGACCGGGTATTTTTTTGCAACAGCGGTGCCGAGGCAAACGAGGCGGCCTTGAAACTGGCGCGTCGTTATGCCCGTGAGAAGTTCGGGCCAAACCGTTATGGAATCGTCTCGATGACCAACTCCTTTCACGGCCGGACCATGGCGACCCTTTCGGCGACCGGTCAGGCCAAGATCCAGACGGGCTACGATCCCCTCCTCGAGGGATTCCGGTTTGTCCCGTTCAACGATGTGGAGGCCCTTCGGGAGGCTGTGGATACCTCGGTGTGTGCGGTTATGCTGGAGCCGATCCAGGGGGAAGGCGGCGTCGTCTGTCCGGATTCGGATTATCTCCGTCGGGTTAGGGATCTGTGCAGTGAGCGCGGCCTGCTGTTGATCTTTGACGAGGTGCAGGTGGGGATGGGAAGGACCGGAAAGCTGTTTGCCCATGAACACTATGGCGTTACCCCCGATATTATGACCCTGGCAAAGGCCCTGGGGAATGGGGTCCCCATTGGCGCCATGCTGGCAACCGAGGAACTGAGCACGGCCTTTGGGCCTGGAAGCCATGCCACGACCTTTGGCGGGACCCCGCTCCTGACGGCCGTTTCAAAGGCCGTGTTGACCAGTCTTCTGGAAGACGGGTGGATTTCTCACGCAGAGAGAGTGGGGGCCTACTTCAAGAAACGCCTGGAAGACCTTGGTCAAAAATATGATTTCGTGAAGGAGGTCAGGGGACTGGGCCTGATCGTGGGCATGGAGCTGAAACGCCCCGGCGCACCGGTGGTGCAAGCATGCCTGAAGGAAGGATTCCTGATCAACTGCGCCCAGGAAAAGGTCCTCCGTTTCGTCCCCCCGCTGATTGTGCAGGAGGAAGAGGTGGACCGGTTGGTCGAAGCGCTTGACCGGATATTTGAGGGATTGGGGGATTTAGGAATTTAGGGATCTAGGCATTGGGGAATTGAGAGATGTTACGGGGGCTGAGCTGGCTCCGATATCCAGCCTAATTATATTTTTAATTATTACCTATGGTTAAGTTAATACTATAAACATAAGCTTTGAGAGAAGCAACGGATGGAGAGCTGAATTGAGCGAAGAGATCAGGAAAATTGTGCTGGCGTATTCCGGAGGGCTGGATACCTCCGTCATTCTGGCGTGGCTGAAAGATACCTATGCATGCCCTGTGGTGGCCTATGCCGCAGACCTGGGGCAGGGGGATGAGGTGTCGGGCATTCGAGAGAAGGCCTTGAATACCGGGGCCGACGATGTGGTGGTGGATGACCTGAAGGAGGAATTTGTACGGGATTTTGTGTGGCCTGCCCTGCGGGCGAATGCGGTTTATGAATCGACCTATCTGTTAGGGACGTCTCTGGCGCGACCGCTCATTGCGCGGGGCCAGGTCGAGGTGGCCAGGCGTATGGGGGCCGATGCGGTCAGTCATGGCGCTACCGGAAAGGGGAACGATCAGGTGAGGTTCGAACTGGCCTACATGGCGCTTGAACCCGGCCTCAAGATCATCGCGCCGTGGCGGTTATGGGACTTCAAGGGTCGGGAAGACCTTATGGCCTATGCCCGTTCCAAAAACATCCCGGTGCCGGTGACCCCGAAAAAGCCCTATTCCAGTGACCGGAATCTGCTGCACATCAGTTTTGAAGGCGGAATACTGGAAGACATCTGGGCAGAGCCGCCGGAAGACATGTTTGTTCTCTCGGTTCCCCCCGAGGCCGCGCCCGACCATGCGGAATATGTGGAGATCGGTTTTGAGAGGGGAAATGCGGTTTCTGTGAACGGCGATAGCCTGTCGCCTGCCGGGCTGCTGGCACGCCTGAACGAACTGGGAGGGAAGAACGGCATCGGCCGGGTCGATATGGTGGAGAATCGGTACGTGGGGATGAAATCGCGGGGCGTGTATGAAACGCCGGGGGGGACCATCCTTCGAACGGCCCATATCGCCATGGAATCCATCACCGTGGACCGGGAAGTGATGCGGATTCGGGACGGGCTGATTCCCAGATATTCCGATATGATCTACAACGGATACTGGTTTTCGCCCGAAAGGGAAATGCTTCAGGCCCTGGTCGACGACACCCAGAAGAATGTCGCCGGCGTGGTGCGGTTGAAGCTCTATAAGGGGAATTGCATCGTTGCGGGAAGGAGGTCCCAGGTTTCCCTGTATGACCCTGATTTTGCGACCTTTGAAGAAGATGAGGTCTACCGGCAGGCAGATGCCGAGGGCTTCATCAGACTTAACGGCCTTCGCCTCAAGATCGCCCGGCTTCTGAGGGGTAACGTCCCGATGTAGTCCGTTTTCCTGTACCGCGCGGGAAGGCGGGATTCCACCAGTACTCAAAGAGGATTTTCCATGACTAAAAAGCTGTGGGGGGGCCGTTTCAAGCAGGATACGGATGCCCTGGTCAACCGCTTCAATGCCTCGATCGATTTTGATCGTCGTCTTTACGCCTACGACATTCAGGGTAGCATTGCCCACTGCAGAATGCTGGCGGCACAGGGGATCATTAGGGACGAGGAGTCCACCCGAATCGTGGAGGCCCTTGGAGAGGTCCAGCGGGAACTGGACCATGGGGAGATCTCTTTCGATGATGATTATGAGGATATCCACGGTCTGGTAGAAAAGGCCCTGGTGCAGAAAATAGGCGCCCTCGGCGAAAAGATCCACACAGGGAGGAGCCGCAACGATCAAGTCGCCCTGGATGTCAGGCTCTATGTGAAAGATGTGACCCTGGGTCTTATTGAACTGATTGGCGACACGCGGCGCGCCCTTGTGCAGCTCGCGGAAGAGAATATGGATGTCATTATGCCCGGCTATACGCATTTGCAGCGGGCCCAGCCCGTACTCCTGGCCCACCACCTCATGGCCTACCAGGAAATGTTGACGCGGGACTTTGATCGGTTTCGAAACAGCCTCGAACGGGTCAATGTGATGCCTCTGGGGAGCGCAGCCCTGGCCGGCTCCACATTTGATCTGAACAGGGGGATGGTGGCGCAGGATCTGGGCTTTGGCCATGTCTCGCGAAACAGCATGGATGCGGTCAGCGACAGGGATTTTGTGCTGGAATTTCTGTTCAATGCCTCGGTGGTGATGATGCACTTGAGCCGTCTGAGCGAGGAGCTGGTGATCTGGTCGAGCCAGGAATATGGGTTTGTGCGGATCTCCGACGCGTTCTGCACGGGGAGCAGCATCATGCCCCAGAAGAAGAATCCGGATCTGCCGGAATTGATTCGAGGGAAAACCGGCCGCGTTTACGGCCATCTCATGTCTCTTCTGACTACCATGAAGGGGCTTCCCCTCACGTACAATAAGGACATGCAGGAAGACAAGGAGGCCTTGTTCGATGCCTGCGATACCGTGCGCATCTGTCTGGAGGTGATGTGCCGGCTCCTTGGCGAAATCACCTTCAACCGGGAGCGGTTGAAGGAGGCCGCTCAAGGGGGGTTTCTGGTGGCGACGGACCTGGCGGATTACCTGGTGCGCAAGGGGATCACCTTTCGGCAGGCCCATGAGATTGTAGGAAAAATGGTTCTTTTTGCCATTGACCAGAAAAAGGAACTTCATGAACTCACGCTTGGCGATATGAAAGGATTTGCGAGGCAGATTGACGAGGATGTGTACGAATGGCTCGACCCCCTCTTGTCCCCGGCCAGAAGGAACGGCCCGGGAGGGACCGGTCCGGACGCGGTCGCAACAGCCGTTGGCGAGGCAAAGCGAGAGCTGGGAATGGGTCATGAAAATGGACCTGAAGGCGCCTGATTTCTGCAAAGGAGAGTCAGCGGCCCCGAGGCGGATATCGGCAATCCTGCTGGCTTTGTTGTTTTCGGCAATCCTCCTGGCGTTCTTTCCGGCATGCGGCAAGAAGGGTCCCCCTTTTCTGCCGGAGAAGAAGCTTGCTGCCAGGGTCGAAGGATTGACCGGAAAATGGGTCGACGGTACGATCAGGCTGGAGGGATCCATAGAAGGGGACGACAAGGGACTGGGGATAACCGGTTGCACGGTTTATCATGCGTGGTATCCTTCGGACAAGCCCCCCTGTGAGGGATGCCCCATCAAGATGGTGGTTGCTACGGAGGGAGTCCAAACCACTTTCGCGAAGGGCCGTCTTTCCTGTGAAATCCCCGTGACGGAAACAAAGGGGATATGGTTCTTTGATGTTCGCCTGACCGGCAGCGACGGCGCTGTAGGTCCCCCGTCGGAGCGGATCACCCTGCAGGTCGACGATTGACGTTGGCTGAATGCCTTAAATTCCCGAATTCCTAAATTCCTAACTTCCTAAATTTTTCAGAGAGTTTCACGGTAAGCGATGCATCATTTTCAGTATAAAAATAAGGTATTATACGGCGAAGAAGTCCCTGTGGCAGCTATTGCAGAGGAGGTGGGAACCCCGTTTTATCTTTATTCCCACGCCACCCTGACGCAACACTTCAAGGCCTTTGACGGCGCCTTCAACGGCATGAAGCATCTGACATGCTTTTCGATGAAGTCCAATTCCAATATGGCCATCCTGAGACTCTTCGCTCGAATGGGGGGCGGCGTCGATATTGTCTCGGGAGGAGAGCTGTACCGGGCCTTGAGGGGAGGGGTCGACCCTTCGAAGATCGTTTATTCGGGCGTGGGAAAAGGGGCGTCCGATCTCGAATATGCCCTCGAATCGGGGATCCTCATGTTCAATGCGGAATCCGCTCAGGAGATTCAGAAACTGAATGAGATCGCGCAACGAATGGGCAAAAGGGCCAGGATAGCGATTCGAGTCAATCCGGATGTGGACCCGAAAACCCACCCCTACATCTCCACGGGCCTGAAAGAAAACAAGTTCGGCATCGATATCGCCGAGGCCCTGGATCAGTATGCGGTTGCCGCCAGGCTCGACGGATTGGATGTCTCCGGTGTTTCCTGTCATATCGGCTCTCAGCTCACCCAGGTGAGCCCGTTTGTGGATGCACTGAGGAAGCTCAAGGAATTGATCGAACGCCTGAGAGAGATAGGGATTGCGATCGAGTATCTCGACCTGGGAGGAGGACTGGGGATTACCTATGATAAGGAAGATCCGCCCCATCCTCGGGAGTACGCACGGGAGGTCCGAAGGGAACTGGGTGCCATGGATGTGACCCTGATCCTTGAGCCGGGCCGTGTGATCGTGGGCAATGCCGGGATCCTGGTTACGAAGGTCCTTTACACCAAGGCCACTCGGGAAAAGGTGTTTTTTGTGGTGGATGCGGCCATGAACGATCTGATGCGGCCGAGTCTGTATCACTCCTATCATGCCATTCGGCCGGTAACGATCACCGGTCGTGAGACGGTCAGGGCCGATATCGTGGGACCGATCTGCGAGTCCGGGGACTTTCTGGCAAAAGGGAGGGATGTGGAGATGCTCGAACCGGGAGAGCTCCTGGCGGTCATGAGTGCGGGGGCCTATGGGTTCAGTATGTCGTCCACCTACAATTCACGTCCCAAGGTGAGCGAGGTGATGGTCAAGGGAGATCGTTTCTACACCATACGGAAGAGGGAGGGGCTTGAAGATCTGATTCGGGGCGAGAGCCTTCCCGATTTTCTGCAAACGGAGGGGGACCGGCACGGAGTGACTGGAGAGGGATAATGGGGCCGATCGAATTCTGGAAGATGAGCGGCAGCGGCAACGACTTTATCCTGATCGACAATCGGGATGGCCGCATAAAGAAAGGAGAAATGTCTCGACTGGTGGAGAGGGCATGCCGACGCCGGATATCGGTGGGTGCGGATGGCGTTATCTTTGTCGTCCCATCCGAGGCGCATGATTTTGGATGGCGTTTTTTCAATGCCGATGGAGGGGAAGTGGAGATGTGCGGCAACGGAGGGCGTTGCGTCTCCCGTTTTGCCTTCCTGAAGGGAATTGTGGGTCCAGAAATGACCTTTGAGACCCTGGCCGGGCCGGTTTCCGCCGAGGTCAGGGACCGCAGGGTCAAAATTCTGATGCCCAAGCCTGGCCCGGTTTTTCTGGATATCGATCTGGAATTCCAGAAGGGCTGGGAGCACTGCGATTTCATCAATACTGGGGTCCCGCACGTGGTCGTGGGGGTTGAAGGACTCGTCGATCATCCGGTAACGACACAGGGAAGGATTATTCGGTATCATCCGCGGTTTTCGCCGGAAGGGACCAATGCCAACTTCATGAAATGTGTCGGCCCCGATCGGTTGGCGCTGAGAACCTATGAACGGGGAGTCGAGGATGAGACGCTCGCCTGTGGGACCGGCGCTATTGCATCCGTCCTTGTGGCAGCGATTCGGGGGATGGTGAACTCACCGGTGACGGTCGAGACGCGGGGCGGCGAGGAACTGGTTATCCATTTTGAGAGGAAAGGGGATTCCTTTGAGAAGGTATGGCTCGAGGGAAATACGACGATCGTCTATGAGGGC
>CAYLJZ010000096.1:0-7634 GCA_964384085.1 uncultured Desulfobacteraceae bacterium
GCGCAGACCTTGAACTCCGGGATCTGGGCGATCGGGTCATGGGCGGGATTGGTCAGGAGATTGACGTTACTTTCAATAAAATGGAAGGGCATGAAGACGAGCCCCTTCTGGACCCTGTCGGTAATGGCGGTTTTGGCCGTAATGGCGCCCCGCCGGGAGGTCACCGTGACCCTGTCTCCCTGCGATACCCCTAACTTGTCGGCATCATCGGGGTTAACCTCCAGGTATCCTTCTCGAATCTCGGAATCGAGGGTCGGGCAGTTGCGGGTCATAGTGGCGGTGTGGTAGTGGGCGAAGACCCTTCCGGTGGAAAGCCAGATCGGAAATTCCTCATCCACGATTTCGGCCGGGGGCCTGTATTCAATCGGATGAAATAATCCCTTTCCTCTCGAGAACATCCCCTTATGAAGAAACCGGGTTCCCGGATGATCCACATCCGGACATGGCCATTGAAGCCCTTCGCCCTCCAGACGATCATAGGTGATCCCCCCGTAGGACGGGGTCAGAGAGACGATCTCCCGCATCACCGCCTCGGGCGATCCATAGTTCATGGGATAGCCGAAACGATTGGAAATCTCTTGTATGATTTGCCAGTCGGCACGGGAGTCCCCCACCGGATCGATGGCCTTCCGCACCCGCAGCACACGCCTCTCGGTATTGGCAAACGTGCCGTCCTTTTCGGCAAATGAGGTCCCGGGGAGGACCACATGGGCCAGCTCGGCCGTGGGGGTGAGAAAGATGTCCTGAACCACCAGGAGTTCTGCCGCCGCGAGGGCCTTTTTCACATGCTCGGCATCGGGATCGCTCTGTATCGGATTTTCACCCATGACATACAATGCCTTGACCGATCCATCAGTAAGCCCTGTCAGCATTTGAGGGATCGTCCGCCCCACCTTGTCCGAAAGGGACGCATTCCAGGCGGTTTCAAATTTCTTTCGAACATCGATCATGGTCACAGGCTGATAACCGGGGTAGACATTGGGAAGCCCCCCCATGTCGCAGGCGCCCTGAACATTGTTCTGGCCGCGGAGCGGATTGACGCCGGTCGATTCCCTCCCCACATTCCCGGTGAGCATGGCCAGATTGGCCAGGGTCTTGACATTGTCCACGCCCGTGGTGTGCTGGGTGATCCCCATGCAGTAGACAATGGAGGCGGTTTTGGCCTTGGAATAGATTTCGGCCATTCGAACGATGTCTTCAGCCGCAATACCGGTGATCTCTGCGACCTTTTCCGGCGGGTAATCCTCGATGACCTTTGAAAACGCCTCAAACCCCTCGGTGCGATCCTCCACAAAGGATAGGTTGTGCCATCCCCGCTTTAGGATGACATGCATCATGCCGTTTAACAGGGCCACATCGGTCCCTAAATTCTGGTGGACCGTGATATCGGCCAGGGAGGATAGCTGAATCCTTCGAGGATCGGCCACGATAATCCTGGCCCCCTTTTTCTTGGCCCGAAAGATTCTCGTGGCGACCAAGGGATGAGAAGACGTGGTATTGGATCCGATGATAAAAACACAGTCCGCATCTTCAATTTCAGATATGGAGTTGGTCATGGCCCCACTCCCGAAGGCCGCGGCAAGACCTGCCACCGTGGAGGAGTGTCAGAGCCGCGCGCAGTGGTCCACATTGTTGGTGCCCACTGCGGCCCGTGCAAATTTCTGAAGAAGATAATTCTCTTCGTTGGTGACCTTTGCGGAGGTGAGAAAGGCGATGCTGTCGCTGCCATGGGCCTCCTTGATCGCCTTTAGCCTGGAAACCGTGTAATCCAGGGCCTCATCCCAGTCCACCTCTGTCAGGACGCCGTCCTTTCGGACGAGGGGGCGGGTCAACCGCTTGGGGCTTTGAATAAACTCATGAACATTCCATCCCTTGATGCAGAGCTTACCTTCATTCACAGGATGGGTCTTGCAAGGAATCGTTCCGATGATCTGACCGTCAAGCACCTCCAAATAGAAATTACAGCCGCAGCCGCAATAGGTGCACGTGGTCAGTACAGTCCGGTAATCCATGTAAACATTCCTCTCTTTCTCGTTGCCCTTGGCGAAATGGATGGCTGATGTGAATCAACCGGTTGAAGACGGCTGCATCAGGATGTTGAAGGGCGATTTCGCGTACAGTTCCTGTCCCGGGCGGTAATGGAATTCCTCATCCACAATATCGGCCACCTTTTTATAGAGGGTCCTGAGCGGAATATCGGCAGGGCATGCCTCGTTGCACAGCCCGCAATCGATGCATCGACCCACCATGTGGACAGCCCGGGTCAGATGAAACATGGGGATCTCCGGCGGAATGGCACCGCTGCTCACCAGCGCGTCATCTTCAAGGGTGCACTCCTTGCAGAAACACATGGGGCAGACATCCCTGCACCCGTAACATTTGATGCACTTTGAAAACTCCTTCAGCCACTCTCCAAAGCGATCCGCCACATTGAGGGCATCCAGCCTGGCCACAGAGTCCGCGGTACACCCCTCCCCCTTTTCACCTGCCACGAATTCATCCGGATAGGGCTTGAGGCATTCGCAGGCCTTTGCCAGCTCCTGAGGGCAGGCGATGCCCACCGGGACCACTTTTTCCGGGTTGAGCTGATTCCAGGTGTAGAGGACCTTTAATCCCCGTTCGTCGCATCCCCGTATCAGCACCCCGAAGACATCATCCGGGTACTTTCGAGCAATATGAATGAGCTGTTTGTTGAGCGAATACCGGGCGTCTCCCGGTCCCTTCCAGTCCCCTATCACCAGGTTGTCCAGCTCCTCCTCGCTGCAAAACAGATGAGGACCCGTATTCCCGTATTTGTTGCTCAAACCCAGAAATCCCTTGATTTTCCCGGAAGCCAAAAGGTCTCTGACGCGTTCCCTTACCTTTTCGATCATTTCACCACCTTATAACCCAGGACCAACAATTTCTCACACAGAGACACAGAGACACAAAGAAAGACAATAGAAAAATGCTTTGCGATCCATGCTTCGAAAGGCCCCTGATTAAGCGGCCAGGGCCGTTTTCAACCGCGATTCCACCTCTTTGACGGGCGATGGCCCCAACTTCCGCAGGGCTTCAACAAAATCCCGAATCTCTTTAGCGAATTCCGGCCCCTCGGCGGACGAAATCCACCGGGCGCGCAGACGGTCTTCCTCAATCCCGCTGAACGCCAGGAGCTTTCGAAGAAACCGGACCCTCTTTTCGGTTGCGTAATTACCGTACAGGTAATGGCATTCCCCGAGGTGTCACCCCCCCACGAAAACGCCGTCCACCCCCTGCTGGAAGGCCCTCAGGATATGGTGCGGCGATACGCTTGCCGAGCACATCACCCGGACAGTCCGGACGTTGGTCGGGTACTGCAGTCGACTGACCCCAGCCAGGTCAGCAGCAGCGTATGCTCACCAGGTGCATAAAAAGCATATAATTTTGGGCTCAAAACTGTTTTCAGTCATGAATTATCCTCTGTGGGAGTCTCGATTGTTGATTATTGAAGGCCACACCTTCATTCACCATCCAGTAGCCAGCCTAAATCGCCCGTATCTGAAACAAGAGCTGTTCCGGTTTAAATCCCTTGAGCCTGGCGCTCTGGGAGGGGCAGGTGGCGGCGCAGCATCCGCAGCCCTTGCACAGGACCGTATTGACCTGGCAGATGTTCTTTTCAGGGACATAGGAGATGGCCTCGTAGGGGCACATCTCCATGCATCCCATGCACCCCACGCAGCTCTCCGGATCGATTTCGGCCACAATGGCGCTGGTGATGAGCTTGTCCTTGAACAAAATAGTGGCGATCCGCGACGAGGCGCCCAGCCCCTGGGACACCGCCTCCTCCACAGTGGCAGGGTATCGGGCCGACCCGCACACAAACATGCCGTCCGTGGCAAAATCAAGGGGCCTCAGCTTGGCATGGGCCTCCAGGAAAAAACCGTTCTGGTCCACCGGGACCCGCAGGAGTTGAGACAGGGCCTGGGACCCCTCCCTCGGGACCAGTGGCGTGGACAGGACCACCAGGTCACACGGAAGCTCTATCGTTTCCCCTGTCAGGGGACGGTAGAACCGGACCCGGTCTTCCTTTACGACCGGCGGCTGATCCGGCGAAAACACATCGAACCGGACCCCTTCTCCCCTGGCATCCCAGAGCATCTGCTCGTTTTCCGTCCCGTACATCTGCATATCCCGGTACAGGATATGGACATGGGCCTCGGGGTTCTCCTGCTTGATCAACCGGGCGTTCTTGACTGCGATCCGGCAGCAGATTCGGGAACAGTATTCCCTTTCCGGACATCGGGCCCCGACGCACTGGATCATCACCACCTGGCGGGCATCCATTGTGCCGGACAACAGCCGTTCCTCCAGCTCCATCTGGGTGATGACCCTGATCCCGTCGTACTCATACAGCCCTTCCGGTTTCAGGGGAACGCCCCCGGTGGCCACCACAATGCACCCCACCTTTTCCTTCAGCGCGTCGCCCCCTTCGGGCCGGATGGTGATCTCGAAATTGCCGATGTAACCGGTCACTTCTTCCACCCGCGACCTCAGGTAAAGCGTCACATTCGGTCTGGCCTTTACGGATTCCGTCATCTCCAGGACCCGATCCATCGCCTTTTCCCCATGAGGGGCCAGCCGGTTGATCCGCCGCAGAAGCCCCCCTGTTTCGGACTCCCTTTCCACCAGGACCACGTCCAGACCCATTTCGGCAAGGCTCCCTGCCGCAGAGAGCCCCGCTGCGCCCCCGCCGATCACCAGGACCCTGGGAATCAGCGAGGCCTCGATATCCTTCTGAGGTTCCAGAAAGGCCGCCTTGGATACCCCCATCCGCACCAGGTCCTTTGCCTTTTGGGTGGCATCCTCGCGCTCCTGCATGTGGACCCAGGAACACTGGTCCCGAATGTTGACCATCTCAAACAGGTACGGATTCAGCTCGGCCGCGGCGCAGGAGTTTTGAAAGAGGGGCTGATGCGTGCGCGGCGAGCAGGATGCCACCACCACCCGGTTCAGATTGTGTTCCTTGATCCCCTTTTGAATCTCGCCGATGCCGGCCTCTGAACAGGTATACAGATTCTCCTTGGCATACACCACGCCGGGGAGGGTCGAGGCATATTCCGTGACCGACGAGCAATCCAGATGTCCCGCAATATTGGAGCCGCAGTCGCAGATAAATACCCCGATCCGCAGATCTTTTTGCTGAAGTTGTTTTCCCTTCATTTCAATATCCATCTCCATGTTAGGGGCTGCTTTGCTCGGCATTCGGACCGCGAAACGGCGAGTCGGAGGCACGCTTTCCCAGGCAGCCCCATGACAAATTCACTCTGATCCTCGATGAGCCCATTCTTCATTTTCAAGATGCCTTCCGCATGGCAGCGGCCGTCGCGATCTGCGCGGCCCGGGCCGCGGCCGCGCTGGCCTGGGCCACCGATTCCGGAATATCCATGGGTCCGTGGGCGCACCCGCAGGCAAAAATGCCCGGCCGGGTCGTATCCATGGGCTGGGACGTGCCGGTCTTGAAAAATCCGAACCGGTTCAGTTCAATGCCCAGGGTCTCTGCCAGACGCCCCACCCCCTCGCTGGGGGCGCAGGCCGTGGCCAGGATAACCAGATCGAAATCACGGGACACGACCTTTCTCTCTCGAGTATCCTCATAGGTGACCACCGGATTATGGTGAGGCCCTTCCGTGATCTCGGCCACCCGACCCCGAATGTAACTGATGCCCGACTGGTTGCCGCCCCGGACCTTGTACTCCTCGAAGCCCTTGCCCACGGCCCGAATGTCCATGCCGAAGATGACCGAGGTGGTCTCCCGTTCGTGCTCGTTGGCGATGATGGCCTCCTTGATGGAGTGCATGCAGCAGAAGCCGGAACAGAACGGATAAAACCGGAAATCCCGGGATCCCACGCACTGGACAAAGGCGAGCCGCTTGGCCACATCGAAGCCTTCGGCCTCCTTTTTCAGGGCCTCGAGCGGCTCCACAAGGGCCAGGTGAGACGCGTATTTCTCCGCCCATTTGCCGCGATCCTCGTCCCCCTCGTATTCGCCCTTCTGATAGGCCTCGTAAAATGCGGCCGAGGTCTGGGCATATTTCTGCTCGAACTTCTCCAGGGCCTTTTCCGATTTCTTCACATCCTTTTCAAGTCTCTCGATCTCCGCCTCCGCCAGGAGGTCCGACGGGCGGTGGAGGTGCCCGGAGGTCGGGCCGCTGGCGCTCAGGAGCCTTTCAAATTCGATGGCCGTAATGACGTTGGGGATTTCACGATATTGATATTCAGGGATCCGTGAGGGGTCGAAGACCTTGTATCCGGTGGCCACGACAATGGCCCCCACGTCTAACTCCACGATCCGGTCTTTCTGGTCAAAATTGACCGCGTTGGCCTGACAGACCTTCTGGCAGATGCCGCATTTCTTGCCGTTCAACTGCCGGCAGTGGGCGGGATCGATGGTATGGGTTGACGGGATTCCCTGGGCAAACCAACTGTATATGGCCTTTCGAGTCCCCAGGCCTTCATTGAACAGATCGGGGAGCACCGTCGGACATTTCTCTTTGCAGGCCCCGCACCCGGTGCACCGGTCTTCCTCCACATAGCGGGCCTTTCTTCGAACCGTCACCCTGAAATCGCCGCAATCGCCCGCCACCTCCTCTACCTCGGAGTAGGCCATCAGATCGATATTGGGATGTCGACCGACATCCAGCATCTTGGGCGAAAGGATTCAGATGGCGCAGTCATTGGTGGGGAACGTCTTGTCCAACTGGGCCATCTTCCCTCCGATACTGGGGAGGCTTTCCACGAGATAGACGTGGATCCCCATCTCCGCGAGATCCAGTGACGCCTGTATCCCGGCTATGCCGCCTCCGATAACGAGAACGTCTTTCTTCTCCATTCTTCTCCTCGACTCACTGTCGCCTGTCATTCATGTTAAAAGGCTCACACCTGAACTTCGAATCTTTTCCAATCAGCTTGCCCTTCTCGGTTCCTCATTCTTCATTCTTCAGGCCGCCTGTTTCAGGCTGGATGGCCCCAAGGTCCTGACTTTTTCTGTAAATTCCCTCGCGACCTCTGCAAAACGGGTCCCTTCAGCCGATGAAATCCACTCGAGCCTCAGCCTTTCCGTATCAATCCCCAATAGTTTGACGATTTCCCGCGTCATCTCAAACATCTTTTCAGCCTTTACATTACCATCCAGGTAATGACAGTCGCCGATGTGTCACCCGGCGACGAGGACGCCGTCCGCACCCTCCTGAAAGGCCTTAAGAATAAAGTTGGGATTCACACGGCCCGAACACATCAGACGAATGATCCGCATATTGGGAGGATACTGAAATCGACTCACCCCTGCCAGGTCCGCCGCGGAATAGGCACACCAGTTACACGCAAATGTAACGATCATGGGACTGAATTCCTGAGACATGAAACTCCCTCTGGATTGTTGATTGACGATTGTTGATTGACCAATGTAGCAAGCCTTCAACTGCACGCTTGCACTTCCGTCATTCCGGCACGATTCTGGGCGGAATCCAAGACTGCCCCGGTCTGGATTCCGGCTAAGGGCATGCCGGAATGACGGGACAGCACGCTGAGGTCTTGCGTTGCGGACCAGGCCCGCGTTAGTGGCTTATTCCCAAATTTTCTGTCAGAAAAAACAAGAAAATCTCTTTGCGCCTTTG
>CAYLJZ010000097.1:0-7457 GCA_964384085.1 uncultured Desulfobacteraceae bacterium
AGTAATGGCAAGGAGTATTTCATATCACCCACGATCGACGGGCCTCTCCCACAAGGCTGAGATACCAGAATGAAAATGATTCAATGCGGTCTGTTCCAGTTGCCCCCGCCTTTGAGATGTGGTAACCTGTAGATGCGGAAAATTAGGGGAATGTGGGTCAGCCGCATGCCTGAAATCAAGAAAAAGGTTCCTTATATTCAGGATCGAGTATCCAGTTTCACTCGAGGATTCAGCTATGAGACGAAAAAGCCCGTTGTTTTTTGGAGCGGCAGCCTTTATTTGGATAGTATTCTGTGCCCATTCCTCATGGGCCTTGAGATCCCTGATCGTGTCGCATGAAAGGACCTTGTACGGCACCACACGATGGGTAAAGGTGAATGAAAAGGACACGCTCCTCGATATTGCACGTGACTTTGACCTTGGATACAATCAGATCGCTGCTGCGAACCCGGACATTGACCCCTGGGTGCCGCCCACGGGGAGCATTGTGCGTGTTCCATTGGCCTTTGTGCTTCCTCAAGAACGGATAAATTCCGGCATCGTCGTCAACCTGGCGGAGATGCGGCTTTACTATTTCTACTCGGACGGCGGCCACGACTATTTTCTCACCGCGCCGATAGGGATCGGTACGGAGGGCTTTCTCACTGAATTGGGCATCTATACCGTCAAAAGCAAAACGCCCAATCCAACGTGGGTTGTGCCGAAGTCGATCAAAGAAGCGGAACCCGATCTCCCGGACGAGGTGCCGCCGGGGCCGGACAACCCCCTTGGCGATTATGTATTCCGTCTTTCCAGAATGGCATACGCAATACACGGAACAAACAAACCATGGGGCACAGGCAGGAGGGTGAGCCATGGCTGCATCCGCATGTACCCGGAAGATGTGGCCACACTCTATCCGCTTGTGCCTGTAGGGACATTAGTCCATGTAATCTACGAACCGATCAAGGTCGGATGGGGGGATGGGAAGTGCTGGATACAGGTATTTGATGATTTTGAGAACCGAATCGAAGATCCGCTTTCGAAGGCTATGAGTGCGATCTCTCACTGCGAATCAGCCATAGGCCCTCTCGATGTCGATTCCAAGGCCCTGCACAGGGCCTTGGAAGATAAAACCGGAGTGCCTATGGCTGTTGCGCACCCTAAATTTCGTTAACCGCTCAATGCCTACTTTCGAAGGGATTTCTCGAAAATGCGCTCTGTCTTTTTAGCTACGGCCTCTGCACGCTCTGCGGCGTTCGTGGCCTTCCCAGCGGCCATATCGGCCCTGTTTGCAGCCTGCTCAGCGCTGGATGCGGCCTTTTCGAGGCGTGCACCCATGTCTTCAAGCTTCTTTCCAACGGCCTCGGCCCTGGCGGCGGCGGCCTTGGCCTCCTCGGCCGATTGCTTTGTGCTCTCCAAAAAGGCCCTGTCTTCTTTGCTGAGGCTGGCACAACCACCCAGTCCGACCAGGTATAGAAGAGCAACAAAAACAACCATCGTGAACAGCGTCCAATTCTTTTTTTGCGTCAACATCTCCTACCCTCCTTTCAATTATATGGTTAATTTATGAATCATTTAATCAGACTTTTTTTAAAAAGTCAATCACTGATAGTTGTTATCCTGACCATCTCAGCCTTGAACGCTTTATCGGCAGAACCGCCACCCGCGGCAAAGCGGATTGTCGTTATAGACAAGGCCAAAAAGGATCTGGTCCTGTTCAGACATGGGAAGGAGGTGGCCAGGTTTCCTGCCGCCTTTGGAATAGACCCTGATTCAGACAAATACAAGGCACTGGACGCCGCGACCCCTGAAGGTCTCTATTTCATCACCTATAAAAAATCCAAAAGCCGTTTTCACCGATTCCTGGGCCTATCCTACCCGAACCTTGCAAACGCGGCAAGGGGTCTGGCTCAAGGGGTGATATCGATCGAGGATTATAAAAGAATTTATCGGACCATTCAAAAAACAGGGCAGGGACCCTGTGACACGCGCCTCGGTTGCGGCCTTGGAATACACGGCGGAGGGGTTTTCAGATATTTTGGAAAGGCCAGGGAGACAGACTGGACTGAGGGATGTATCGCGTTGAACGACAAAGATATAGAAAAGGTATTCAATTTCTGCAGGTCCGGAGACCCTGTCATCGTGTTCAACAGCCGAAGGAACCTTTGCGGCATTATCAGGCCGTTTACCCAAATAAAAATCGCCGGCGAGACCGGGGCGCCAGACTGCCCGAACGGGGTCTGCAACTATCAGGTCGAGATGCTTACCTCTCTAGGCCGAATGACAGTGAGCATCGAGGAAGGAGAGGCAGTAGGCAGGTCCATCAGGGTCGTGATCTACGAAGGAGATGCCCAGGAAAAGCCGCTACTGGTCCTTGTCGACCGTAATGGAGACGGGTATCTATCGGCAATGGACAGCATAAGCGGCCCTATTGCAGATGAGAAGGCCCCTGACGCGACATACCGGCTGGTAAGAGAAGCGGTTATCAGTGCCCTTTCGAGGGGGGAGATCTCGCCTTACCCCAGATAGGCCTTTTGAATCTCTGGATTTTTAGACAGCTCGCCGGCGTCCCCCTCCATCACAATTCGGCCAGCCTCCATCACATAGGCCCGATGAGCATATTTCAGGGCGATATGCGCATTCTGTTCCACCACAAAGAGGGTCATGCCCGCCGCATTGAGGTCCATCAGCACTTTGAACAGCCCCTGCATCAAGATGGGCGACAATCCCATGCTCGGCTCATCCAGCAGAATGACATCCGCACCGCACATGAAGGCCCTCCCCGTGGCCAGCATCTGTTGCTCGCCCCCGCTCAGGGTATCCACCCGCTGATGTCTCCGGTCGGAAAGTGTGGGAAACAGAGAAAACACCCTTTCGTAGTCCCGGGCGATCTGGGTTGCATCTTTTCTGGCATAGGTGGCCAGTTTCAGGTTTTCCAGAACGGTCAAATTCCCAAAGACCCGCCTCCCCTCCGGAACCAGGCTGATCTTATGCCGGGCTACCACCAGATGGGGCGGAACCGGAAGGAGATCGATGCCGTTGTAGGTGATCCGGCCCTGGGTCACACGGGGCGCTTCCGGCGGAGGGAGGCGCATAATGCTCATGAGGGTGGTCGATTTTCCAGCGCCGTTGGCCCCTAAAAGGGTCACCATCTCGCCGGGTTTGACATGGAGGGATATGCCGTGAAGGGCTTCGATGGCGCCGTATTCTACGTGAAGATCTTTAATCTCGAGCATCGGAAATCCCTTCATCCCCCAGATAGGCCCTGATCACGGTCGGGTTGTTTCGAATGTCGTCCGGTCGTCCTTCTGCGATGATTTGACCAAAATCCAGAACCGTGATGGCTTCACAGACCGACATGACCACCTTCATCTGATGCTCGATCAGCCACAGGGTCAGTTTGAACTGATCGCGTATCCAGCGAATCAGCTCGATCAATTTGTCGATGTCCGAAGGATTCATGCCGGCAGCAGGCTCATCCAGAAGGAGAAGCCTGGGTTTGAGGACAAGGGCCCGGCCGATTTCAACCCGGCGCTGAAGCCCATAAGGGAGGTTTTTTGGGTATTCAGCGGCAAATTCCCGCAACTCGAGAATCTCCAGCATTTCGAGGGCGGTCGAACGGATCCGCTTTTCATTTTCGACAAATCGCCTGCTGCTAAGAATTGTATCCAGAAGGCCGTATCCCAGATGGGCGTGCTGGGGAATACAGAGGTTTTCCATGACGGTCATGGAATTCCACATGCGGATGTTCTGAAAGGTCCGGGCCAGCCCCAGGGCCGTCACCTGATGGGGCCGAAGTCCTGCTATGGGTTTTCCCTTTAACAGGATATCCCCCTCGCTCGGTCTGTAAAAACCGGAAACCAGATTGAACAGGGTCGTTTTTCCAGCCCCGTTGGGCCCGATCAGCCCCCGCAATTCTCCTTCCCCGATGTCGAGGCTAAAACCCCGGACCGCATGAAGCCCGCCAAAAAAATGGTTGATTTTTTGCAGTTGCAATACCGGCACGTCACGCCTCCCGCGATGGGAACATCCGACGCAGCCTCGGAAATACATCGGTCAGTTCCCTATGTCCCATGATTCCCTCGGGCCGGAACATCATCAGAACGATCAGAAGGAGCGGAATCAGCACCCATTTAAGAACCTGAAGCGGACGCAGAAATTCCATCAAAACGGTGAACAGGACAGCGCTCATGACCGATCCGCCAAGCGATCCCATCCCGCCCAGATAAACCATGACCATGATTTCGGTGGATTTCAAGATCGTGAAGGATCCCGGATTGATATAGCCCAGGACATGGGCAAAGAGACCTCCGGCAATTCCGGCGAGGCCACTTGAGAGCATGAAGGCGATCAGTTTCATTCGCTGGGTATTCACACTCATGATCTCGGCCGCGATTTCATCGTCCCGAACGGCAACCACACCCTTGCCAAATGTGGATGAGACAAATCGGTGCAGGACCACCACGGTCAATCCCGTAAATACCAGGATCCAGATCATGACCCATGGCAGCGAAACCGTCTCGACCATCGCGTTCACCACCTTGCGCATGCCCATGAATCCCCTGGCCCCCCCGATCACCTGGATATTTTCAATGGCGCTTTTGATGATGTAGTTGACTGCAAGCGTAATGATGGCCAGATAGTCGCCCCGGGTTTTAAAACTGGGGATGGCCACCAGGAGTCCGACCAGGGCCGCGCACAGGCCGCCGATCAAAAGGGTGACCGGGAACAGCATTACGGACAGAGACGGACGCAGCAGGGCATCTCCGAACAGGTTGCCGCTGGTAAAAAACCAGACATTCAGAATCGATGTCACATAGGCGCCAACAGCCATGAAGCCCGCGTGGCCGCAGGAAAATTCGCCCATGTATCCATTCACCAGGTTGAGGGAGGTGGTCAGCATGATGTTGATGCCGATGTACATGATGACAATCTGGATATAGGCGTTGATCCATTCAGCCTTGACCAGAAAAACGATCAGGCCGCATATCGCGATATAAAGTAGTAAGGCCGAATGGCGCCGCATCATGGGTTTCCTGATGAAAAATCGTAACTGTTTGATGGAAGGTATTGCGGCATGCCCCCTCTAAGGTGCCTTATGTGTGACGAAAAATCAGATTTTTTGGGCCCGGGCCACGCCAAAGATCCCGGTTGGCTTGAGGCTCAGGAATAGCAGGAGAATCCCGAATGCAATCAGATCCCGAAAGGTTGATGGGAAAACCGCCGCCACAAATATCTCGATAAATCCCAAGACAAATCCGCCGACAAACGCGCCCCGTATCTCGCCAATGCCGCCGACAACCGCCGCAATAAATGCCTTCCATCCGATCATGGCCCCCATATACGGTTCCAGAACCGGATAGGCGGACACAAAGAGGACGCCGGCCAAGGCTGCCATGCTGGAACCGAGAATAAAGGTAAAGACGATCACCGTGTCGATGGGAATGCCCATCAGGGGGACGGCTACCCGGTCGTAGGATATGGCGCGCATGGCCATGCCGATTTTGGTTTTTCGCACAATGGCTTCCAGCAGAACAAAAACGCCCAGGGCCGCCAGAATGACGATGATCTTGATGTTCGTAAAGGTGACGCCCCCGATCGTGTAGACCGCCTTTTCGATCAGGTCCGGAAATGCCCGGCGGCTGGCGCCCAAAAGGGCCAGGTTGCCGTTTTCCAGGATCAGGCCGGCCATCAGCGCGGTGATGACGATGTACAGCCTTCCCGCGCCTTTTCGTCTCAGGGGGCGATACGCCACCCGCTCCAGCGTCACGCCAACTCCTGCGGTCAGAATCATTGTGACCAGCAGGGTCACGATAAACACGAGATGGGGCGGAAGGACCATGGGGAGATGAAATGCATAACTACCCAGCAGAAATGTTGCCACAAAAAAGCCGATATAGGCCCCCACCATGAAGATGTCGCCATGAGCGAAATTGATCAGTAGGAGAACGCCATAGACCAGCGTGTAACCTAACGCAATCAGGGCATAGAAGCTTCCCCATTGCATGGCGTTGATCAGATTCTGAAAAAATGATTGAATATCCACAGACGGCTCCTTCAGATAAATGCGCAAAGGCGGAAAGATTCGCTACCGCCTTTGCACATGAGGAAAGGCAGGGGGAGCAGTTGCTGGTTACGGGCAGACGGACTGATAGAATTCAAATTCGCCATTCTGATTGATCTTGACCACCACCGTACATTTGCTGGGGTCGCCCTCCGGGGTGAAGGTCATGTTTCCAGTGATCCCCTCAAAATCCCTGATCTTGGCGAGTTGATCCTTGATCGCGTCTCGGTCCTTGTCGATGTTTCCGGTCAGGCCGCCGGTGTTGTGAATCGCCTTGAGCATGAGCCAGATGGAATCCCAGGTCAATGCAGCGACATCATCCGGAACATAGCCGTATTTCTGTTTATAGCGGTCGATAAACGCTTTGGTCGCGCCCTTGGCCCCGGCTGCGGCATAATGGGCGGTAAAGAACAGCCCCTTGCAGTCATCGCCGCACAGGTTCATCAATTCCGCGGATCCCCAACTGTCGCTTCCCATGATGGGTTTTTTCCATCCCAGTTCATGGGCCTGTTTGGCGATGAGCGGCACTTCATCATAATATTGAGGTGCGAACAGAAAGTCCGCATCGGTTTTAATGATTTTGGTCAACTGGGCGCTGAAATCCCGGTCTTTGGTGGTGAATGTTTCAAATGCGACCACCGATCCAGGGCCATGCAGTTTTTCAAAGGCCTGTTTAAAGAATTCCGCCAGGCCTTTGGGATAATCGCTGGCGATGTCATACAGCACAGCGGCCTTGTTGGCCTTGAACTCCCTGGTGGCAAAATTAGCGACAACCGGTCCCTGAAACGCATCCAGAAAGCATCCTCGAAATACATAGGGGCGATCCAGCGTGGTTTGAGGATTGGTTGACCAGGGAGAAATCATCGGCGTTTTGTAGGAGTTGCAGATTTCACCGGCCGGGATGGCCTGTTTACTGGACTGGGGCCCGATGATCCCCAGGACCCTGTCCTGGGTGATCAGCTTGATGGCGGTGGCGGTTGCCGACTCGGCCTTGGATTCATTGTCTTCGTAAATAAATTCCACATCATAGGCCTTGGAACCGACCTTGATGCCGCCCTGGGATCTCACCTGGTCTTTGACCATCTCCGCGGCACATTTGGACCCTTCGCCTACCTTGGGAATGTCTCCGGTCAAGGGGATGTTCAGCCCAATTTTGATGGATTCATTCTTGGCCCAGGCACAAGGGGTCAGCATCAGGGTCAGCACCAGGCAAAGTCCACCGATCACCATGACTGTTCGCATTGGTTTCTCCTTTTTTAACGTGTTGATTTAGCATCATTTCCATTTGCCTCGAAGAGCGTATGACAGATACCAGAGAGTCAGCCGAAATTCAAGCAATAACTAAAACCCTTCTTAGAAAGGGGTAAGGAAATCAGGTGGTCCAGACATGAACCTGGCCTTGCCGGGTTTG
>CAYLJZ010000098.1:0-7315 GCA_964384085.1 uncultured Desulfobacteraceae bacterium
TCGAATTCGATGGAGATACCGACACCCTCCATGGCCACTTGCACCGGCATCCGGCCGCCAGCCATCCCCATCGCTATCCCTAACGGGGCATAGCCGCAAGGAAAATATTTCGTACAATCCGACAGTCGTAAAAGGATCTCTTGAGGGATTTGCGCTGTTCACAACCTACCGTAATTACTGACGAACTTTGCCATACCAAGAAAACTTTGCCCCAAAAATCTGAGGCCGCACCCTGTAATATCAGCAAGTTAGCTGGTCCGCAAGTGATTTCCCGGTTTTTTCACCCCAGTTGACGAAATGCATCAGAAGTACTTACTTCTACTACTAAATATTGTATAATGGCCGCTAAATAGCGCAGGATATAGTGCTGAGAGATATTTTACGGAGGCAAAGACATGGCGACCATTATCAATCCTTTTCTATTTTCGTGGAACGATGTTGAAGCACGTTCAGATTTGGACCGTTTTTACCTGGTACGTGATAATCTGCCCGACGAGAAGATCGTGATGGGACTCGAAGATCGGCGTGGCAATGGAAGGGATGAGTTTCCGGTTCGGGCGATGTGGAATGCGATCATTGCCGGGGTAGTGTTCCAGCATGAATCGATTGAGTCTCTGATTCGCGAGTTATCCAGAAACCCGGCGTTATTAGAAGCGTGTGGATTTGATATTCTGCCGAGACATAAGAAACCGGTTGCGGAACTGAAACGTAATGAGGAAACGGGACGGATGGAGATCGTATGGTCTGGAGCTGAGGATGCATATTACTATGTTCCCGACAGTTGGAACTTCTCGCGATTTTTGAAGAATGTCATAGACCTGGAAGAGAGCCAGGGTCTGGTATGGCCCTTGGCCATGTAAGGGCTGGCCGCATGAAGCAGATGCGCTCCCTTGTTTGGCCAATAGCGCTCGCAGCCTGACACATGCAGTAATTTCAAGTAGTTAGCATCTTCAAGATTGACTTAAAGGGAGTGGTATGCCCAATTATTGGATTTTTGGGGCAAATCAGTCCATAAACTCATATTTTGCCGCCATGTCGTGCTATCAGGGCCGGTTTCCGCATTCCTCTGCCAGCCCGGTGGGCCGCCAAGCCCGGCGAAAAACGGTACAGCGCAAATCCCTCTGTTTAGAAATTTCTTGACAGGAAAGTCACGCTTTGGTAAAAGCCTCCACTATGTAAGGCGCAAAACGAAATTGCGCAGACTGTCGGCGATGTTACGATTCACATAGAATAAATCAACGTTCGTAAAAGTCAGGCCAAGAAGGCAAGACCGAATTGTATGTCGGTAGTGTCTCTTTGGCCTTTTTTTTGTGCGCATTCAGGGAAGGGGATAGCGGTTGTGCCTGGTCTTATTAGTCCGTATTAGCCCTTTGATCTTGTTATTTAAAAAAATTGAAACCAAACGTCACCATATATTGACTTATCCTGACAGGGAATGTAAAAAGGGGAAAAATCGTCCCGACCTCCATGGCCTTTTTACCCCAAGGGCCTGCGAAATTGGGCAGGGAGCTTTATCGATGGACCGTACTTTTTATTCTGCATGGTTCTCATGCCTTGTTTTCATCTCACTCATAGTTGTGATGCCGCCCCGTGTCGATGGCGGACCATCCGCTCCACCTGCTGCATCGGCGGTCAGACAAACCGCTGAGGCGGCGGTCGACGTTCGCCGCCAGAGCCAGAAACTGACCGATGAATGGGCGAAGGAGGAGGCAGAACTCCACTCGGAAATAGACGGCCTTCAAAAGGATCTTGATGCCTTGAAATGGAGGCGAAAAAAGATCGCCGCCTATATCGAGGATCTGGAGAACAAGATAACGGCCCTGGGTGAGAGGGATCGGGCCGGCCAGGAGATCCGCATGGAACTGGAGCCGCTCCTGGATGAACAGCTCGAAACCCTGAGTCAGTTTGTAGCGGGGGACATTCCTTTTTTAAAGGAAAAGGAGGCCACCCGTCTCCATGCGGTCAGACAAGTGCTCAATAATGGTGACGCCACCATGGTCGAAAAGCTGCACAGCCTGTTGGAGAGCGTCATGCAGGCTGTGGAATACGGATATTTTGTCGAACCGGACGAGGCCGAGGCGACCATCGATGGGAAGTCCATGCGGGTCCAGCGAATCGCCGTGGGCCGGCTAGGGGTGTTTGCCCTGAGCGCGGATGGTCATGATGCCTGGAGATGGGACCGTGAAAAGGGCCAGTATGAGCCGGCGCCCCATTTTGTAAGGGCTGTCAGGGAGGCCATCCAGATGGCCCAGCGCGCCCGGCTGGTCACCCTGGTGGAATTGCCTTTGGGCCCGCCAGCCGCCCTTGAAGGGGAGGCCGCCAAGTGAGATTTCTTCTCTGTCTCATATTCGTTTTCGTGTGGCCCACCGAACTCCTTGCCGGGGAAAAGGATTTTGGCCAGGTAGCTCAGGAGGTGCGGGAAGACCTGGCGAAGGCCCGAGGGGAGAAGGCCCTGAACGAGGCCGATTTGGCCCTTCGCCAAAAGGATCTGGTCGCCCGGCGAAACCGTTTGAAGGCGGAGGTCAAGGCCGAAGGGCTGACCCTGGAGGCGGACGAAAAACGCCTGGAGGCGTTGAGAGAAAGGCGTGTCGAAGTGGAGGGCCGCATTCAGACCCAGACCGGCCAGATGAAGGAAGTGGACGCGACTATTCGGGATTTTGCGCAGAATTTCACAGGGCTGGCCGAGCGATCCCCCTATTCCGGAGAAGACCCTGGGCGGTTGAAGCGCCTTCACGCATTTCTTGACGAGGGGGGCATCCTCGGGATCCAGGATATCCGTACCCTGGTGGACCTGGCGTTCAAGGACATAACGGCCTCGGGCCAGATCCTTCGAAGAAAAGGGACGATCGTGGATCGCCAGGGCCGGGAGGTCGAGGGGGAAATTATTCGACTGGGAAACCTGGCCGCCATCTACAGAGAAGGGGGAAATACGGGATATCTCACGCTGAGTCCCGCCTCCGGACGACTCCTCGCCTCTGAAGCCCCCGAGTGGGGGGTCCGAAGGAACCTGGGCCAATACTTCGACGGCCGGACCGATTCGGTTTATGTGGATATCTCCGGCGGGGTGGCTGTCAAGCAACTATCGCAACGCACTGGACTCTGGGAAGAGATCCTGAGCGGGGGCCTCCTGGTCTGGCCCATTCTCCTGGCTGGTCTGATTGCAGGGATACTCATTATCGAGCGTCTGATATTCCTGGGAAAGGTGCGGCAAAACACAGACCGCCTCATGACCCAGGTAACCGAACTGGTAGATGCCGGCGATTACAAGGGGGCCATGATCCTGGCCGAACAGCAGCCCGGCCGGCCTACCAGCAACGTGCTGAAGGCGGGGCTTGCCCAGCAGGGACACGCCAGAGACATTCTCGAGAGCAGCCTGGCCGAGGCCATCCTGAGGGAGACCCCGCGCCTGGAACGGTTTCTCCCGGCGCTCAAGGTCCTCGCCGCCATTGCCCCCCTCCTGGGTCTTCTCGGGACGGTGACCGGCATGATCAAGACCTTCCAGGTCATTACGGTCCATGGGACCGGCGATCCCCGACTCATGGCCGGAGGGATCAGCGAGGCCCTGGTGACCACCGAGCTGGGCCTGGCCGTGGCCATTCCGATCCTGGTGATCTCCGCCCTTCTCGGGCGCAAGGCCCAGCGCATTGCTTCGGACATGGAGGAGAAGGCCATGGCCCTGATTGCAGCCCTTCTGAGAGATCGGAGGACAACCCATGGATCGGCTTGATGCGGTGTGGTCCTTTATCGAGACCGGGGGGCCGGTGATGGTCCCGCTGGTAGCAGTGTCCATCTGGATGTGGCATTTGATCATCCTCAAGGCGCTCTGGCTTTTCCGCGTGCACCGAAATCCCTTCAAGGTATTCCAGGCCTTGCACTGCTTGGAAAAGCCCGGTCTGGATGCCCTCCCCGAGGAGAGCCCCCGGGCCAGGGCACTTGCCTGCTTCATGCGGATACGGCGTTTTGATGCTGTGTCGGACCGGATCCTGTGGGAGGTCGCCGTGAAACGGGAGATCTTTCCCCTGAAACGCCATATGACCACCCTGATGGTCCTGGCGGTCGTAGCCCCGCTCCTGGGACTGTTGGGCACCGTGACAGGAATGGTGGATACGTTCAGGGCGATCGGGATTCACGGCACCGGCAATCCCCAGGCCATGGCCTCGGGGATCAAGGAGGCACTGATCACCACCCAGACCGGCCTGATGATCGCGATTCCCGGTCTCCTGGTGGGCCAGTCCCTGCGCAGGCGGATCCGCGATCTTCAAGGGGACCTGATGATCTTTTACCGTGCGGTGGATCAGTGGCTCGAAAGGAGAGAGACCCATGTTTAGAATCGGAAGCAGCCTTGGCAGGGACAGTACTTTGGAGGCCAGCGAGGACGCGGAAGTCAACATGGCGCCCCTTATCGATATGGTCTTTCTTCTCCTGATCTTTTTCCTGGTAACCGCCAGCTTTGTTCGTGAATCCGGGGTGGAGGTGCAACGGCCCGAAGCGGTCACGGGAGAGGAGAAAAAGGCGGCCGGGCTCTTTATCGGCATCACTCAAAATGGCGATATCTACATGGACAAAAACCAGGTTGACATCAAAAGCGTACGGGGCATAGTGGAGCACTTCCTGGTGGAAACCCCGGGTCGAGGGGTGATGATCGAAGCCGACCGCCAGACCCCGACGGGTCGTCTCGTAGAGGTCCTGGATCAGTGCCGAATGGCCGGGGCTGAGGATGTTGCCGTGTCCACCGTCCGGAGGGGGCCGTGACGACCCGTGACGGGACAGGCCTTGTATGTCGGGCTGGATATGATCGTTTTCTCCCCCTTGTCCTGTCCCTGGCCATCAACACGGCCCTCTTTGCGGTTGCCCCGATCTTTCTGGAACAGGCAGCCATGCCTGACTTCGCTCGCAATGCCCATCTCAATCTGTTGATGCCCCTGCGAGAGAAAACGCCGCCTCCGGAACCTGAGTCCGAGCCTGAACTTCCCGATGAACCTCCGGTACTGGAACTGGCGCCCATGAAGCCGGAACTTCGGGCCGAACTCCCTGATGCACCGGACATGCCGCCGCCTAAACTGAAGCTGCCGGAGCCACAGGTCCCGGAGACGGCGGCCGCCATTCCGGACATTCCCCCGATCAAATCCTTGGCCACGAAGCTGTCGCCCGTGCAGATGACCCTATCGCCTTCACCGTCAACCTCCGCCACAGCGGCTGCCGTGTCGGCGCCAAAACCGGCCCCGGTCACGGAGGGGACGGGCCAGGGCACCTTTCAGCCGGACGGCTATGAGATCGGTCAGGTGGATGTGAGGCCCGAGGCCCTGGGTCAATCGCTTCCGGCCTATCCTCGCAAGGCCAGGCGGATGGGGATCGAGGGCTGGGTCAAGGTCCGGTTCCTGGTGAATAAAGAGGGCGGGGTTGAGCATCTCAAGATCCTGGAGGAATCGCCGGCAGACATTTTTTACAAGGCCGTGATGAGTACCGTTCCCGGCTGGCGCTTTAGGCCTGCACAAAAGGGGGGCAAGGCCGTGGATGTCTGGGTGGAGCAGACCATCAAGTTCAAGATGGAGACATGGTAAAGAGAACGCCCGTATTGATACTGTTTCTGGTCGTTGTCCTCTGGGGCAACGGCCTCTTCGGGGCCGAATGCCCCAAAGATCCGCCCCCCATGGAGGAGGGACTCCACAGCCTCCTGGTGAAGGCCGAAGGCCTGATGAATGATCGAAAGGATCAGGAGGCCCTGGATCTCCTGGACCGGTATGTAAAAGAACATCCTTCAGAAAATCATCCCCACCTCGCCTTTACGAGGGGGCTGCTCAATTACCGGATGGGGCGGATGGAAACGGCGGAGGCCCTTTTCACAGAGGCGGTAGAGCGCGATCCCTGCTTCGGGGAGGCCTGGCAGAACCTGGCCGTCGTCCGTTACGCACAGAAACGGCCGGCCGAAGCAGCAGAGGCCATGGAAAAGGCCTCTCTCCTGATACGTCCTGAAAAACCAGAACTCACCTATCAGACAGCCCTATTCCGTCTCAAGGCCAAACAACCTCAAAAGGCCCTTCCCCTCCTGCGGGCGTTATCCCAGCGGAAAGAACCCCGTGCGGAATGGCTCATTGCCCTGGCAGAGGCCCATGAGCAGATCGGGGAGAAGAAAGAGGCGGCCGAGTCCCTTGAGAAGGCCGATGGCATCAGCAGGGATCCTGAGCACCTGTACCGGGCTGCCTGTCTGTGGCTCAGCGGCGGTCAGCCAAAAAAGGCCTTGCCCATTTTAGAGAAACTGGCTTCCGGAACCCCTCTCTCCCGCGGGGCTGCCAAATGGTTGTTTCTTCTGGCCATGACCTATGACCGGCTTGAGCAGCCCGAAATGGCCGCTGCCACCATGGCCAGAGCCGACCTGAATGACCCGTCCGTTTCCCCTGAGATTCGCCTTCAGACCGCATTCTTCTGGATGCGGCGTGACAATCCTGGTCGGGCACTCCCCCTTCTGAGAGAGGCGGCCAACGTCCCGCGTCCCTCCAAAACGTGCCGCATGGCCCTGGTCAAGGCCCTGGTGCTGACAGGTGCGCCCCGCCAGGCCGAACCGGCGCTCCAGGGCCTCCTGAATGAAAACCCTGGGGATGTGCAGATCTGGAGGCTTGCCTCCTGGACCGCGATCGAGCAGAAAGAGTATTCCCGAGCGGCCGCCGCCCTGGAGGTGACGTACCGCCTCGATCCGCCCGAAGCCGGAGAATGGAGGCCTCTCGGCGATCTGTATCGGCTTGCAGGCGTTCCGCTCAAAGCGGCCATTGCCTATCAACACGCTTTTGGTCCGGACCCCGGGGCACAACAACTCGATTTACTGGCCGATACCTATCTGCAGGGACACGCATTGAAAGAGGCAGCCGATGCAGCGTCCCGGGTAGTCCGTAAAGAGCCTTCGGCCAGGCGCTGGGCCCGGCTGGGGGATATCTACCTAAAGGCACGGGAGTATGGAAAGGGGATGGAGGCATTTCAACAGGCGGCACGGCTTGACGACAAGGGGGGGCGCATGAGCCTGAAGGCAGGTTATGCGGCATGGAAATCGGAACAGATGGCCCCTGCAAAAGAGGCGTTTCAGACGGCCCTTCGGCGGGCAGGGGCCGAAGACCAGACAGCCCTACAGGCCTCCCAGGCCCTAAGTGCCATCCGCCAGATCATGGAAAGGCCTCATTGAAAGCGGTGTGCCATAGGTCATTGGTCATTAGTCAGTGGTCAGTGGTCAGTGGTCAGTGGTTAGTCCCTTGGGTGTAATTTGGGGTGCCGGTCGATAAGAACTCGCTTTTTTGGGGAAGAGATATAGCGAAAACGGGCTTGGGTG
>CAYLJZ010000099.1:0-7206 GCA_964384085.1 uncultured Desulfobacteraceae bacterium
GCAACTGAATGACAACCGAATGACCCTTGAATGGCTACCGAATGACGCCCGATGGCAAGATAAACTGAACACCGAATGCTGTGTGAGTGGTATCTTGCCATCCCGTAGGCGGGACTGGAAAGACACTCCCACAAGGCTATTTTTCCAAAATGAGAATTGCTGGAAGCTGTAAGAATCTATTGACAAGCGGGCGATGTCTTGATAAGAAAATTCCCTCCAGATGGTGCCCGTAGATCAGTTGAATAGCGTGCCGGACGTCCAAACCGTAGAGAACAGACTTGAGCCCTGCCGTGAGGGCCATTTATATCCTCAATTGATTGGGATCGAAAGGAGAACGAGGCGGCCTGAAGGCCTTTATACGGGAAATGGTGGAGATCGTCGGGAGTGGAAGAGAGGCGTCCGGCAGATCATCACCGCCAAGGGATGCAACCTCGTTCAAGAGATCATGCGCCAGAAAAAGTGGAAAAGGACCACTCCCGTTTTAGCCCCCCAGTTTGTGTTCCATCTTCTGATTTTTACATTCAATACCAGTCCATTGTTTATTAGCCATGAATGATAAAACCCTTGTATGTATTCAGTGCGGCAAGCCGTTTGTCTTTACTTCGGCGGAACAGGCGCGTTTTCTCGCCTTGGATTTTGAGAGCCCGAGACGTTGTCCGGAATGCAGAAAGAAGAAAGCAAAAAGGATCGAGGGGAGCCATAAGTGGGACAAGGATGACAGAAAAAGGCGGGTCCTTCGGCGCAAACGACATTCCGTATATGATGATGAATGAATGGATGCAGAGGGGATCGTTCACCCTGCGACGTGCCGCTCTCCCTTGATGGAGGAAATGAGATATGGCTCGTAAAAAATGCGAGACACCGAAACCGATGAACAGCACATTGGGGCAGGCCTGTCTTGCGGCCATGCGCTTTGCCATCGGCCGTGAGGTGGAGGACGCCAGCTTTTACAATAGGTACCAGAGCATTGCCATTGCTGTTCGAACACGCCTCATGGACCGGTGGCTGGAGACCGAAAAGAGATACCGCGAGTCTGATGTCAAACGGGTTTATTACTTGTCTCTCGAGTTTTTGATGGGAAGGACGCTTCAAAATGCGATTCTGAACCTGGACATGGAAGAAGAGGCAAGGGAGGCAATCCGAGAGCTGGGAGCGGTACTGGAAGATGTCTATGAGGCAGAACACGACGCCGGGCTTGGCAACGGCGGCCTGGGAAGACTGGCCGCCTGCTTTCTCGACTCCATGGCCACTCTCGATATTCCGGCCAAGGGCTACGGCATCCATTATGAGTACGGGATCTTCAATCAATTGATCGAGGATGGTTACCAGGTGGAAAAGCCGGATTACTGGCTGTTCCGGGGCAACCCCTGGGAGACCCCGCGTGTCGAAAGGATGCAGCGGGTCCGATTCTATGGACGTACCCGCTCCTATATGGATGAAACGGGGCGGTACCGAGTCGACTGGATTGAGACGGACGATGTCTTTGCCCTTCCGCACGAAATTCCCATCCCCGGGTACCACACACAGACCGTCAACCTGCTCACCTTATGGTCTGTCAGGGCCGGGGAGGAATTTAATCTGCAATATTTCAACGACGGCGATTATCTAAAGGCCGTAGAGGAACAAACTGCCAGCGAGAATATATCCAAGGTGTTGTATCCCAACGACAACATCACCGCCGGCAAGGAACTCCGCCTGAAACAGGAGTACTTTTTTGCGTCGGCATCGCTGCAGGAAATCCTTCAGAACTATCTGGATGATCACGACGACCTGTCGCTCATTCCTGACCGAGTGGCCATCCAGTTGAATGATACCCATCCTTGTATCGCGATACCCGAGATGATGCGCCTCCTGGTTGACCGACACTCCCTGACCTGGGAGGCGGCGTGGGACATCACCACACGGACGTTCGCCTACACGAATCACACCCTCCTCCCTGAGGCCCTTGAAACGTGGGAGGTAGCACTTCTGGAACGGCTGCTGCCGAGACATATGGAAATCATTTATGAAATCAACCGCCGTTTTATGATGGAGGTATCGACGGCATTTCCCCATGATGGGGAGATAGCCTCGCGGCTTTCCATCATTCAGGAAGGTTTTCCCAGGAGGGTTCGAATGGCCCACCTGGCCGTTGTGGGAAGCCATTCCGTAAACGGCGTAGCCGCTCTCCACACCCGCCTTCTGAAGGCATCGCTCATGGCCGATTTCAGTCGGCTGTGGCCTGACAAGTTCAACAACAAAACCAACGGCGTTACCCAGAGACGCTGGCTGAAACAGGCCAACCCGGCGCTTTCCCGACTGATTTCCGACACGATCGGGGATGACTGGATCACGAACCTGAATTCCCTCGAGAATCTGCTCGAAAAGGCTGAGGACAAAGAATTTCAGGATGATTGGCATACGGCCAAGGAGATGAACAAGATGGTCCTGGCCCATGAAATCAAGGAGAGGCTTGGCATCGAGATCGATTCTGCCGGCATGTTTGACGTGCAGGTCAAGCGGATTCATGAATACAAGCGCCAATTATTGAATGTGCTCGGAGTCGTGGCCCGCTACTTCCGCATTAAATCCAATCCTCGCGGCGACTGGGTGAGCCGCAACGTGATGATCGGGGGCAAGGCTGCTCCCGGTTATGCCATGGCCAAGCTCATTATTAAGCTGATCAACGATGTGGGGAAACTAATTAACAGCGACCCCGTTACCAGCGGGCTTTTGAAACTTGTCTTTATGCCCAACTACGGGGTTTCCATGGCGGAGCGGATCTTTCCGGCCAGTGAACTTTCCCAGCAGATATCCACTGCCGGCACGGAGGCCTCGGGCACGAGCAATATGAAATTCGCCCTCAACGGGGCACTGACCGTCGGCACCCTTGACGGCGCCAATATTGAGATAAAGGATGCTGTGGGCGCGGAGAATATTTTTATTTTCGGCTTGAACGACCGGGAAGTAGCGGAAAAGAAGAGACGGGGGTACAACCCATGGGATGCGTATCATGCGAACACGGAGCTAAGAGGGGTCTTGGAGGCCATTCGCGACGGTTTTTTTTCGCCCAATGATCCCGAGAGGTTCAGACCGATTTTCGATTCTCTTCTGTACACGGGAGATCCCTATATGCTCCTGGCTGATTTCAGCTCATATATGGAGTGTCAGGAACGCGTAGATGCCTGCTACCGAGACGTAACGGAATGGACCCGCCGATCAATCCAGAATGTGGCTAAAATGGGCTATTTCTCCAGTGACCGAACCATTCGGGAATACGCGGCGGACATATGGAACGTACGGGCGGTGGAACCGTAGGGCTGGCGCTGGATGCTGGAGGACTTGAATGACAGAGCCCTGATCTCGAATCGACGACCTCTGGGCCGTGATGCTGTCTTCAGCCTGAAGCGCTTTTCTGATTGCAGTGGGAAGGTCGTGCAGGGAGAGGATAAGGGGTTCCTTCGAGCCCCCGGTCAGGGGCTCGAAGGGGTAAGAGGTTTTTTTAGTACATATCCTCGGGCGGCATGGCCGGCGGAGGAGTCTTTTTCTTCGGTTTTTCGGCAACCATGGCCTCGGTGGTCATAAGGAGGCTGGCCACGGAAGCTGCATTCTGTAGGGCAAAGCGAGTCACCTTGGCGGGATCGATAATCCCGGCCTTCATGAGGTCTTCATATTCACCGGTCTCTGCATTGAAACCGAAATTGCCCTTGCCTTCCTTGACCTTTTGTACGACCACAGACCCTTCAAACCCGGCATTGTTGGCAATCTGCCGGACCGGCTCTTCAAGCGCCCGTCTAATGAGATTGACGCCCATCTGGGCCTCGCCCGGGAGTTCGACTTTTTCCAGGGCCTTGAGACAACGGAGATAGGCTACGCCGCCCCCCGCAACAACTCCTTCTTCTACGGCCGCCCGGGTGGCGTTCAATGCATCTTCGACCCGGTCCTTCTTCTCCTTCATCTCGATCTCAGTGGCTGCGCCCACGTTGATAACCGCGACACCGCCGATGAGTTTGGCCAGGCGCTCCTGAAGCTTTTCACGGTCATAATCGCTGGTCGTCTCATCGATCTGAGCCCGGATTTGTTTGACGCGGCCCTCCAGGGCGGTCCGGGTGCCCTTCCCGTCCACGATGGTGGTGTTGTCCTTGTCCACGGTGATGCGCTTAGCGCCTCCCAGATCCTTCAGCGTGATGTTCTCAAGTTTTATCCCCAAGTCCTCGCTGATGACCTGGCCGCCGGTCAGGATGGCCATATCCTCCAGCATCGCCTTGCGCCGGTCGCCGAAACCAGGGGCCTTGACCGCTACGCACTGAAGGGTCCCGCGAAGTCTGTTGACAACCAGGGTGGCCAGGGCCTCCCCCTCAATGTCCTCTGCAATGATGAGAAGGGGTTTCCCCATCTTGGCGATCTGCTCGAGAATGGGAATCAGATCTTTCATGCTGCTGATTTTCTTCTCATTGAGCAAGATATAGGGGTCCTCCAGGTGGGCCTCCATCTTTTCCGCGTTGGTGACAAAGTAAGGTGAGAGATAGCCTCGGTCAAACTGCATCCCTTCCACGATATCAAGAGATGTCTCCATGCCTTTGGCTTCCTCAACGGTGATAACGCCTTCTTTGCCCACTTTTTCCATGGCCTCCGCAATCACATCGCCGATGGCCCTGTCATTGTTGGCGGAAATGGTGCCAACCTGGGAGATTTCTGTTTTGTCTTTGGTGGGGTTTGAGATCTTTTTCAATTCCGCGATCACCAGCTCCACGGCCTTGTCTATCCCTCGCTTGATCGCCATGGGATTGGACCCTGCGGCCACCAGTTTGGCGCCCTCCCTGAAAATGGCCTGGGCCAGAATGGTAGCGGTGGTTGTGCCGTCTCCAGCCACATCCGAGGTCTTGGAAGCGACTTCCTTGACCATCTGGGCGCCCATATTTTCAAACTTGTCTTCCAGTTCGATTTCCTTGGCTACCGTCACCCCGTCCTTTGTGGACTTGGGAGATCCCCACGACTTTTCAATGAGGACGTTTCTCCCCTTGGGACCGAGGGTCAGTTTTACGGCGTTGGCAAGGATGTCAACGCCTTTCATCATCTTTTCTCTTGCCTTTTCGCTATATTTGATCTCTTTTGCACTCATGGTTCAACACCCTCCTTCAGAGCTATTGCACGATACCCAGGATATCGTCTTCCCGCATGATAAGATGCTCCACACCGTCGATCTTGATCTCATTGCCCGCATATTTGCCGAACAGTATTCTGTCGTTCACTTTCACGGCCATGGGGATACGATCTCCCTTTTCACTGACCTTTCCAGGGCCCACCGCAATGACCTTGCCTTCCTGTGGCTTTTCCTTTGCCGTATCGGGAATAATGATGCCTCCCTTTGTCTTCTCACCCTCATCGATTCTTAGTACCAACACCCTGTCGTTCAACGGCCTGATCTTCATGAATGACAACCTCCTTTTCCTGATTTTTGATAAAGATATACGAAGAGATCTTCCGACGCTTCCTTCAATTTCCGGCAGACACCCCGTAACACAAACGCCTAAAAATAACCAGTTGAAATCATTAAGAGAATCAATTTGGTACTCGAAAAAGTTAAGTACTTGAGTCCAATTGTCAAGGACGCCAGCCCATTTTTGCCGAACCCTGAACACCTGACTCCTCGTAACTTACAACATATTGTCAGTCGAGAGGTCCTAAGGGCCTTAGCCAGGTAGCCCTGATTCAGCCTGGCGGTCCAGGCACGTACAAATTATTCCGAACGCTATGGCCCTTCCGGCTCACCTCGAAGCGATTTACACCGGCAAGCCGAATTCCATCGTGAAACGCCTCTTTCTAAGAAATCGGGATTTACAGGGGCGACTTTTAGTTGCCATGCACTATCTGGTTGATTCTCGATCGATCCATGAGACAGGGGGAAGACTGAAACCGATTTTTGAGGTCTCTGTCAAAACCAGTGCTTTCGCCTGAAATAGAGGAGCATTCCCACGGCAACTGCCAGCATTAGAAGGAGACACGCCGGATAGCCCCAGCGGTGGTCGAGCTCGGGCATGTATTTGAAATTCATTCCGTAAACGCCTGCAATAAATGTCAATGGGATAAAGATGGTGGCGACCATGGTGAGGACCTGCGCCACCTGACTCATCCGTTTGCTGAGGCTGGACATGTACAGATCAAGTGCTTCTGAAATGGTGTTGTGGAAGGTCTCCTCCGTATCCAGGACCTGGATCGTGTGATCATGCAGATCTCTCAGAAAAGCGGACAGGTCTCTTGATATCAACGGCTCAGCCACCTGTCGGAGAGAGCTGATGGCCTCCCGCAAGGGCCACACGGCACGCCGAAAGCTGATGAGCTGCCGCTTGAGTTTTTGAATGGCATGCATGGTTTTCGTTTTGGGATCCGACACAATGGTCTCTTCGAGGGCTTCCACTGCTTCTCCCATTTCCTCAAGGATAACGAAATAATGGTCCACAATCGAATCCATGATTGCGTAGGCCAGATAGTCCGACCCCATATTCCGGATACGGCCTTTACCCATTCGAATCCGCTGCCTTAGGGGCTCAAAAACGTCATCTTCCGATTCCTGAAAAGAAAGGACGTAGCCGGGACCCAGGATCAAACTGACCTGTTCAACTCTCACGCCCGCTTTCTCTTTGTCAAAAAAGAGCATCTTCAGGACGACAAAAATATACCCGTCGAATTCCTCCATCTTGGGCCGCTGCTCCGACTGCATGACGTCTTCCAGAACAAGGGGATGGAGATGGAACAGGTCCCCTATATCCTCGATATGCCCTGCATCGTGAATCCCGGTGACACTGAACCAGGCAACCCCAGGTCCCTCAAGAAACGCTTTGCAGGCGCCTATGGCGATGCAGCTTTTTTCAACAAGATGCTGTTCGCCATAGCTGATGATGTTGATCCTGATGTCGTCCATCCGCCGCCTGCCCACATGGGCCAGGGTTCCCGGCGACGCGCCTGCCTTTTTCGATGGCTTCGTCAAATCCAATTCCATTTTCACCTCCCGGAATCCTAAAATGCCGTTTCAAGAGATCTGCGCCGCGCTTCCTTGACAGGCCACGCCAGGCTGAACGCCTTGAAGCGTCCTTTCAGTCCGCGATCTCGGGCGAAGTTAGCAGTTTCGCTGATAGGAATTATTCTGATGTGTATATGTTAACCGAATGTGCAGTAATGGCAAGGAGTATTTCATATCACCCACGATCGACGGGCCTCTCCCACAAG
>CAYLJZ010000100.1:0-7132 GCA_964384085.1 uncultured Desulfobacteraceae bacterium
TTTCCTCTGCAGAACGGAGATGGCCTAAATGAATCGGGTCAAATGTCCCTCCCAGAATGCCGATTCTCAAAAAAGCCCTCCTTGCTTTAAACTTCAGGCATTTTAGATCACTTTAGCTCACTTTAGACACTTTAGCTCACTTATTTTCTCGTCTGCCCCTGCCCATAGACAATGAATTTGGTGGTGGTCAGCTCCTCCAACCCCATGGGCCCGAATGCGTGAAGCTTGGAGGTGTTGATCCCGATCTCGGCGCCAAGCCCCAACTGGTTGCCGTCGTTGAACCGCGTGGAGGCGTTGATCAGGACTACGGATGAATCCACCTCAGCGAGGAACCGCTGAGACCTCTCATAATCGCTGGTAACAATGGCGTCCGTGTGGCGGGACCCGTAAGTTTCGATATGGTCGAGGGCCTCATCCATATTTGTGACAATCTTGACGGCAAGGATCAGGTCCAGAAACTCCGCTGGCCAATCGGATTCGTCCGCAGGCCGAATGTCCGGAATCAGGGCCAGACAGCGGGGGCATCCCCGTATCTCGACGCCCGCATCCCGAAACCGATTCACCATTTTGGGGAGAAATTCCGGGGCCACGGCCTCGTGCACCAGAAGGGTCTCCATGGCATTGCAGACCCCCGGTCTCTGGACCTTGGCATTGAAACAGATCTCCTCGGCCATGGTGAAGGAGGCGGTCCGGTCCACATAGACATGACAGACGCCTTTGTAATGCTTCAATACCGGGATCCTGGAGTGCTCGGCGACGAACCGAATGAGTCCCTCGCCCCCCCTGGGGATAATCACGTCTATCCAGTCATCGAGGCCGATCAGGATTTTGACGGCCTCCCTGTTGGTCGTTTCGACAACCTGGATGGCCTTCTCGGGGATTCCAGTCTCCGTGAGGGCCTCGGCCAGGAGCTGCCCCAGGATGATATTGGATTGAATCGCCTCCGATCCCCCTTTCAGGATGACGGCATTGCCCGACTTGAGACACAGACCGGCTGCATCCACCGTCACGTTGGGCCGCGATTCGTAAATAAATCCAATGACGCCCAGGGGGATTCGAAGCCGACCCACCTGAAGGCCGTTGGGCCGTTTCCACATGCCCGTGACCTCACCTACCGGGTCGGGGAGCCCTGCCACCTCTCGAAGGCCTCCGGCCATGTCGGCAATGACGGACGTGGTGAGGGTCAGACGATCGATCATGGCCGGGGAGAGGCCGGCCTCCCTGGCACGGGGAAGATCTTTCTGGTTTTCTTCGATGATCTCTTCCTGATGCTTTAGAAGCTTCTCTGCCATCAGCCTCAGTGCAGCGTCTTTCTGAGATCTTCCCAGCCTTCGAAGCTGCCGCGAGGCCTCCCTGGCGTCTCGGGCCATCTCTTCCATCATCTGCGAGAGCTGCATAACGCCTCATCCTCCTCTATCTGATCCGCCAGGACCAGGTTGTCCCGGTGAATCACCTCGTCATCGTGCTTAAATCCCAGCCTTGCAGCGATCTCGGAGCTTTTCGCCCCCATGATTGCTCGAATGTCTCCGGAGTGGTAATTGACCATTCCCACAGCGAGTTCCTTCCCCGATTCATTCAGCAAAACGACCGAATTTCCGAGGCTGAATCTTCCCCTCACTTCCAGAACACCTGAGGGAAGAAGACTTTTCCCCTGCTTCAGGATAGCCCTTTCCGCCCCGCTGTCAATAACAATCTCCCCCTTGGGAGACTTGGTAAAGGCGATCCAGTGCTTTCGACTGCACAGGGGACGGCCTCCGGGCAAAAACAGGGTGCCTTCCTCCTCTCCGTCAAATATCCGTTTCAGGATGCCGGGCTTCAACCCATTGGCGATAACGGCCGGGACCCCTCGAAGCGCGACCTTCTGGGCCGCCTTGATCTTGCTGGCCATGCCGCCCCTCCCCAGGAATCCCGGAATGGTGCTGGCAAACCGTGAGATTTTTCGATCCACCTTTTCCACGACTCGGATCAGGCTGGCATCTGCGTTTTCCCGAGGGTCCTTGTCAAAAAGCCCATCGATATTCGTTAGATTGACCAGGAGCTGCGCGTCGGTCAGGTTGGTCACCATAGCGCTCAGATTGTCGTTGTCGCCGAATTTGATCTCGTCCACCACCACCGTGTCGTTCTCGTTGATGATCGGAATGATCTTCCACGAGAGGAGGGTGAAAAGGGTGTTCCGGGCGTTCAGATACCGGCGTCTGTGGGTCAGGTCGTCCCGCGTCAGGAGGATCTGGGCCACCGTATACCCGCACTGGCCAAACGCATGCTCATAGGCCAGCATGAGACTGCTCTGGCCGATGGCCGCCATCGCCTGCTGCTGAGATACGGATTGAGGCCGCTTCTTCATGCCGACCTTCTTGAGGCCCGATGCGATAGCCCCGGAAGAGACCAGTATAATCTCCAGCCCGCCTTTTCTGAGGGCGCACATGTCCGCGGTGATACCGTTGATGAGTCCCATATTGAGACCATCGTCAGCGGTAAGGACACCGCTCCCTATCTTAATCACGACCCTTTTTACCCGTTTGAGCAGGTCTTTTCTGGTTGCATGTTCCACGTCTGTTGTCTACCCCGAACCTTAGCGCGTCGCCTTCAATCTGCGACTGCGGTCGTCTGTTCCCACTGTCGAAGGATCATCCATTTCAGTTCGTCAAGCCCCTCCCCGGTCAATGCCGATACAGGGAGAGATTCCATTCCCTTTTCCGCAAGGGCATCCCGAAGCGCTGCGGGGTCACGGGATCCCGGTCCATGGAGGTCCATCTTGTTGATAACAACAAAACAGGGTTTGTCCATGAGTGACGGAGCGAATGCGGCCATTTCACGCCGAAGGATCAGGAAGTCTTCCAGGATGTCCTGTTCAGGGACATAGGTGATGTCCAGGATATGAACCAGCAGGTGGGTTCGTTCGATATGTTTCAGAAAGCGATCCCCGAGACCCCGGCCTGAGCTGGCCCCCTCGATCAGTCCGGGGATGTCTGCGATCACCAGCGTCCTGCCAGTGTCAAATTGGATCACGCCTAAATTAGGAAATAGGGTGGTGAAGGGATAATCCTCAACTTTGGGACGTGCCATGGTGAGGCGGGAAAGAAGGGTGGATTTGCCGACATTAGGGAACCCGATCAACCCGATGTCGGCCAAAAGCTTGAGCGTCAGCCGATACCGTTTCTCCTGACCCGGAAGCCCGGGCTGGGCAAATCGCGGGGTCTGGCGGGTCGACGTGGCGAAATGCTGGTTTCCTCTTCCTCCTTTTCCCCCGTGAAGGAGGGTGACTTCCTGATGGTCCTGAATAAGGTCGACAACGATTTGACCGGTGAGGTCGTCCTGAATGACGGTTCCGGCGGGCACTTCGATGATGCAAGGCCCGCTGCTGCTGCCGGACTGTTGTTTCCCTCTTCCGGGCTACCCGTTTCCAGCCTTGAAAAACCGGCGCTGCTTGAAATGGCTCAGGGTATGGAGTTGCCGATTGACCCTTGCAATGACATCGCCCCCGTCGCCGCCATCACCGCCGTCCGGGCCGCCTTTGGGGATAAACCGCTCTCTCCTGAAGCTGACGCACCCTCTTCCCCCATCTCCCGATCTGGCCGTAATGACCACTTCATCCAAAAAAACCATAGGGTTGCTCTACAGGGGGCCTGCGGTCAAAACCATCATGCAGCGTAAACGCTGATCTTTTTTCGATCCCTGCCCATGCGCTCAAAGGCAACGGTTCCGTCGATCAGGGCAAAGAGGGTATAGTCCTTTCCCAGACCCACGTTGTTGCCCGGATGAATTTGGGTCCCCCTCTGGCGGACCAGGATATTTCCTGCCAGGACCTTCTGGCCGGCATACCGCTTGACCCCGAACCTCTGCCCGGCGCTGTCTCTCCCGTTACGGGAGCTGCCGCCTGCCTTTTTATGTGCCATTGCTTTGTACCTCTTGCGCTAAAGCCCCCGCCTGGGCCCCGTTGATGTCTTCGATCCGGACCAGCGTAAACTGCTGCCGGTGGCCCTTTTTTCTGCGGTAGTCTTTTCTCCTCTTATATTTGACAATCATGACCTTTTTGCTCTTGCCATGGTGGGTAATCCGGCCGACCACCTTGCTGTTTTCGACAAAGGGCCTCCCCACCTCGATCGTTTCGCCGTCTGCGGTCAGAAGGACCTGCTCAAAGGCAATGGTTTCCCCCACCTCGCCCGGCAACCGTTCGAATCTGACCTCGTCGCCCCTGGCAACCCGATACTGTTTTCCACCTGTCTTTATGACTGCATATGCACTCATTGGTCGCACTGCTCCTTTTCCACAAAAAATGAATTTATCAATTTATAGAAAGGTTTTAGCTAAGTCAAGAAGAAAAATTGCAAACTCACAAAACCGAAAGACGGCACCCCTTTCCAAGGGGGACTCGCGATCCGGTTCGGGATCCCAACCGCCAGCCGTAACAGCCGACTCCTTTGAAGCGTTTATGGACAGACCCATCAACATAGGATAGGATTGCACCAATCCTGGAATTTTCACAAAACCGTTATGCCATGACACTTGGGAACCCTCATCTCCTCATATTTGCTCGATACCCTGCTTTGGGAAAGGCCAAGACGCGTCTGATCCCGGCCCTGGGACCTGAAGGGGCTGCCCGGCTCCATCGAAGAATGACGGAATATGCAGTGGGCGTCACACGGGACCTTAAAAATGCCTCAGCCCTCAAAGTCCGCCTGGAAATCACGGTCTGTTGCACCGGCGCCTCCTTGAAGAATTTCCAAAATTGGCTGGGGAGAGACATCCATTACCTGCCGCAGGGAACCGGTGATCTGGGCGCTCGAATGGAGCGGGCATTTGACAGGGCCTTTCGAAAAGGCGCCAGGTCTGCTGTTTTGATCGGCACGGACATTCCCGGAATCACATCCGGCATCCTTCAGCACTCGCTCCGAGCCCTTCGTGCGAACGACATCGTCCTGGGCCCGGCCATTGACGGCGGGTATTATCTGATTGGGATGAGAGCTCCGTTCCCTGGAATCTTTGAGAGTGTCGATTGGGGAACCGGAAGCGTATATGAGCAGACGCGCGACCACATCCGGCGCCTGGGTCTCACCTGCGCGGACCTTCCACCCCTTCCAGATGTGGATCGCCCCGAGGACTTGGCCGGGGTTTACAACGATCCTCGCTTCTCGGATCTGTTTTTGGGAAAGTCTCTCGTGTCGATTATCATCCCCACCCTGAATGAATCTGGTGTGATTGGCGGCCTGCTGGATCGCCTTGGCGGATCGGAGGATATCGAAAGGATCGTGGCAGACGGGGGAAGCCATGACCCTACCTGTGATATTGCGGCCCGTTCGGGGGCAACGGTGTTGAAGGTATCCGGCGGCCGGGCCTTGCAACAGAACGCCGGGGCTGCTGCGGCCCGAGGGCCTGTTCTCTTGTTTCTTCATGCCGATACGCTCCCGCCCGAGGGGTATGCCGACAAAATTCGCACGGCCCTGGATGATCCTTCGATAGCAGCGGGGACGTTCAGTTTCAAAACGGATGATGACAGGGCCGTGATGCACCTTGTCGAATGGGTCACAAACCTTCGGTCCCGCGTATTTCAACTGCCATATGGAGACCAGGGTCTCTTTCTCGAAAAGAGGGTCTTTGACGAGATGGGCGGATTCCCTACCATCCCCATCATGGAGGACTTCGTGCTGATGGGTCGCCTTCGCAATCGCGGCAGGATTGTCACGCTTTCCGATGCGGCCATCACCTCGGCACGGCGCTGGCGACATCTGGGCGTCATTCGTACAACCCTCATGAACCAGCTCATGATCCTGGGATTTCTTGGCGGCATGCCGATTCAGAGGCTTGAGCGACTCTATAGAAATCAATCGAGGCAGAAGCCGTGATGAGGGTTGATGATTGGGTGCCACTTCATGCCATGGTTGACCACACTATCTTGAGGCCCCTAACCATAAACTGGAAGACCTTCAGAATGCGGTCTCAGTGCAGAGTCGTGGTTCATATCTGCAAGTGGCAATAATGCCATATAGCTGAGTGGTATCAACTTGTTTCGACCCATTTCGGAACGCCATAATCCTCTGACTATCTCAAGCCTCAAAGCAGCCCTCTGAAAAGTGATATCACAGATTATAGAAGTGCGAATAACCCCCATTTTTAAGAAGGGAAAAACGCAACCTCTGACCCAGAATTTGCGATGCCCGTATATTAGAGCTCAAATCCCGCTTGACATCTCTTCCTTTTTGGATTCTACTCAGATTGGATCCCATTCATTCAGGGTAAGTTAGGGCAACCCAACAGCACAACTTCAACTTTCTGAGAAGAGATCATGGTTTCCTGTCTCCGGAGCCTGGTTAACTTACGGCCTCCAATGTATAACTTTTTTATCTGCTCGGGGCTTTTTTTTAAAATCCAATAAGAATTCTTCTGGCTTATAAAATCACCCTTCCATCAACTTGTTTCAGTAAAATATAAAATCTCATATGGCTGTCGGCGGTCAAGAGGAAAAACCTCTTCTTGTCCCTCTATTTTAAAGGGGTTTGGTTTTTGGGTAATATCCCAGGGCACCGGCAGAGACGGGATCTTGTGGCAACGTTTGATCACCCTGATATTCGCGGGTTGGTTACCGCATGACTTGGTTTCGTCGCGGAGCCGCCTCGCTCTAAAGTCGGAAATTCGGCCGGGGCCTTATTCGTATAGCCTTGTTGAGGGTTCTCGTAAACGTGATTGCGTCTCTGGTTGTGCCCTGGAATATTTGTGACGTTGACCTTTGTGGATCTCCTTATTGGCGAATGTTAGTGATCTTTGATAACGCGTTATATGCCTGGTTCCTCGGTTGTAACTCCCATGGGATAGCCTTGTGGAGACAAATCGTTAACCTTATGCATGAAGGAGGGTAAAAATTATGAAGAAACTGCTTTTTTGTTTACCGGTTTTGTTGTTCGTGTTTTTCGGCGCCGCCTCAACCCAAGCCCTGATAGGAATCCCCGACGATGTTCCTGGAAGAGACATATTGGTTCCATTTTTCTATGTATCAATCCCGAAAACGAATTCAGGGAGCGATAATACCATCATAACTATAACAGAGGTCAAAGGCGAGGATGTTGTCGTGAAGTATACTATATACAGACCTCGTTAAGGCCAGGGCCGTTGAGGAGCATGGTTAACTGTATTTTCA
>CAYLJZ010000101.1:0-7077 GCA_964384085.1 uncultured Desulfobacteraceae bacterium
AGGGGATACGGTCCCCTTCATCGCCCGTTATCGAAAAGAGGTCACCGGCTCCCTCGATGAGGTGGCCATTACGTCGATCCGCGACGGAATGGCCCAGATGGAGGCCATGGACAGCCGAAGGGATGCGATCCTGAAATCCCTCAGGGAGCGGGAACTCCTCACGGAAGGCCTGGAAAAGCGGATCCTGTCTGCCGAAACCCTGACCACGCTGGAGGATATCTACCTCCCCTTCAGGCCCAAACGCCGCACTCGGGCCACGATAGCCAGGGAAAAGGGGCTCGAACCCCTGGCAACCCTCGTCTTCGAACAATCGAAGGAGACAGACCCGATCGCGGCCGCAGCCGAATATATCGATCCGGAAAAGGGGGTGGCCACCGCAGAGGAGGCACTTGCGGGATGCCGGGACATCATTGCGGAGTGGGTCAACGAAGACCAGACGGCCCGTGAGCGACTGCGCGCCCTCTATGCGCAAAAAGGGGTTTTTTACTGTAAGGTAATTCCGGGGAAGGAGACAGACGGGGCCAAATTCAGGGATTATTTTGATTGGGAGGAACCGGTGTCCACTTCGCCCTCGCACCGGATTCTTGCCATGCGCCGAGGAGAGAACGATGGGGTGATCGACCTGCGAATCGAGCCCCCTGAGGATGAGTCCCTGGCCATTCTGGAGGGGATGTTTGTGAAAGGGGACGGCGCCGCATCTGTGCAGGTCAGGGAGGCGGTGCATGACAGCTTCAAGCGGCTTCTCTCCATTTCCATGGAAACCGAGGCCCGTCTCGACAGCAAGAAACGGGCAGATGAAGACGCCATCAGGGTATTTGCAGGGAATCTGAGGGAACTCCTCCTGGCCCCTCCCCTCGGGCAGAAACGGGTCATGGCCATGGACCCGGGGATTCGAACCGGCTGCAAGGCGGTCTGTCTCGACCGTCAGGGAAAACTCCTCCATACAGAAACCATCTTCCTGTTCAAGTCGGCGGAGGCCAGAGAGGCCGCGGAGAAGACGGTCCAAAGGCTGGTGGAGGCCTACGAAGTGGAGGCCATTGCCATCGGAAACGGAACCGCTGGAAGGGAGACTGAGACATTTATTCGATCCCTCCCCCTTTCGGTCGATATCCCGGTAATGCTCGTTAATGAGAGCGGGGCCTCCATCTATTCGGCATCGGATGCGGCCAGAGAGGAATTCCCCGATCTGGACCTGACCTATCGAGGGGCCGTATCCATTGGAAGGCGGCTCATGGACCCATTGGCCGAACTGGTGAAGATCGATCCCAAATCGATCGGGGTCGGTCAGTACCAGCACGATGTCAACCAGCCGGCCCTCAAGCGGAGCCTGGACGATGTGGTCATGAGCTGCGTCAACGGGGTGGGCGTGGAGGTGAACACGGCGAGCCAGCAGCTCCTGGCCTATGTATCGGGTCTGGGCCCCCAACTGGCCAAAAACATTGTGGCCCATCGCAACGCCAACGGCGCCTTTCCCTCCAGGGAGGAACTCAAAAAAGTCCCCCGTCTCGGACCTAAGGCCTTTGAACAGTCCGCAGGGTTTCTCCGCATTCGAGGCGGGGAGAATCCTCTGGATGCCAGTGCGGTCCACCCCGAATCCTACGGCATTGTGGAGGCCATGGCCCTGGACCTTGGCCTCGGGGTGGCCGATCTCCTGACACGGGAGGCCATTCGGGATCGGATCGAGTTGAACCGGTATGTAACCGAGACCGTGGGGATCCCGACGCTGACCGATATCCTGGCCGAACTGGCCAGACCCGGCCGGGACCCCCGTCAGCAGTTCGAGATCTTCACGTTCAAGGAGGGGGTTGAAAAGATAGAGGATGTAGAGCCAGGCATGACCCTTCCGGGCGTGGTCACCAATGTGACCGCCTTCGGGGCGTTTGTGGATATCGGTGTTCACCAGGACGGCCTGGTGCATGTCAGTCAACTGGCGGACCGCTTTGTCAAAGACGCCAATGAGGTGGTGAAGGTCCATCAGCAGGTGACGGTCAGGGTCCTGGAGGTGGATCTGGAGAGAAAGCGGATCAGCCTCTCCATGAAACAGGAGGCCGGGCGGAAACTCGAAAAGGCTGGAAAAGCTGCGAGTCCCCAGCAGCGCAAAGGGACCCAGACGAACACGCCAAAAAAGCGGCCACCGGCACCGTTCAATAACCCTTTTGCCAGAAGCTTCACCTGAACCTCCGAATCTTTGAACCCTGACCCATTTTCACGGTAACCCATGCAAACCTGGCGACTTCTCGATACGCCTCCCATGACGGCAGCGGAGAACATGGCCCTGGATGAGACCCTGGTAGAGCTGAAGGGTCAGGGAAAGACCCCCAATACCATCCACTTCCTCCAGTTCTCCCCCCGATCCGTCTTGGTGGGCTTTCACCAATCCATTGCAGAGGAGATTCGAGTAGACTACTGCCTGGAGCACGGGATTGACATCAACCGTCGCGTGACGGGCGGGGGCGCTATCTTTTTCGATGAGAGTCAGCTCGGTTGGGAGGTGATCTGCGACAAGGCCTTTTTTGGCGTGAAAATGCCCAACGATCGCCTGTTCAGGCGGCTGTGCGAGCCCGTGATCATCGCCTTGAAGCGCCTGGGCCTCGAATCGTCATTCAGGCCCCGCAATGATATCGAGATCAACGGGAGAAAAATATCCGGCACGGGCGGAACCGAATCCGATGACGCCTTTCTTTTTCAGGGAACCATGCTCACCGACTTTGATGTGGACTCCATGCTCAAGAGCCTGCGGATCCCGGTGGAAAAGCTGAAGGCAAAGGAAATCGATTCAGTAAAGGAACGCGTGACGTGTCTCAAATGGGAATTGGGGTATGTCCCGGGACTGGACGCCGTCAAGGAGGCCATTCGAACCGGATTTTCAGAGCATCTGGGGATTCGGCTGGAACCGGGGGGGCTGACAGAGGCGGAAGTCCGGCTTTTCGAAGAAAAGCTCCCCTATTACCAGTCTAAGCGATGGATCGACCGGGTGCGGACACCGGCGGCCCGCCATGAGGTGGTTCAGTCAGCGTACAAGAACGACGATGGTCTGGTCCGGTTCACCTTTGCGGCGGACCTTCAACGAAACCGCGTCAGAGACATTCTGATTACAGGGGACTTTCTTTCGTTTCCCACTCGGGCGCTCTTTGACATGGAGTCCCGGTTGCGGGGGGCGAGGCTCAAGAAAGACGAGCTTGACGGCATCATTCGCAGGTTTTTTGAAGAGGGGCTTATTCGGGTCCCGGGGATGTCCTGTGACGACTTCCTGAAGCCGGTAGACCAGGTGCTTCAGAAAATCGCCATCGCCAGGTACGGCATCCCCCTCGAATACTGCAACCTGATCTCCGTGACCAACGGCTCCTTTGAGGATGTCCTGAGACGGGAGCCCTCCGTGCTCCTTCTCCCCTATTGTTCCAAGGATATGGGCTGCAACCTGAGACACAAAAAGGGATGCAAGGCGTGCGGCAAGTGCTCCATCGGCGCGGCCTGGACCCTCGGCAGGATGAGACACATGAAGCGGATCTGCATTGTCAGTTTCGAGGACCTGATCCACGAGCTGGGGCGCATGAAGGCCAGGGGGGTGAAGGCCTTTATCGGGTGCTGCTGCCAGCCTTTTTTTACCAAGCACGTGGACGATTTTGAAAAAGCGGGACTCCCCGGTATCCTTTTGGATATCGACAACACCACCTGTTACGAGCTGGACCAGGCCAAAGAGGCCTATGCCGGAGAATTCGGAAGCCAGACCCATGTGAATCTGGACCTCCTCAACATGGTGTTGAATGTGAAGATAGATGAGACGGAACCGACGGTATGTTAAACAGGAGGGATTACGACATACTGGTGGTGGGGGCCGGACCTGCCGGGAGCGCCGCAGCGATGACCGCTGCCGGATTGGGAGCCAGGGTCCTGGCGGCAGAGCGTCGGGAGGTGATCGGGGTCCCTGTCCGGTGCGCCGAATACATCCCCAGGGCGCTCTTGGGAGAGCTTCCCTTCAGGGATCGCGGATTCGTGGTCCAATCGGTAAAGGCCATGCGGACCCTCCTGCCGAACGGGGACACCAGGGAAACCAAGGCCCCCGGCCTCGTCATTCGGCGCGATCTCTTTGACCAGCGTCTGGCCGAGTGCGCCCGAGAGAATGGCGCCGAGGTTCGCACAGGCGTGAGGGTTCTTTCCAATGAAAACGGAGAGGTTGTCCTGAGACAGTCCCGAGGCGGCGTTATTCGAATCAGGCCCAGGGTCATCATCGGCGCGGATGGGCCCCACTCTGCCGTAGCGGGGTGGATGGGCGTTCGGCTTCGCCGCGTGATTCCGGGAATACAGGTCCGCATGCCGCTGGCCGGCCCGATGGACCACACCGATGTATGCTTCCATCCCGCCATATTCGGGGCGTATGGGTGGGTCTTTCCACGGGGGGATGAGGCCAATGTGGGACTTGCCATGGCCGGAGATCTCCCCCGAGGCGCGCTCAAAGCCACTCTCGACTGGTTTGTCGGTCGGCTGGTCCATGAAGGGAAGATTCGAGGCGCCCCTCGAAAAAGAATGTTCGGATGGATACCTGCTGCACCCCTTGAGCGGCTGGTTCAGGGAAATATGATGCTGGCAGGAGATGCGGCAGGACATGCCCACCCCATCACCGGGGCCGGGATCAGCAACGCCCTTCTGGCCGGACGAATGGCCGGGAAGTGGGCGGTTGAGGCCGTCAGAACCGGGGATCTCTCGTCGATTCAGGGATATGAGGAGGAACTGAAGGAGGAAATGGGGGAGACCCTGGAACGGGGAGACCAGCGCCGAAGGCTCGTTGAAAGGCACTGGGATCGATTATCGGAGGCGCTCCCCTACTGCTGGATCGCCTTTCGAGAATATTTCCAGGAGGCGCCGGACCGGTTCACCACGGAAAAGAGAGGCGAGGGGCAACTGCCATGACAACGCTTGAAAATAGACTTCGAATGGCCCGGGAGCTGTCCTGGACCCACTTCGGGAAACAGATCACCTTCTATCTGCCGGGAATGATCTCCTACAACGGGCTCAAAGGGGCCTATCCAGGGATCTCCATCACCGGGGCCCACTGCGCCCTCATGTGCGATCACTGTCAGGCCAGGATACTGGAACCCATGCCCGCGACCCCGTCTTCAGACGCGCTGATCGAGACGTGCAGGCGGTTTGCGGACAAGGGGTGCCTGGGGGTTTTGATCAGCGGCGGGTGCGACCGGAACGGCCGGCTCCCCTGGCCACGATTTATCCCGGCCATTCGAAGGGTGAAGGAAGAGACCGGTCTCTACGTTTCCATCCATTGCGGGCTTCTGGACCTGGATACGGCCATGGCCCTGAAAGAGGCAGGGGTGGACCAGGCCCTTCTGGATGTGGTCGGCGACGATGAGACCTATCAGACGGTCTGTCATGTGGATTTCGGCATCTCCCGCATCCTCTCGACCCTGGAGGCATTGAACCGGTCGGACCTCCCCATGGTGCCCCATGTCATCTGCGGTCTCAATCGGGGAAAGATGAAGAGCGAGCTGAAGGCCATCGAGATGATCGCCCGTTTTCAGGTCGAACAACTGGTGATCGTCTCCCTCATGGCCATTCGAGGGACGCCGTTTGAGGGGGTCCACACGCCCCATGCCCAGGAGGTGGCTGAGATCATCGTCGAGGCAAGACGCCGAATGCCGCAAGTCCGCATGAGCCTCGGGTGCGCCAGAACGCGGGGAGATGAAGAGATCGAGCTTCTGGCCCTCGAAGGGGGCGTCAACCGAATGGCCCTTCCGTCGGATGCGGTCATCGAAAGGGCCGGAGAACTGGGTCTGGAGATCCGGTATCAACGCACCTGCTGTTCAGTCGGGGCCGATTTTTCCCAGTCTTGCTGGTGAAGGGTAGCAGATTCAAAGGATTAAGGTTCAGAGGTTCAGGGTACAGGAGGAAAAACGTGACAGAGGGAGAAGAAAGGATCATGGAAAGTCCTGGCGATCTTCGGATGAGCCTGGCCGCGGCCATGACCCTCGGATTCAAGCGCGGGCTTTTTTATCGAAACGCGAGGCTCTATTGCATTAACCTGCTTCTGACCTATCCCGACGGGTGCCTGGCACGGTGCGCCTATTGCGGACTTTCCAGCAGACGCCCCGGCGCCTACAGCGGAAAGAGCTTCATTCGTGTCACCTGGCCTACCTACCCATTGGCAGAGATTATCGATCGACTCGTGGAGAGAAAGGAGAGCGTCAAACGGATCTGCATCTCCATGGTCACTCGAAAGCGTGCCGTAGCCCATACCATCGAGGTGTGCCAGCGACTGAGATCGGCCGTGGATATCCCGGTCTCTCTCCTCATCGCACCCACGGTCTTGAAGCGGCAGGACCTGTTGGATTTCAAGGATGCAGGCGCAGACATGATCGGCGTGGCCATCGATCTTGCCACGCCTGAACTGTTCGACCGATACCGTGGAAAGGGGGTCAACGGGCCCCATCAATGGGACCGCTACTGGCAGTGTCTGGCCGACGCCGTCGACATATTCGGCGAGTGGAATGCAGGGTCTCATTTTATGGTGGGGATGGGCGAGACCGAAAAAGAGATGGCGCAGGCCATTCAGGCGGTGCGGGATATGGGGGGCCGCACCCACCTCTTTTCGTTTTTTCCCGAGCAGGACTCGGCCCTGGCCCATATGGAGCCCCCTCCACTGGATCAGTACCGCCGCATTGAGCTTGCCAGGCATCTTATCGACCATCGGATTTCTACCGCAGCAACGTTCTCCTACACCCCCGATGGAAAGATCCTCGACTTCGGCCTGGATCAGACGATTTTAAATGATCTCATCGATTCCGGAGAGCCCTTTCGCACCAGCGGCTGCGAGGGCTATGACGGCGATGTGGCGTGCAACCGCCCCTATGCCAACTCCAGGCCAGGGCCGAATATGCGCAACTATCCGTTTTCCCCCACCCCCGAGGATGTACAGCGGATACGGCGCCAGATGCGCATGTGACATGGGGCGCAATGGGCTGTCGAACAGTTGGCTCCCGTTCGTCCTGCAGCCCGATTGGAATTTTTGCTGAGCCCGAATGATCAGTTCCATCTTAATGTCATTAACTTAACGGTTCAGGTAAGGCT
>CAYLJZ010000102.1:0-7017 GCA_964384085.1 uncultured Desulfobacteraceae bacterium
TGTTGTCATCGTTTCCATCAAAATACTAAACAGTTACGCAAAAGGGAGTTTACCAGGGTTTTATCGGAACAAAAGGCCCGCCCCACAAGAAAGATTGACCGGATTTTAATGGTTGAGTTCATGCCTTCATAGGAATAGAATTATGGCTGAAAAGTCTGCCATATACTCGCTAACCATGCAGCCGGGAGGATCGTCCCGGCTCATTTCAGGGTTGTCGGCAATGCGTCAATCAAAGTGGTTTGTTCATCCGATTCTTATTTTCATCGGCTCTGTTGCCGCGGTGACCCTGTCTCTTGTTCTCTATATTTACTGGTATGTGGAGGTCAGCTCAGGGCTGAAGAGGGTCATCGAAAGGGCCGAGATCGATCCCGATCAGGTTCTGACCCCCCAGGCCTGGATGGTGATCATGGTGCTTTCCATCCTTGTGGGGATCATTTTGATCGGCATATTCATCATCTTTGTCTACAACCAAAAGACGTTCCAGCTTTACCGCCTCCAGCGTAACTTTATCAACAATTTTACCCACGAACTGAAGACCCCGGTCACTTCATTAAAACTGTATCTGGAGACCTTTCGGAAATATGAGCTTCCTCGGGAAGATCAGCTCAAGTATATCGGCTACATGGTTCAGGATGCGGACCGGCTGACCTATACCATCAACCGCATCCTGGACCTCGCAAAAATCGAGAGCAAGATCTACGAAGGAGAACTCATAAGGAAGGATCTCGTTCGCATGGTTGAGGAGTTTTATGAGAAGCACCATCACCTCTTCGACGGGTGCGATATCCGCATTCATCATCCTTCAGGCCGCTCCTTTTCACACCCGGTTCGTCCCACCTTGATTGAGATACTCCTGATGAACCTGTTCACCAATGCCATCAAGTACAACAAATCCAGTGCCCCCCGCCTGGATATCACCTTCGAACCCAAAGGAAAGAGATTGTATATCCGGTTTGCAGACAACGGCATCGGGTTGCCCAGGTCCGAACTCAAAAAGGTCTTTAAAAAATTTTACCAGATCGGAAGCTCCGACGATATGTCGGCCAAAGGGAGCGGGCTCGGACTCCATCTGGTTGAGAGCATCGCCCGATTTCACCGGGGAAGCATGACGGCCGAATCAAAAGGGAATGGAGGGGGCTCTGTCTTTTCCCTGATTCTCCCCTTGAAAAATGTGACAGTTGAGCCAAATGAGGAATGCCATGGGTGAAACCCCTCAAAAACGAATCCTGGTAGTGGAAGATGAGACACACCTGGCCGAGGGGCTGAAGCTGAATCTGTCGCTCAAAGGGTGTGATGTGATGATTGCGGCGGACGGAATCGCGGCCCTGCAAGCTTGGAAGGAATGGCGGCCTCACCTGATTGTGCTCGACATTATGCTCCCGGAGATTGACGGGCTGTCGGTGCTTCGAAAGATTCGCCTTGAGGACGAACGGATGCCGATCCTGATTCTGTCCGCCAGAGGGGATCCCGATGAGAGAGTAAAAGGCTTTTCGTACGGTGTGGACGACTATCTGGTCAAGCCCTTCAATCTGGATGAGTTTCTCCTACGCGTCGATCGGCTCCTGACCCGGGGGGCCTGGTCTCAGGAGGGGTCCGATTCAGGAGAAGAGGGCATGTCGTCACTCCCCAGGATCTACACATTCGGGGATAGCAGGATCGATTTTCAGACCTTGAAAGCCCATGGACCGTCCGGTCATATGACCCTGACCGAACAGGAAGCCAGGCTCTTGAGGTTGTTTATTCTCAACCGCGGAAGGCCCCTTTCAAGGAGGAAGCTCCTGGAAATCGGCTGGGGATACACCGGCGGAACCACCACCCGGACAGTGGACAATTTCATTGTCAGATTACGGAAGTATTTTGAGCCTGACCCCAGAAAACCCCTCTATTTTAAAAGCCTTCGATCCGTGGGATATGTTTTCGATGACGACCGGGAGTCACATGAAAGCTAATTCGAATCTCCTTGGAATCGATGTTGGGTCTGTTGCCATATCGGTGGCTGAAATCACTCCCGAAAAAGACATCTGTAAAACCGCCTATCTATTTCATCACGGCAATATCGCGGAAACCTTCACCAGAATGATGGATGATTTCGATTTGGGCCGGATTTGCGGCATCGCAGCCACATCTTCAACCCCTTCCGTCTTCGAGACAGGCCGCCGATACGACAACCGGGTGGCCATCATTGAGGCCGCCCGTCATTTTCACCGGGAAATCGGCGCTATTCTTATTGTCGGCGGCGAGGCGTTCGGCCTGATCGGTTTTGACCAGAACGGTCGATACCGGAGTTTCAGGACCAATACATCATGTGCGGCCGGGACAGGGAGTTTTCTGGATCAACAGGCCCGACGTCTGAATCTCGAAAGTGCAGAGGCGTTGGGGGAGAAGGCCTTCAGCAACAGAGATAGCGTGCCGAAAATTGCCTCGAGGTGCGCTGTTTTTGCCAAGACTGACCTGGTCCACGCCCAGCAGGAAGGATATACCCTGGAGCAGATCTGTGACGGGCTCTGCTATGGGCTTGCAAAAAATATCGTGGACACGCTTTCCGTAGACAGGGTGCTGTTCAATCCGATCATCTTCACCGGCGGCGTATCGAGAAACAGGGCGGTGGTTCAGCACATTCGATCCATGAGTGGAAGGGAAATCATTGCTGACAAAACAGGCTGTTATGGGGCCATCGGCGCAGCATTCCTCATGCTTGCCGAGGGACGCGGAGACGAGGCTTCGGGCGTTACATCGGCAGATCAGATGCTGCGTCGCGAAACCGTTCAGAAAAGGTATTTTCATGCCCCGCTAACCCTTACCCTTTCCGAGTATCCAGCGTTCGGCGGTGTCGAAACATACGAGTATACCGCATGTAATGACAGTGTTTCATCTCCTGTAGAGGTGGAATTGTATGAAACCCTGACCCCTTTATTTAACGACGAGGTGGTCCTGGGTGTGGATATCGGGTCCACAAGCACCAAGGCTGTTCTCCTGAACACTGAGGGCAGGGTCCTGGCCGGGTTTTACACAAGTACCGCCGGGAGACCGGTGGCAGCGGTTCAAAGACTCTTTTCATCCATCGATCATATGGCTGAAAACAAGAAGATTGGGTTGCAAATCAGGGGCGCGGCAACGACCGGGTCGGGGAGAAAATTTGCGGGGAAGATCATCGGAGCGGATGTCGTCATTGACGAGATCACGGCCCACGCCAGGGCCGCCTGCGAGATCGATCCGAATGTGGACACCATCATCGAGATCGGCGGGCAGGATTCAAAGTTTACCACCCTCAAAAACGGCCGAGTCACCTTCTCCATCATGAACAACGTATGCGCCGCGGGAACCGGGAGCTTTATCGAGGAACAGGCCCGAAAGCTGGGATGCCCATTGGCGGACTATTCCTCCAGAGCCGAGGGACGGAGGTCGCCCATTGTCAGCGACAGGTGCACGGTTTTTATGGAAAGGGACATGAACCATTACCTCTCTGTAGGCTACAGCGTGAATGAGGTGCTGGCCTCCGTACTCCATGCCATCAGGGAAAACTATCTCACAAAAGTAGCCATTGAAGGGAACATTGGAAACACCATCTTCTTCCAGGGGGCCACGGCAAAAAACAGAGCCCTTGTGGCGGCCTTTGAGCAACGGCTTCGAAAACCGATTCACGTCTCCAGATACTGCCATTTAACCGGAGCATTGGGGAGCGCCCTCATCCTTTTGGACCAGGGCATCGGGGAAACCCGGTTCCGGGGAATTTCCCTGCATCAAAAATCGATTCACGTAACCTCGGAAACGTGTGACCTGTGCACCAATCACTGCAAAATCACCGTGGCCGACGTGGGAGGTGAAAAGGTTGCTTTCGGGTTTCTGTGCGGCAGGGAATATGATACACAGCGCTATGTAAATAAAAATCTATCCGGCTTCGATCTGCTCAAAGAGAGAAAAAGGATTTTCTCCACAGAAAAGGTTCGGGAGTATTCCGAGAAGATCACCATCGGCCTCCCTGCGGCCCTTCACCTTTATGAAGACCTTCCGTTTTGGAAAAAGTTTTTTGATGAGCTTTCCATCCAGACCGAGACAAGTGAAAATTACAGTGATGCCCTGAAAGAAGGAAAGCATATTGCCAACGCTGAATTTTGTGCCCCCATGGCAGCCCTTCACGGGCATGTCCATTATTTGATGGAGAGATCTGACTACGTTTTTCTTCCTTTTTATCTGGAGAAAAAGGCCGATGAAAAAGGGGTTCGGCGACAATATTGCTACTACACGCAGTTTGCACCCTCCGTGGTTTCCGTTTCAGGAGATGGCAAGGCGGGGGAAAGGCTTCTTACCCCCCTTGTTCATTCGCTTCACGGTATGATCCATACAAAAATCGAACTCCTTTCCATGCTGAAACCCCTTACAGGGGGCTGCATTGGATTCCTCGATGTTTCGAGGGCCTATGACAGGGCGTGTGAATACAAAGCGTCCTGTCTCAAACAGTGGACGGAGGTATACGAAAGGGAGTCGCGACAGCGAAAGGACCTGTGCGTGGTCCTGCTGGGAAGGCCCTACACGATTCTCTCCCGTTTCATGAACAAGGGGATTCCCGACATGTTTGCGTCGCTGGGTATTCGAGTCTTCTTTCAGGATATGGTGCCCTGTTCCGGTGAAGAGGTAAAACCGGTACGAAAGCTCGTAGACGAGATACACTGGCATTATGCATCGGAAATTCTGAAGGTAGCCCAGGTCGTTGCCCTCTCCCGGGGGGTCTACCCGGTCCTGGTGACCTCCTTCAGATGCTCACCGGATTCCTTTGCCATAGACTATTTCAAGAAGATTATGGAGGCCCATGAGAAGCCCTACCTCATCCTTCAGTTGGACGAACACGCGTCGAGCGTCGGGTATGAGACACGGATCGAGGCCGGCGTTCGATCTTTTCAAAATCACTTTTCCGCGACGTCTCCCAACCAGACCCCGGTTTACAGTCCGTCACTTTTTCCGATGAAGGAAAAGAGCATCTCCGGCAAGACCCTGATTATTCCCAACTGGGACGACATCACGCTGAAATTCATGGTTGCAAATCTTGAAAGAGAGGGAATCGACGTCCGATTGATGGACGAATCCGAAACAAGCATTCGGGAAAGCCTTCGTTACAATACAGGTCAATGTATTCCTCTCAACATTATTGCACAGGAATTTGTCGATTATGTGAAGACCCATGATCTGGATCCTGAAAAAACGCTCCTCTGGATGGTCTCGTCACAGATCGCATGCAATATCGGGTTGTTCCCCCATCACCTGAAGCGACTCCTACATTCCTATGGCAAGGGAATGGAGAAGGCGGGGGTCTACGCAGGGACCATGTCATTCATGGATGTCTCGCTGCGGCTCCCCATTAACACCTATTTTGCATATATGTTCGGAGGCTATATTCGAGAAATCGGATGCAGGATCAGGCCCTATGAAAAGGAAAACGGCAACACGGATCGAGTGGTCAAAGAAGGCGTGGATATCCTGGTCGATGCCTTTCTCGGAAATCGATCCAAAGAGGAGGCCCTGGCCCACGCGATCTCCTCTTTTCAACGCATCGCGACATCCCCCGCACAGAATCCCAAACCCAAGGTCGCAATTTTTGGTGACCTGTACGTGCGGGACAATGATGTGATGAACCAGGATCTCATTCGTTTTATCGAAAGGCACAACGGCGAGGTCATCGTGACCCCCTACAGCACCTATGTGCAGATGATCGCCCGGGCCTATCTCAAGAAGTGGTTTTTTGAGGGACGTTATATGGAGGTGCTGTCTTCAAAGGCATTGCTGGCCACCGTAACCCGAATGGAAAAGGTATATGAGAAGTACTTCGGCAAAATTCTCAAAAACCCAGTGCGTCACTACACCGAAAGGCCTGAACACATCCTCTCCAACTATCATGTCAGGATCGAGCACACGGGCGAATCAATAGACAACCTTCTGAAGATATTTTATATCAAGAAACATTACCCGGATGTTTCGCTGTTTGTTCAAACAAGTCCTGCATTCTGTTGCCCGTCACTCGTTACCGAGGCAATGGCGAAGGGTATAGAGAAAAAGACCGGAGTCCCCATCGTTTCCATCACCTACGACGGGACCTCAGCGAGCAAAAACGATGCTGTTATCCCTTACTTGACCTATTTGAGCAAAGATTAAAAATCACCCATACGTGCCGAAGCAGGGATACGGAATCATTCTCATCTCCTGCTGAGCCTCCCCACAATAAAGCTTCCCAGTAGAAGCTGTAGGGGGTGGTAGAAGAGGAGCGGCAGGATGACCAGGGCAACCGATATCTGGCTCGATTCGAAGATGGCATAGGCCATGGGCACGCCCGTGGAGATTGCCTTCTGCGTGGCGCTGAAGAAAAAGGCGATGCCGTTTGCCTTTTCATATCCCGCTGTTCTCCACCAAAGGCGGCCGGCCAGCATCACCAGGAGGAGGAGAACGAGGGTGGAAGCAAATGCCAGGGAAATCTCGTGCGTCTTCAATGACCGCCAGATGTCGCTCTTCACCGAATTGCAGAAGGCGGCATAGACGATGAGGAGGATCAGGACCATGCTGGCCTTGGACATCTCCCTTTTATGCGCATCGGCCCAGGGTTTCACCCAGATTCTGACAACCTGGCCCAGGGCAAAAGGGAGGAGGATAATGAGCATGATCTCAAAGATGAGGGTGCCCAGAGGCGGGATGGGCGTTTTCTGAGAAACCTGAAGAGAAACCCACAGAGGCACGAGGAATACACCCAGCACATTGGAGAGGGAGGCATTGAAGAGGGCCACAGCAGTGGCCCCCCCTGCCTCGGTGGTGAAGACGATGGATGTGGAGATGGTGGTGGGAACCGCGGCCAGAAAGAGGAACCCCATATAGAGATCATAGGGAAAGAGTCGCCATGACAGGACCAGCGCGCCATAAACCAGTGCCGGGATAAACACAAAGATAAAGACCTGAATGGCCATGTGCAGCCGGTACTGGACCAGCCCTTTTCTGACCTCTTGAGTAGGGAGCGACAGTCCCTGCATCACAAAAATG
>CAYLJZ010000103.1:0-7004 GCA_964384085.1 uncultured Desulfobacteraceae bacterium
TCAGATCCTGGAAGACATCATTCGGGACGATACCCGGGCCAGCGATATCATTCGCAAGATCCGCGCCTTGCTGAAAAGGGAAGCGGCAGCCTTTGCAGTGTTAGACCTGAACGACTTGATTCGAGATGTCCTGTCCCTGCTGAGGGCCGACTCCCTCCTGCGGGAATTGGTGATCGATGCGGAGGTTTTCCCGGCCTTGCCGCCGGTCCTGGGCGACCGGATCCAACTTCAGCAGGTGATTATCAACCTGATTCTCAACGGGGCGGCCGCCATGAAGAATACGCCTCCCGATCGGCGTAAACTCATCCTTAAAACGGCTATCCAGGAAGACAGGGCCGTGAGAGTATCTGTCACCGACTTTGGGACCGGGATCGACGAAAGCGCCATGGGTCGTCTCTTCGAGCCTTTTCACACCACCAAATCGGAGGGGCTGGGGATGGGACTTGCCATCAGCCGGACGATCATCAAGGCCCACGGCGGGACCCTGGAGGCTTCAAACAATCCGGAAAGCGGCGCCACTTTTGCCTTTACGCTGCCGGCATACCAGGGAGATCCGGCATGACAGAAGAAAACCCCCTTGTTTACGTAGTCGACGACGACCCGTCCATATGAAAGGCCCTGGAGCGTCTGCTGCGATCGGTTGGCTATAACGCCATGACCTTCGCCTCGGCCCTCGAATTCTTGGATTTCGACCATCCCGATGTGCCTGGGTGCCTGGTCCTCGACATCAAGATGCCTGAGCTGAGCGGTCTCGAACTCCAGGACCGCCTGACTGAAAAGGGCATTTTCATCCCCATCATCTTCATCACGGGCCACGGCACGGTCCCTGACAGCGTCCGGGCCATGAAGGCCGGCGCCATGGATTTCCTGCAGAAACCCTTCAAAGACGATGAACTCCTGAGCGTCATTTCCCGGGCAATTGCCAGACATGGCCGCCTGCGGCAAAAGAGGGAACGAATGAAAACCCTTCACGCCAGGCTCGATACATTAACGCCTCGGGAACGAGAGGTTTTCAGGCTTGTGGTGCGCGGCATGCTTAACAAGCAGGTCGGCTATGACCTTGGGATTACTGAAAAAACCGTCAAGGTTCACCGTGCCCAGGTGATGCAGAAGATGGGCGCCCAGTCCCTTGCAGACCTCGTCCGGCTTGCCGAAAAACTCGGGATCCGTTCCGCTACCAACTAACCCTACTCGGAACAAAGCTCAATATCACCTAACTTCTCCCTTCGTTCGTTTTTTCATCCCCCTTATAGGGAAGCTTCATCTGATTGACCATCGTAAGGGCTTCAAACTCAGGGTCTTTATGGACCAGCGTGGCATGATGAACGAAGGCATAGGCTGCAATGATGGCATCCGCCAGGGATATCTGATGCCGAGCCTTGAATTCGCCCCCTTTCAGAAGGACCGGTTCGGTCAGTTCCGATACATGTGTGGCCCGTATGCTCTTCAGCGTGGCATACCGCAATTCCGCCACCTCCATGCCACGATATTGGATGCTTTTGTAATAGGTCTCAAAGAGAACCAGTGCGGGCAACAAGATCTCTCTGGTCCGGAGGATATCTTCGACCAGGTCAGCCCCTTCCTCGCCGTCCATCAGGGTAAGAACAGCCGATGTATCAGGCAGATAGAGATCCGTTTTCACGTTCTGCGTCCTCCTTTCTGTCCCTCAGAAGGCTTACGGAAAGGTCTTCCCCCTTTGAGCAGCCGCGCAGGGCGGCTACAGGGTCTTCCGGGATGGGGATCAGTTTGATAACCGTTCCGGTGTCAATCCAGACAACTCGTGTGCCGGATGTGATGCCATATTTCTTTCTCAGTGACACAGGGACGACCACCTGTCCCTTTTTTGTTATAACGGATTCCATCCTTTCCTCCTTTTTCTAAATTATTCCTACTTTTTTGAATAGTATCGGAGAAATTGGTTTTTGTCAACCAAAGCATTGTCGAGCCAGCAATTGTCATTGTGAAGAAACCTTGAAGTCCCAATCCTGTGTGAGTGGCATCTTGCCATCCCGCCCGAAGCGGGACTCGGAAGCCGCTCCCACATGGCTATTTTCGCAGGGTGGGTCAGGCGCGGCCTTTTGCGCTGTAACCCACCGGGGGACTGGAATTCCGATATAAGAGGAACTGCGCTGCCCAGATAAGGACCGGCTGTCCATGTCAGCGTACAACGGGAAAGGGGAAGGGCATCCCGTAAGATGATCCCTGCGACAAGATCTCGCATTTTCCTTGAGGTATCCACGAAATCAACATAAAATAAAATGTAATATGGCTAACAATAAGGAGCATGGACAGCAATGACGCATGATTCAGAATTTGAAGCATTTATTCAGGAAAATAGATCACTGTTCTGGGGGATAAGGCCGGAAGAAAGGGCCAATATCAGCGTCGCTGCGCTTGTGGAGGCCGTATTGAATTATGGAAATGAAAAGAGCGTCAAGCGGCTCTTTGATCTCATCGGAATCAAAGCGGTAGCCGACATATTTTACCAGCAGATATCCGGCACACGGTCCAACTATCATCAGCGGACAAAGAATTTTTTCAGCCTGTACTTTGAACGACATGCACAATGAAGTCCTGACAAGGTTCACCGTGCCCAGGCGATGCAGAAGATGGGCGCCCAGTCCCTTGCAGACCTTGTCCGTATTGCCGAAAAGCTCGGGATCGGTTCTTCGCAAAAGGCGCTGTCCCGAGTCAACTCCTGAATTTCTGTCGAGTTCATTAGGTCCCCTTCACAAAGGCTTTCGCAACATCACAAGGTCGTCGTTCAGCCCATGTCGGAGCATATCGAGTCTCGAGGATGAAGCCGCAAGGATTTCGGCGTGAATCGGTTTGATTCGGAAAGGGAACAAGCTTGGACTTTCAATCAGATCTTTCAACGGGGCCAAGCCGTTGGCGTGGGCATGAAGGGCGGCCTCGGTCAACCAAGCGATCAGTCCCGGGTCTTCGATCGAGAGAGTTGTCCCGGAGCTGTAAATACCTTTAGAGCCGCTCTCCTGTAGAACGCCCCAATCCAGAAAGGAGCGCAATACCCGGCGGGCTGCCCTCGAAACGGTCTCCCGCTCACCATATTGCTCGCGGACCCGGCGCTGGACATGTGCGGCGGCCGCAGATCCCTGAAGCCTCAAGAGCCGGCCCACCTGTATCGCTACTTCTGACCAGAACGGATAGACTGCCGTCACCATGCCCCAATGGATGGCCAGATGGTCGGATAGAGGAACACACTTGAGCAGATCCAGCCCGTCGTCGCGCAGGGGTTTGAGTTCGCTGGGAACCGTTACCCATGTCTTCAGGAGAATCGTGATGATCTTTTCACGATTGCCTCGCTCGGCCTGCCCTCCGACCGAGACCTTGTCCTTCAGAAGTTCCTGCAGGACATCATTGACCTCAGACTTGTCGTTCCCCGCGAGGATCAGGTTGGTTGTCTGCTCAAGCCATTCCAGACGCACCCGCTGACTAAATCCGACCTGTCCACGGCGGTCCCGACCCGCCTGATGGTTCTGGCCTGTTCTTTGTGTCATTCACCCCTCCTTTCGATCTGGACCAGAGGGACGATGAGTTCTTCGATGGAAATGCCGCCGTGGCAGACGGTGTGTTCTGTCTCTCGAACAAATGCCTGCCGCGGGGGAGCCAAAAGGGCAAGGCAGTCCTCGGGAAGGCCAATGGGGTCCCATTCCAGCGCGGCTGGAAATCGTTCCTTCACCTGACATCGAAGGACCTCGTCTGGATAAATGCGAACTCTTTCACCGCGCAGATCCGCCACAGCCCCTTCGGCCGGACGGCCACACCCTTCCGCCTCAATGTTGCCATGATCCGAAGTCAAATAGACCCGGAATCCACGATCCAGGAGCAGATCAAGGAGGGCGCTGAGATAGGGTTGTTTAGCCCACTGGCCCACCTGGTTGTGCATCCCGGCAGTGCCCATTTCCATCCCGTGCATGATCTTGTCGACCTTGTCGACGACAAGCCCGGCGATCCTTGCCTGTGGATGCGAGAGCGCTTCCGACACTGATTCCAGTCTGCCATCACCCAACCCCTTGATGGTCACGACCTGATTGGTTGCGTAGCCATGGTCCGCCCAAAACTGCGCCCAGAGCGCCGGTTCCTTGTCCGTAGTCTGGATGCTGTTCGGGAAAAAGATGGGCGCCTTACCGGCAAAGGCGGCCTGACGGGAAACAGATGTGAGTGAAGGAATCCACGCAAAGACAGCCTGGTCACGGAAACGGAAGCCGGGCTTCTTTGACGCGAGCGCGCCGCGGATTACCAGCCATTGATCCATGGCCAGACCATCCACCACGATCAAGGCGATCTTCGCTTGACGGTCTTCCCCCACCTGACGGGCAAGAAAGCGCGGGAGATGGTGCAGCATCACCGGCGGCACGGGCGGCAGGTTGACCAGGCCTGCGTACCGCTTCAAGAGCCAGGCGGTAAAAGCAGCGTCCATTTGGGTCTGAAGATCCTTGATACGTTCAGCGGTCGATTTGGGAACGGCCTCTAACGGATCGTTCGCCTGCAGAATCAGCTCGGCCCATCCACGGGCAAAGCGGAACCACTCCGTGTGCCTTGCGTCGTCAGCCGGCATGGATGTCTGGAGGCTATCCATGAGCTTGCCTATGCGGCGGGACCTGTCCTCGATGAGAGCGGTCTGGATGCCGATGCCAACCCAGCTCCTTGACAGGACGTCAGCTTGGTCATGCGGGACGGAATGGAGCAATCCTTCCACAAACAGGTTATCCATGTAGACGCGAATATCATGGTGGTCAAAGGGAAGATGGACAGGTCCCTCAATGGTTAGACCATAGCTCCCCCCTTCACGGACACCGGATATTCCCTTGGTTGCTTCGCGGTCGAGAAAGATGGGCCAACGCTCCTGGAGGAAGGTAAAGAAGGCCTCGCGGTCCGCCACCAATCTCTCCAGCGGCCATTCATCGAAATGAGTGTTCTGACGCAGGAGTTGGATGAATCGCTCATCCAGCGCCGCAGGTATTCGCTGGCCGCGATAGTGGCGGCGGAGGACCCCGCGCAGGAGGTCTGATGGCTGCTTGATCAGCTCAGGGGCGATTTCAAAGACGTGGCGGAGGACGAACTCCTTGGTGGCGTTGTCGCCCAACTGGCCGGGTGCATGTCTTTTCTGAGCCTCATACAAGGCATCGAGGTCTCCGCGATCCAGAGCGGTCACGACCGGATAGCTGAGATTCGGAAAGATGTCGCCGAGGTTGAAGGAGAGTCTGCGACCGGCCTGGAGGAGATCATAGGGCAATCCTCCAAGATCGCTGGCCTGGGAGCGCAAAACGACCACGAGGTCTGTGTGCTCACCCCGGTCCCAGCGGGATCGGAACTTCGATTCATAGGCATAGCGGAAGGTGATCTGATCTTCGAACGGGATCAACTCGAAGCCCCTTTCGCGGATACCTTCGAGAATCCGTTCTTCGAGCAAAAGCCCATCCGGGTCAGCCACCAGGGTCAGCCGGGCGACCTTCGGGGTGAACTCCTTCAGGATTTGGTCACGCCAGCTACTCATGGCCGCCGCCTTCCACACGAATCACAAGCAGCGGCACCAGTTCAGGATAGGCATGGGCCTTCCGGTCAAGCTGCTCCTGGAAGGTCCGCTCCTCCTGGGCCAGGAGGTTCAGACGATAATTGCGGACCTGGGGAAGGCCGATCCGCTCGGTGTTCCTGCGGCGGGCGGCAAAGGCGTAGTTGGCCTTTTCGCGTTCGCGGGCGATGCGGGCCCGCTGTTCCTGCACGAGCGCCTCGTAGATGGGCTTGCCGTGTTCCTCTGCGGCGCTCTGTAACTTCTCGAAGGCCGATTGAGAGGCCGAGGTTTCCAGAAAAGACCGGATCTGCGGGATTACCGAGAGGAGCTGATCCCACACGTGTCTGGCCGTGGGCATGTAGACCACGCCGTTATCCGCCAGGAAGAGCGGCATGATCCTTCGACGATTCCACTCCATGGCGGCAATGGCAATCCGCCACAGGGACCAGATGCCTTGGACTTCGCCTGCGATACCGGGGATCGATACTACCGGGACCGGCTGGCCCGGCACAAAACGGGGAAGCCGCATGGCCAGACCGCGTACCTTTGGCGCTTCCAGGGTAAGATGTCGGGCGGACGGAAACTTCTCGGCTTCCTTGCCGGTGAAGACCACACTCTCGTAGGTCTCGCCGTCAGGCCAGGTGAGATCCCAGGCCTCGCCTTTTCTCTCGGCCTTGCCGCCATGCGCCTTGAGATAGCTCACGGTCATTCGCTCCACCCAATGGGGCAAAGGGTGGGTCAGCAGCCGTTGGGCTTCGCCAGGTTCCAGGTCCCCGGTTGCACCGAGCAGGGACGCTGTCGTTCGCGCCTCGCGGGCCTGTTCCTGCAAGCGGGCAATCACGCTCGCTACGGATTCCTCCACCTTTTCGGGATTGAGGATCGCCTCGACATACATTTCGTCGAACATGTGGCCTGCCTGGGCCGAGTCGAGGACGTCGCCCGTCTTGTCGATGCCGAACTCTTCAAAGATGACCGCGAGTTTCTCTTCCAAAACTTCACGGACCCGGTGCTCCACGGAGTCCTCAAAGACCAAATTGAGGGCGCGAACAATGTGGGATTGTCCGATGCGATCCACGCGACCGATCCGCTGTTCGAGGCGCATCGGGTTCCAGGGAATGTCGTAGTTGATGACGACATGGCAAAACTGAAGGTTCAAGCCCTCCCCGCCCGCATCGGTGGAGACGAGGATGCGGGCATCCTTAGCGAATGTCTCTTGGACCCTCTTGCGCTCCTCCATGCCCATGGAGCCGTTCAGACAAACGATCGAGAATCCTCGCTCCGTCAGGAATCGCCGCAGCATCTCCTGGGTCGGGACGAACTCGGTGAACACCAGGGCTTTAAGTTCCGGGTCCCCCTCTTCAGACTGAAGGCGGTACAGCCAATCGAGCAGCGCCTCGGCCTTGGCATCCGGCCCGATCTGCTCACAGCGCACTGCTGCCTCCATGAGGAGCTTGACCTGAGCGCGCTCGTT
>CAYLJZ010000104.1:0-4119 GCA_964384085.1 uncultured Desulfobacteraceae bacterium
ATAGCCCCCTCTGCGGCCCCGGCCCCCACCAGGGTGTGCATTTCGTCGATAAAAAGAATGATCTGGCCGTGGGCGTCCGTCACCTCTTTCAATACCGCTTTGAGCCGGTCTTCAAATTCGCCCCGGTACTTGGCCCCGGCAATGAGCGCCCCCATGTCCAGGGCCACCACCCGCTTCTCTTTTAAGGTTTCGGGCACGTCTCCCTGAACGATCCGCTGCGCAAGCCCCTCGACAATGGCGGTCTTGCCCACACCCGGCTCACCGATGAGGACCGGGTTGTTTTTGGTCCTCCGAGAGAGTACCTGAACAATGCGGCGGATCTCGTCGTCTCGGCCGATGACCGGATCCAGGTCTCCCTTTGAGGCCACTGCAGTCAGGTCCCTGCTGAACCGCTCCAGGGCCTGATATTTGTCTTCAGGGTTTTGATCGGTGATCCGCTGTCCTCCGCGGATGTCCACCAGGGCCTTGAGAATGGTGTCCCTGGTAATTCCTGCCGCAGTGAGAAGCCGCGGGGCCTCGCCCTCTTTTTCCTCGGTCACGGCCAGGAGGATATGCTCAAGGCTCACAAACTCGTCTTTGACCTGCTCTGCCTCGGAAAAGGCCCTGTCCAGGACCCTCTTGGCCCGTTGAGACAGGTAAGCCTGGCCATATCCCGCCCCGGATACCTTGGGAAGTTTCTGCAGTGCCGCCTCAAAAGTCCTGACGAGCTGATTCCGGTCGGCGCCGATCTTTCCCAGAAGGGGCGGAATCACCCCTTCCTTCTGCTCCAGAATGGCCATAACCAGATGCTCCGGCTCGATTTGCTGATGGCCGAACCGCTCCGCCAGTTGCTGGGAGGTCTGAATGATCTCCTGACCCTTCAATGTAAATTTATCAAATCTCATAGTTGGTTTCCTCCGATGGGAACGCTTTATAAATGCAACCCCCTTGTGATAACGGGGGCATCGCCCCCGGGGTTTGTAACGGAAACAGGGCATCCGTTATCAGCGAAGAGGTATCAGAGAAAAACGGAATCCCCACCAGATAACGGTTAACACATCATCGACAACTGCCCCTCAGTATGGTTTGATGGTAAAAACCTGAAAAAATTTAAGCCTGTTGAGACAAATTGTCAAGCAGAGTGACGGAGCGACCGCTGTTACTTTGTTGACATTGATCGGTGCATTTGTTAAAGAAATCGAATTATTTTTGTGTTACCCCTATTATGAAAGGTGCGGGAGATATTATTTTGGAGTGAAAGGAGCATGTGACATGGAAGCATTAACCCCGTTGTATGAAGTGAATGAGGCCCTGGTAGCCATGGGCGCAGAAAAACTGAACCTCTGCATGCAGTGCGGCATGTGTGCTGGATCATGCCCGTGGCGCATTGTTGACGGTCCTTTTAACATTCGAAAGTTGATACGGATGGCGCAGCTGGGTGTTGAGGGATATGAATCGGACGATATCCTGTACGGCTGCACCACCTGCAACAAGTGCGTTCTGAAGTGCCCCCGGGGTGTCACCATTATTGACATTGTTCGATCTATGCGGGCCATGATCGCAGAAACAGGGGCCATTCCGAGCGTGCTGAGGACGGCCACGGGGAGTGTGCACAGCAATGGAAATCCCTGGTCCGAGCCGAGGGAGAAGCGAACGGCCTGGATGGAGGGCCTGGATGTGCCCAAATTTGGTGAGGGGACCGAATACTTCCTCTTTGTGTGTTGCACCTCCGCCTATGATGCGCGGAGCCAGAATATGGCCAAGTCCATGGTCAAGGTCCTCTCTGCCGCCGGGGTCAGCTTCGGCGTCATCGGTGAGGAGGAGAGCTGTTGCTCCGAATCGGTTCGGAAGATCGGGGATGAGGCCCTTTTCACCAGTACAGCGGAAAAAAACATCAAACTCTACAAGGCCAAGGGCGTCAAGAAGATCATTACCACCTCGCCCCACTGCTATTACACCTTCACAAAGGAATACCCTGAACTGGGAGGAGAATTCGAGGTGGTCCATTACACCCAGTTTCTGGCACGCCTCCTGGAAGAGGGAAAGCTGAAGCTGTCCAAGACCCTCGACAAAAAGGTCACCTATCACGACCCCTGTTATCTCGGCAGACACAATGATGTCTATGATGAACCCCGGGCCTTGATTGCGGCAGTCACCGGGGGCAATCTGGTGGAGATGAAACGTATTCGGAAGGAAAGCCTCTGCTGCGGTGCCGGGGGAGGACGGCTCTGGATGGAGACCAAACCGGAATGGCGTTTTTCAGATTTGAGGATCCATGAGGCGTGCGAGACCGGCGCCTCGATCCTGGCAACGGCCTGTCCCTACTGCATCTCGATGCTGGAGGACAGCCGCAAGACCGTTAACAAGGAAGACGCCATCGAGATCAAAGACATCTCCGAACTCATTGCAGAGGTTGTTTAACCCGTTCACCTTCAGCGCAAAAAGCCCTGCTTCCAAGCAGGGCTTTTTGTGACCTTAACTCTATCGAAAGCCGACCTGAATGAAAATAGCCTACCTGGACTGTTTTTCCGGCATCAGCGGCGATATGTTCCTGGGCGCCCTCCTGGATGCAGGGCTTCCCTTTGACCGATTGAAAGAAGGGCTTGCAACGCTTCCCCTTCATGGGTATCGGATCAAGATGAACCGGGAGGCCCGCCACCAGATAGTCGGTGTACGATTCCTGGTTGAGGTGGATGAGGGCCGGCATCCCCATCGGAACCTGAAGCTGGTCCGGTCGATTATTCACGAGGCAGACCTCCCCGAAACGGTCCGGGGAAAAAGCATCGCCATATTTGAATTGCTTGCCCAAGTGGAAGGAGAGATCCATAACCGGCCTGCCGAGGAGGTCCATTTTCATGAGGTGGGGGCCGTGGATTCCATTATCGATATTGTCGGGACCGTATATGGCCTTGAATACCTCAATATCAGCAAGCTCTTTGTCTCTCCGCTCCCATTGGGGTCTGGCTTTACACAAAGCGCCCATGGAACCATCCCGCTACCGGCCCCGGCTGCGCTTGCCCTACTAAGGGGGGTCCCTTTGCTGGATGGAGGGACGCCGCATGAAATGGTGACCCCCACCGGCGCGGCCCTGATCCGTGGATTGGCCGGTTCGTTCGGGCCGATGCCGCCAATGACCCTCGACGCGATCGGCTATGGGGTGGGGAGCAGAGATCTGTCTGACAGACCCAATCTGCTTCGTATCCTCATCGGCAGGGATCAGCCGGAAGATGCCACAGAAACCGTTGTGGTTCTCGAGACCAATGTGGACGACACGAGCCCTGAATGGCTCGGATTCCTCATGGAAAGGCTGTTGAATGCGGGGGCACTGGATGTGGCCTTTATTCCGGTCCAGATGAAGAAAGGCCGACCGGGTGTTCAGATCCAGATCATCGGGCGGCCTGAGGACGGGGATCCTTTGATGGCGATCCTGATGGAGGAAACCACCACACTGGGTATTCGGTTTCGGTACAACCAGAGGAAGGTCATCCCGAGATCCTTTCAGGAAGTGGACACCCCCTGGGGTCGCATTCGGGTCAAGACGGTCCTGCGAAAAGACGGGAGTCGGCTCCTGGCGCCTGAATATGAGGTGTGCAGGGAAATCGCGTTGAAACACTCTATCCCCCTGCGGGAGGTTTACCAATGGATCGCGGGCCTCAACAGGGGTGTCTCAGAACCTGCTTGATGTTGCGCGTTCCATCTGCTAATTTATCGGTCCCCGATGTTTTTAGGCAGAGCGGGTTCCACGGAAAGGCGGCACTCATCCTGGCCACATGGTTCGGCACAGGGCTGATGCCGAGGGCATCCGGGACATTCGGGACCCTGGCTGCCGTCCCCCTGGTTCTGATCGGTTGTCTGGGCACGGGGGCGTCGGCTATCGCACTCGGCGTTGTCACGCTGATCGCGTTTTGGGCGTCGCACCGGACTCAGGAACTGTTACGGCGGAAAGACCCTTCCGAGGTGGTGATTGACGAGGCTGCCGGTTTTTTCGTAACCATGTTTTTGCTCCCCCTTACATGGCAAAGCGTCGCCGTGGGATTTTTCCTCTTCCGGTTCTTCGATATTGTGAAGCCGTGGCCGGCCAGGCAGGCGGAACATCTCAAGGGCGGGCTTGGGATCGTCATGGATGATCTGTTGGCAGGC
>CAYLJZ010000104.1:4219-6975 GCA_964384085.1 uncultured Desulfobacteraceae bacterium
GTATCTCCATGCACGGTGAAATCATAACCATAGGGAATGAGCTGATATCAGGGAGGACCCCTGATCTCAATTCAAGGTATGCCGCTGGGAGGCTGACGGCCTCGGGTCTAAATGTCATTCGAATCACCTCCGTGGGAGATGACGAGAAGGTGGCCGCCGATGCCCTCAAACGGGCCTCGACATCATCCCAGTTCGTGATCGTCACAGGGGGGTTGGGTTCCACCGAGGACGACATGACCTGCAAGATAGCGGCGGATGCGCTGGACCGGCCGCTCTCTCTCGATCACCAAATGCTTCGAAAGATCAGGGATTATGTGGAGGCCAGGGGGATTGAGATGACGCCTCCCTTCGAAAAAATGGCCTTCATGCCGGAAGGCGCCAGGATGATCCATCCAAAGGGGGCTGTCTGCGGGTTTTCTGTCGTTGAAAAGGATATCCGCTTTTACTTTCTGCCAGGCGTCCCCGACCAGATGCGCTACATTATGGACGCCTTTGTCCTGCCCGAGCTCCTTAGTCTGTTTGAAAGTCCCCCGGTGATGCGGCACCGGATCCTGAAACTGTATGGTCTCAATGAGCCGCGCATCGCCGACACATTTTCGGAACTCCTGCGTACCTCAGGCGATGTGGTGTTCGGGTTTTATCCTCAGTTTCCGGAAAACCACATTACCATCAGCCTGCGCGGGAAGGACGAGCTTGCCGTCAGAGCGGCCCTGGACAGGGCTGAACACGACATTATGGCCCTTGTCGGTCCTTATGTCTTTGCCACAGGCGATCAGGAGATGGAGGAGGTGGTGGGCCGCCTCCTCAGCCATGGCAGGAAAACCCTGTCCGTTGCGGAGTCGTGTACAGGGGGATTGATCGGGCATCGATTGACGAATGTGTCAGGGAGTTCCACCTATTTTCAGGGCGGGGTTGTTTCCTACAGCAATCAATCCAAGGCCGACATCCTCCATGTCGACTCGAAGACCCTTGAACAGCATGGGGCTGTAAGCGCCCAGACCGCCGAGGAAATGGCCCGGGGGGTTCGAAAAAAACTGAAGAGCGATCTGGGCCTCGCCGTCACAGGCATAGCCGGGCCTGACGGCGGTACCAGTGAAAAGCCGGTAGGCACCGTGTACATCGGTCTGGACAGCGCTGACGGGACGGTTTCACGGAGATACCGTTTCCAGGGCCAGAGAAAACAGGTGAAGCTCAACACCTCGACCATGGCCCTGGATTGGGTCAGAAGGCACCTCAATGGAGATACGTTCCTTCCTGGCATTTGAGCTTCCCTCGAAGATTCGAGAGACGCTCTCGGCTGTATTCGGGGATGCGCGGACCTTGCCCCTGAATGTTCGATGGGTTCGAATCGTCAACATTCACCTGACGGTCGTGTTCATGGGGTATGTTCAGGAAGATCAGATCGGTTCGATCGGGGAGGTCGCGAGGAGTGTGTGTTATGGGCATGCGCCGTTCCGAATTCAACTGAAGGGGGCCGGTGTGTTTGGAAGCCGGCGGAACCCGCGAGTCCTCTGGGTCGGGCTTGAGGGAGACATGGACCGCATGTCCGTTTTCAGGGATGACCTGCAGAAAAGCCTGGCGCCATTCGGAATAGAAGAGGAAAACAGGCCATTCAGGCCTCACCTGACGCTCGGTCGGTTCCGAAAGGGCGCGAAGGCCGATTTGAGCCTGGATGACCTGTTATTGAAATATCAGGACCTGAACTGTCCCGAATGTCTGGTAAGTGAGCTTGTGCTGTTCAAGAGTGATCTGAGGTCCAGCGGGGCCGTGTATACCAGCTTGGGTCAGTGGCCTTTATCAGGTTGATTTCAATCTATAATTATCAATCATTAATCAACAATCATCAATCAAAAAGGCGGTCCTATGGAACGAGATCGGGCGATTGAACAGGCTGTTTCGCAGATTGAGAAACAGTTTGGCCGGGGTTCTATCATGAAATTGGGAGATGAAAGTTTTTTGGATATACCCTCTATCTCCACAGGGTCCCTTGCCCTCGACCTTGCCCTCGGTGTTGGCGGCGTTCCCCGGGGGAGGGTGATTGAAATCTACGGTCCAGAGTCGTCAGGGAAAACGACCCTGGCCCTTCATGTGGGTGCCGAGGCCCAGGCAAAGGGAGGGATGGTGGCCTTTATAGATGCGGAACATGCCCTCGATGTGACCTACGCCAGAAACCTGGGGATCGATGTGGACAGCCTTCTGGTATCTCAGCCCGATACGGGCGAGCAGGCATTGGATATCGCCGAGATCCTGGTCAGGAGCGGCGCCATTGACGTCCTGATCATCGATTCCGTGGCGGCCCTGGTCCCGAAGGCCGAGATCGAGGGAGAAATGGGCGATCACCATGTGGGACTTCAAGCCAGGCTCATGTCGCAGGCACTCAGAAAACTGACGGCAACCATCAGCAAATCAAAGACCTCCGTCATCTTCATCAACCAGATTCGAATGAAGATCGGGGTCATGTTCGGCAACCCCGAGACCACGACAGGGGGGAACGCGCTGAAATTTTATTCGAGCCAGCGCCTGGACATCCGCCGCATCGGGGCTATCAAGGAGGGTGAACAGGTGATCGGGAACCGGACCCGGGTCAAGGTCGTAAAAAACAAGGTGGCACCCCCGTTTAAAGAGGCCGAATTCGATATCATCTACGGCGAAGGGATCTCCAAGGACGGGGATATCCTGGATATGGGCGCTTCCCTGGGCATTATTGAAAAGAGCGGGGCCTGGTATTCCTTCGGGGAAGACCGGATCGGACAGGG
>CAYLJZ010000105.1:0-3111 GCA_964384085.1 uncultured Desulfobacteraceae bacterium
GGGGTGCGAAACTTGAGATAGATTATATGAAACGGTAATTACGGCATCGAAAACACACGTCAACTTTAGGCACTCAAATAGAGAACATGCTTCCAGACTATCACATCCATACCGCCCTGTGCGCCCATGCTGAAGGAGAGGTCGGCGACTATTGGTCCGCGGCCAAGAAAAGTGAACTGCCGGAGATCTGTTTTACGGATCATGCCCCAAATCCAGACGGGTATGATCCCGCCCACCGCATGCGGATGGACGAGTTTCCCTTATACCGGAACGCCATTGCAGACATTCAGGATGGGGAGGGCCCCCCCCGGGTCTTGTTTGGTGTCGAAGCGGATTACTATGAGGGATGTGAGCGATTTCTCACGCAATGGCTTTCGGGACAGGGATTCGATTTTGTTCTGGGATCGGTGCATTTCATCGATGGGTGGGGATTCGACAATCCTGAAGAACGGCATGTATGGGATTCGGTCGACATTACAGCAACCTGGAGAAAATACTTTGAGACCATTGCGAGGCTTGTCGAGACCCATCTGTTTGATGCGGTGGGTCACATGGACCTCCCCAAAAAATTTGGGCACAGGCCTTCTGACAAGGACCTGAAAGAGATGGTTCAACCGGTCCTGGATCGTATGGCCGAGGGGGGAATGGGAATGGAGTTGAATACGTCGGGCCTGCGGAGACCCGTGCGCGAGATCTATCCTTCGCCTGTAATCGTCTCCCTGGCACGTGAAAGGGGCATCCCCATCTGCTTTGGCTCCGATGCGCACTCCCCCTCGGATGTCGGGGCGGATTTTGATATGGCCTTGAAACTGGCCAGGGACGCAGGGTACACAGAATTTTTCAGGATCCGGCAGCGGAAAAAGGAACGGGTTCCCTTACCCACATTTTAACGTTTGGGCAACGCCTTCTCTCCACACTGCAAACCTGAAATGTTGGCTGACGTTAGAGGTCCGTCGTCACTCGTGTCAGAAGGGTAAAATTTTGAAATATCTATAACTTTTCTGCACATTGCGGACGAGTTGAAGGAATGGTCAGATGGATCAGGAAGAATACGATCGAAAATATGTGAATCTCAAGGTCCTTAAGAGCATTCAGGAATACTCGAAAACAGAAGGGGCCTCGTCGGCCGCGGTCTATCCGATACGGGTGCCTGAGGAACTCCTGTATCAGGTCCTCAAGCTGCAGGGGCCTGACAACGCAGACAAGCTGATCCATCATATCTTTCGATTAGGGCTCGATATCTGGAGTGAAGAGTTCTTCACTGAGGCCTTTGGCTCGCAGGAGAACCTGGAGCGCTTTATCGAGCTGGTGAAAAAGCGGACCAGGATAAATGACGAGTGACGCGATCGAAGGGCCGGGCGTCATGTCTGGTGGGCGGTGTTAGTCCCCGGTCATTCACCTTGTCAGTCTTTCCCCGGCTTATCCAAACGGTTCTTATGGATCTCCGAATTGAGGATAGTATAGGTCCATTTTCTTCCAGTACATGTCTTCAATCCACGGTCATTCAAAAAATTGACCAGCTTTTTTTTGGGCATCCCCTGGCGTAGATTTTCTCTTATCACCTTCAATCCCTCCTCAAATTGCTCCCTGTAGATCTCCTTCACCGGAAGTTCCTGGATGTCCGCTGCCCGCTCCTTCGGCGCTTCAGATCGCGCGATCTGTTTTATTTCTCTTTTTGTGGGTTTTTTGCTCCTGAGCTCCATCTCATCATAGACCGGGCAGTCTCTGCTGCAGTCTGCCTTGAAGACATTGCGTTCACACCCGCACTCGAAATCCACCTCGGATCGATTGATGTATTTGATATTGGAACGGGTGCTGTGCCGAATCTGGGACGGCGAGCTGGAGGAGATGGGCGACAGAACGTCTATGCAGTATTGAACCAGCCAGTCGCTATATATATCGGACGGGACCCCGATATGTCTCAGCCATGCGGCGATGAACTGGGTGATATCCTGGCGCGTGGGTCTCATCTCTCCGTCGGCGAATCGCGAAAGGGTCAGCCCGTTCGAGACCAGGTCCTGAATACAGGGATATATCCTGGCCTTAGCCACATCATCGAGGAAGTCCCTTAAAGAGGTGAGGTGAGGCGAATCATGGAGCCTGTCGTCTTTCATTTTAAAACTCATTGTCGAAATCCCTTGCTGATGTAAACCACATGCTGGAGATGAACAGTTCCTGAAAGCGAGGCGCAGCAGCCAATTCCACATACGTTGCGGTTCGAGCGATGCGTTCGGCCTCCTTCCGCTTGTTTCGGTCGAGAAGGGCCAGGCAGGCCCCGTGGCCTGCCGCATTCCCTACGCCCACCACCTCTGCGGTGAGACAGCCAGGGAAAAGGTCGATGGCGCAGGCATCGCGGGGGTCCACATAGTTGCCGCAGGCCCCGGCCAGCAGGATATGGCTGACCGGCATGTCCCCGTATTCCTCGATCAGGACGCTTGCCCCCGCATAGACCGCGGATTTGGCCATCTGCAGCTCGGCCACGTCCCTCTGTGTCAAGACGATATCCTGATCGACGGCGGTCTCGAATGCCCAGGCCAGGACGAATTCCCATCCATCTTCCCCCTCACGGAGGCGGGGGGACTGAACCGCTTCGTCAAAATTGCCTCTACTCAGGAGGATCCCCGCCCGTATCATTTCGGCGGCCGCTGATATGATGCCCGATCCGCACAGACCTGAAGGCCTTTCGTGGTCAATGGTCTCCCAGCGGACATCCAGGGTGTCCGGATCGATTCGCACGCGCTCGATAGCCCCGGCCGAGGCCCGCATCCCCCATCGAATATGCCCCCCTTCAAAGGCCGGACCCGCGGCAGTGGAACAGCAGAGCATTCGGTCCCGGTCGCCGAAGACAATTTCCCCATTGGTCCCCAGATCGATCAGAAGGGCAGGGGCCTTTCGTTTGTGCAGGCCGGTGGCCAGAATGCACGCAATGGTATCGCTCCCCACGAACCCGGCCTTGAGCGGCAGGAGATGGACATAAGACGAGGTCCCGATCCGGAGGCCCAGGTCTCTTGCCTTGTGCATCTGGCCTGCCTGAAGGACCGGCGGGTACGGGGCCTGAGAGAGGTAGCGGGGAGTGAGACCTGAAAACAGGTGGTGCATGGCCGTGTTCCC
>CAYLJZ010000105.1:3211-6968 GCA_964384085.1 uncultured Desulfobacteraceae bacterium
GGAATCAGATAACGGTTGATGATCTCCTGGGGGTCCGCGCCCCGGTCCAGGGCCTTGTGGGTATATTCTACCGCCGATTTGCGCCTGCCGGCGATGACGGCCTCCTTGATCCGCTCCAGATCGGCCCCTTCACCAGCAGGCTCGGCCGGTTGGGTTGCAGGCGCCTCCCCGGTTCCCTGTTTCTTCGCTGCGGTCAGATACTTCATGCAGAACGGGTCCCTGCCCAACAGCATGTCCGTGAGGAGAACTGCCCGGCGCATCTCCCATACCGTGGGGTCCACAATGGCGCAGGTCAGGCCGCTCTGAACCGCCATGGCCAGAAACAGGGTGTTGATGGATGCCCGGTCCGGCAGGCCGAAGGAGATGTTGGAGAGCCCCAGTGTCAGATTGACGCCCAGTTCGTCCCGAATGAGTTGAATGGCCTGAAGGGTTTCCAGACCGGCCTGATCGTCGGCGCTGATGGCCATGGCCAAGGGGTCGATGATGACGTCTTCCCTCGGGATGCCGATCTGTTCCGCGCTTTCCACAATCCGCCTGGCGATGGCGAGCCGCTTTTCTGCGGACTTGGGGATGCCGCTGTCGTCCATGGTGAGCCCGATGACCGCGGCCCCGTACTTCTTGACCAGGGGAAGGATCTTTTCCAGTTTATGCGCTTCACCGTTGACCGAATTGACCAGGGGCTTTCCCTTGCACACCGAGAGGCCTGCGGCCAGGGCCTCGGGGAGGGCCGAGTCGATGCAGAGGGGGGAATCCGTGACCTCCTGGATCGCCAGGACCGCCTTCCGAAGCATATCCGGTTCGTCAATGCCGGACACGCCCACATTGACATCCAGGATATCCGCACCCTGACTGGCCTGGCTCAGGGCCTCGGATCGCACCAGGCCGAGGTCCCCCTCCTCCAGGGCCTCTGCCAGTCGTTTCCGGCCGGTCGGGTTGATCCGCTCGCCGATGATGACCAGGGGTCGTGAGAGACCGATGGTGACCGTCCTGGTGGCGCTCCTCACGATGGTTTCAACCGGGGAGAGGCCTTTGCCGGGGCCGAAAAAGAACCGCTGTTTGCCTGCGGAAGATCCCCTCCCATCGATCTTCCCATACTTTGCCGCGGTCTGAAGGGCGGTTCGCACGTTTTCATCCGGGGTCCCGTAGGTCAGCCCGACCGTGTCGATGGAGAAATTGTCGAGGGGGGCGCCGTTGTCGATCAGGCGCCGCACCTCGGCAGCCACCTCTTCCGGGGCGCCGTTCTTCATCAGGACCGGACTGATTCGAGCATTGACAGCCACCTTGGGGCCAAATACCTCACGGGTCCGCTTTACATCCGATCCGAAACCGATCTCGATGAATTCCAGATGATGCACCTTGGCATAGCCATCCAGGACCTGATCCACCGACCCGCAGTGATGGATCCCCACCGGGTGACAGGCGTCGGCCACTTGGTTGTCGTATTCCAGGACGTGATCGACGTAGGTCTCGAGGGAGATCTGTTCGGCTGTGCAGTTGGGGAGGACGCAGAGACGGGGGTCGCACATGGGGGTGACGTCCACGGCCCCGGTTCCGGTGGTCTTGCGGTCGAATTCAAAGAGCTGGATCATGCACTCGGCGCAGATGCGCAGGAGATGACGGCAGAGGCCCGGGTTTTCAAAAAAGTCGATATAAAGCTGATCCCCCCGGATCTTGAGTGCCAGGTTCTGGACCCCCGTGGTATTGATGTCGCCCACGACCTTCCCGTACTTGCCCTTGAGATACTCGATCTGCTGAATCATCTCGGTCATGGGGTAGGAACGGAAGACATCCGGGACTTCCAGCTTCATCACCGCATCTTTCGAGAGGTTGAGCGGCATGGCCCACGGGAGGGCGTCGTCCTTGTAGATGATCTCGCAGCCGAAAATAGAGGGAAGCATGACCATGCCGAAGGTGATGAGGGGCCTCGGTTGCGGATCAGGATTGCCGAGCCCTACGTCGCCGAATCTCTCGTACAGCCGTCGGTCGATCTCCATCCGTGCCGCGACCCGGGCCTCCGGGTCAAAATAGTATTCCCTGCCAAAGGAGATGCCATACTGAGTGTAAAACCAGTCCGGATAAAAGCCGACGCCTAAGGGGATGTGATTATTTTGCATGGAATTCTGCCTCCTATCGACCCGGACAAACCGGGAGAGTGACTAAAGTTTGGAGTTTGAAGCGAGGGTCTGCCGCTCGTGACGTCTGGTCTATCGCGTCTCACGGTATAAATTTCCATTTTTCAGTCCGATATGCTCCCCATTTGCGAACTCAATATGGACATTTGAGCGCCTATCTCATAATATGCCGACTTATAGCAAAATTCAGGGAGATCGGCAAGCGGTATGCTTGAGCTGAATCCTTGAACCCCTGAACTTGTTTTCCACGAGGAGGCATCGCCTATGAACGTATCCTTTATGATGAAACGTCATGTGACCGAACAGCCAAAAAAGACAGCCATCATCTTTGGGGATCGGCGTATCTCTTATGCTGAGCTGGATCGTCTGATCACGCGGACCGCGGATGGTCTGCTGAAGACAGGATTACGTCGAGGAGATGTTCTGTCGCTCTTCCTCCCCAGCCTTCCGGAGCTGATCATCGGGTATTTGGGGACGGTCCGCGCGGGATTGACGGTGAACGTGGTGAACGCCATGCTGAGGGAGCAGGAGGTGGCTTACATCCTCAAGGACTGCCGAAGCCGCGCGGTCCTTGTGGACGATTCACGGCTTTCGATTATCGAGACGGTGAGGCCGAATCTCGAGTCGCTGGAGAAAACCATTGTCCTCGGGGAGAGGTCTGGAGCCGGCGTCGTATCCTTTGCATCGGTATTGGCGAAGGGGAGCGAAAACTTTGCGCCGAAGGGGACCAAGGGGAGCGACCTGTGTCATCTGATGTATACATCGGGAACAACGGGGTGGCCGAAGGGCGTGATGGCGACCCATCTCAACATCTGGCACAATGCCACGGAATTCGGCAAGGTGCACTTCAGGGCCGAGGATATCACCATGGTGGCCACTCCCATCTTTCATTGCTGGGGCCTGATCAACGGGACCTTCGGGACCCTGTCGAGGGGGGGGACGGTGATTACGGTAGAGCGCTTTTATCCGGATCAGGTCCTGGATGCCATCGAGCGGCTGAGGCCCACTGTGTTTCAGGGCGTGCCGCCCATGTATAACCTCCTCTTGAAGCAGCCGGACCTGGCCGAGCGCGACATCTCTTCCGTCGTCTTCTGTCTGTCTGCGGCGACCAAGATGCCCGAAAATCTGATCCGCCAGATAGAGGATACGCTCAAGTGGCGGTATGCCGAGGCGTGGGGGCTGACAGAGTCCTCTTGTGTGGGCACTACCGCTCCGTATACCGAAACCAGAATCGGTTCCTGCGGCAGGGGGATGGATGACGCTCAAATCAAGGTGGTGGACGATCAGGGGAGGACCCTCCCTTCGGGGGAACAGGGGGAGCTGTGCGTCAAGGGGACCTGTGTGACCAAAGGGTATCTCAACAAGCCCGAGGCGACTGCGGAGGTCTTTGATGCGGACGGATGGTTTCACGCCGGGGACATTGCCGTGATGGATGCGGATGGATATGCCTACATCGTGGATCGGAAGAAGGATATGATCAATGTGGGCGGGGAGAAGGTTTTCCCTTCGGAAGTGGAGGACATGATGCTGGTCCATCCCAAGATCAAGGACCTGGTCATTGTGGGGATCCCTGACGAACTCAAGGGAGAGGCCCCCAAGGCCTTTATCCAGCTCAACGAGGGAGA
>CAYLJZ010000106.1:0-3226 GCA_964384085.1 uncultured Desulfobacteraceae bacterium
CATACTGACTGACTTGATGCATACGATGATGTTCATGAACTAAGTGCCTAAAGTGAGCTAAAGTGCCTAAAGTGCCTGAAGTGAACGGTTAGGCGATCTACGCCATCAGATTTCGGGCAATGACCATTCGGTGCACCTCCGAGGTCCCCTCGTAGATCCGGGTCACCCTCGCATCCCGATAATACCGCTCCACCGGATACGATTTGGAATAGCCATACCCCCCGTGGATCTGAACCGCCATATCGGTCACCTTGCAGGATGCCTCGGAGGCATAAAGCTTTGCCATGGCCGATGCATGGGAAAAAGGCCGTCCCATATCCCGAAAGGCTGCTGCACGGTACGTCATGAGCCGGGACGCATCCACAAAGGTGGCCATATCTGCCATCATCATCTGAACGGCCTGGTGCCTTTCAATGGGGACCCTGAACTGGCGGCGCTGCCGTGCATAGCGGAGGGTCTCATCCAGCGCCCCCTGGGAGATTCCCGTCGATTGGGCAGCAATCCCCATTCTTCCCGTATCCAGGGCTGCAAGGCCGATTCTGAGCCCCTGCCCTTCTTTTCCAAGGAGATTCGTCGATGGAATTCGGCAGTCGTACAGTCGAATGGAGCTGACCGGATTTGCCCGCATTCCGCAAAGGGCTTCCAGGTCTCCCACCACAAACCCCGGTGTTCCCCGCTCCGCCGCCACCACACTGATCTCCTTGCGGCCGGCCCCCGGGTTGGTTCGTACAAACATAAGACAAGTATCGGCAATGCCCCCGTTGGTCACAAACACCTTGTTGGCATTCACCAGATAACCTTCCCCGTCCCGTACAGCAGTCGATTCAATCCCGGCCGCATCCGACCCCGCATTGGGCTCGGTGAGACAGAACGCGCCAATCTTTTCCCCACGGGCAAGGGAAGGAAGCCATTTTTGTTTCTGTTCTTCCGATCCAAAGGCGACGATGGGGTAAACCGCCACGCTGTTGTGGACCGTCACGCAGAGCCCGAGGGCTGCGCAGATCCTTGAAATCTCCTCGATGACGATGGCGTAGCTGATCGAATCCAGGTCGGCGCCCCCCAGTTCCCGGGGCACCTGTATCCCGAAATACCCGAGCTTTCCCATCTTTTCTGCAACTTCCCAGGGGAAGCGGGCCTCCTGATCAATTTCTTTTGCAATCGGCCTCAGTTCGGCCTCACAGAACCTTCGAGCAGAGCGCCGCACCACAACATGCTTTTCCGACAGACCGCTGTCCATAAATATCTTCGCTATGCCACCGTTTTATACACGCCCTTGCTCACGTTCTCAACCCTGCCCTGTTTCTTGAGCTTGAAGATGGCATTATGAACCTGCTTCTTATTGAAGCCGGTCTTTTCTGTCAACCGATCGATCTCCACAGGCCCCCTTATACGGTTCATGGTCTCATAGACCTTATCGGCCGCCGGCTTAGGTTCTTTTTCTTTCGGCTTTGAAGCCCCTGCGGCTTTCCGGGGCGCCTTTTTGGCGGACGGCTTGACCCGTCGTACCTTACGGACCGGGACAGTTCCGACCTGGGTTTCCGATAAATTGTCTCTGTTCTGATCGGAAAAGTTGTCCAACCTCTCCGCAATAACACGAACCCCCTGCGCCAGCATTTTCAAGCCATCGCTCACGGTCTTCAACAGCATTTCCATTTCCTTCATGGTGTCTTACCTCCTTGACATGGGTTAATTCCAAACGGACATCCACGTCTCAAGCCATATTCCAGAACAAACGGATTCGAAATATGGAAGAGCGGGTGCCCACGGCCTCTATCCCTTCACCTTCTGATTCCCTTTATCACACCTCATTGCAATGGGCAACGAATTCGTATCGTTACCATAAAGAGCCATCGATTGTAAACTCCCATCTTGACCCGCACCCATCAACGATTCTCGTGTGCGTGTGGATGCTGAATACTGGGGACTGGATGTTGGATAGTCAATGCTCGATACGGGTTACTCGCTTATTCGACGTTGGACGTTCGATGTTCGACGTTCGTCCCTTACTGAGTTTCTGCCCGATTCGACTGGCGGCCCCCAGCGGCACCGCTCCTATGTGATCGTACCCTCGCATTTTGGTGTATCCTTGACATCTTCCTATGCTGGTATTAGGGTTTGAGAAAAAGGTTTTTCGGCTCGGGCTATGCTTCAACTTGTTTTCAAGTCGTTATTCAATCGGCAATGGCAAATCAACCATCACGAATCCTATAACCGGGTTTTTTACGCTTTTCAGGAGGTCATTCGACACACATGTTCTCTCTCGCATCCTTTCAGAATCACTACGAAACCAGTACTGCGGATCTCGTTATTCGAGAACGCCGGTTTCGATTTTTTGTGCCGAAATCTCTTGATACATTTGTAGACCAGGCGGATGTCTTCCACGACTTTCCGTTATGGGCCAAAATATGGGAGGCGTCCATCGTATTGTCAGACCATCTCGCCGCCATGCCGGTTGACCCCGATAGGCGTTTTCTCGAGATCGGATGCGGCATGGGGGTCGTGGGCATTGTGGCCGCTGCCTTCGGTCACCGGATCACTATCACGGAATACAACCAAGATGCCTTGGACTTTTCCAGGGCCAATGTCCATGCAAATCTCTCTGCCGACACTGCAGCACACATCCAAGTGGCTCGACTGGACTGGAACCGGCCACAGTTAGACGGTCGCTTTGATGCCATTGTGGGGTCGGAGGTAATCTACAAGGATACTGACTTTGAACCGATCCTGAAGCTCTTTCAGGCCTGCTTGAAGCCTTCAGGCGAAATCATTCTGGCGGAAGGAGTCCGGAAGACCAGCGTGGAATTCTTCAGACAGGTATCAGGGCGTTTTGCCATCTCGGCTCAGAAGAAGCCCCTTCGCTCCAAGGGAGAGGCGTTCCCGGTCATCCTGGCTCAGATGCGTCTCAAGGTCCTCAAGTAACGCCTGTCTCATTTAACGTTGCGATCCTCCCATAGGGCAGAATCACGAAGAATCAGTGGTTTATTCGAAAACGATCGGCCGACACGAACGCCTGGGCAGTCTGCGTTTCTGCCGTCAGAAGTGAAGCTGGTTCTCCACCTTGTCCATAAAAAGCCGGCGGATCTCTTCCAGGCGGGTCGCGTCCGTTGCCTCGAATCGAAGCACCAGTGCGGGCTGGGTGTTGGAGGCCCTGACAAGTCCCCAGCCTCCATGCAGCCGTACTCGGGCCCCGTCAATGTCAATGACATCGTGGGTCTTCTTGAACTCT
>CAYLJZ010000106.1:3326-6898 GCA_964384085.1 uncultured Desulfobacteraceae bacterium
CAGCCGTACTCGGGCCCCGTCAATGTCAATGACATCGTGGGTCTTCTTGAACTCTTCCGCGATGGCGGCCACCACTGCAAATTTGCGGTCGTCAGGACAGTCCACCCGGATCTCAGGCGTCACGGCCATCGGTTGGACCCCTGACAAAAGGCCCTCGATTTTTTGATCGGTCTTCGAAAGAATTTCGAGGAGCCTCGCCCCTGCATAGATGGCGTCATCATATCCCAAATATCGTTCTTTGAAGAAGATATGACCGGTCATCTCCCCTGCCAAAAGAGCCCCTTCATCCTTCATTTTCTGCCTGACCGGCGAATGGCCGGCCTTCCACATGATGGCACGTCCACCGTAGGCCGTTACATCATCATACAGGGTCTGGGAACATTTGACCTCTCCAATGACGGCGGCGCCCGGATGTCGCGTCAGCAGGTCCCTTGAAAATACGATCAGCAACTGATCTCCCCAGATGATATCCCCTTGAGCACCCACAACCCCGATCCTGTCCGCATCGCCATCAAAGGCAATACCTAAGTCGGCCTCTGCCTCGATCACCCGCCGCATCAACGCGTTCAGGTTTTCTGGAATGGTCGGATCCGGGTGATGGTTCGGAAAAGCGCCATCCGGTTCGCAGAACAGAGGGATCGTCTCAAAGCCGAGACGCCGATAGATCCGCACTCCGATGTGCCCCCCCACCCCGTTGCCTCCGTCCACCACCACCTTCCGCCCAACAGGTCCCGGGCGTATGCTCTCCACCACATAATCGATATAGGCCCCTGTCACATCGGTCTTTTCAATTGCACCCGTCCCGGTCCTGAAATCACCTGTTTCAGCGATCTGGCGGATTTTCTGGACCTCTTCGCCGTAAACCGGCATCTCCCCCAGGCTTATCTTGAAACCGTTATATGCCGGGGGGTTATGGCTTCCTGTGATCTGAATACCTCCGTCCAGACTGAGATGATGGACCGAGAAATTGAGGACGGGCGTAGGCGCCATGCCGATGTCCACAACCTCAAGGCCCGATTCCACCAGTGCCCTGGAAAGCCATGACGAGAACTCGGGAGAGCTTGATCGGCAATCCCGTCCCAAGGAAATTCGCTTAGCCCCTTTTTCCAGATAGTAAGCGGCCATGGCATTCCCCAGGACACGAACCGTTGTCTCGTTCAATTCATCGGGGACCGTTCCCCGAATATCGTATTCTCTGAAGATATGGGATTTCATTAGAGTGATCATCGTCGATTGTCGATTGAAAATGACCTGGAACCTGACGCCATGGGCCTACAGCAGCCTGTCTTTTCCCATTTTTTTGAGCCGTTCCACGATCTCGCGGATATCCTGCGACCGGTCCATATCCGCCACCAGAAGGGCATCGGGGGTATCCACGATCAGGACGTTTTTCAGTCCCAGACAGGCTACCAGACGGCCGCTCTGGCCCGATATATAACAATTTTCAGATTCAATCAGGAGGGTGTCGCCATCGAAAACGTTTTTCAGCTCGTCGGCGTGAGGACTCCTCAGTTCATAAAGAGAGGCCCATGATCCGACGTCGCTCCACCCACATTCGGAGGGGACAACGTGCACTGCCTCGCTGGTATGTTCCATGACGCCATAGTCAAAGGAGATGCCAGTCAAGCCCTGATAGACATCCTTCAATTCGGCCTCAAATCGATCGGTGCCCACGACGGCTGAAAGTCTTTCCAGCCCCTTGTAAAGATCAGGGAGTTGCCTCTCGGTCTCCTTTAAAATCGTTTCCGGCCTGGCGACAAAAATACCCCCGTTCCAGTAGTATTCACCGCTCATGAGGTAGCGTCGCGCGGTTTCGAGGTCAGGTTTTTCGAAGAACCCGGATACGCTGTAGGCGGTTACCCCTTCAGAGTTCACCTGTTCCTCATTTTTTCGAATGTACCCGTAACCGGTTTCAGGCCGGTTCGGCACGATCCCCAGGGTCACGATTCCACCCCTGTCCGCAATTTTGCCGGCGGCCTCGAGATCTTTCAGAAAACGGGAAGGATCTCCGATGTAGTGGTCAGCAGGCAAAAACGCCATCGGCCCGGTACACCCCAGATGTCTGGCATAAATGGCGCCCAGTCCGATGCAGGGGGCCGTATTTCTCCCCACGGGCTCGGCCAGCATACGAATATCCCGTCCCTTAAAGAGGTCTGTTGCCTCCTGGAGGTGTTCTACGCCCATGACAAGGATCATCTCGTGATCACGAACCAGGGGATGGAGTCGGTTACAGGTCTCCACCACCATCGGACCTCTTCCCGTAATATTCAAAAACTGCTTCGGTCTCTGCCGCCGGCTGGCCGGCCAGAAACGCGTCCCGGAACCCCCACACATAATGACGGCAAACATGGTCTCCTCCGGTTACTCACGTCCGGTAATTTGCATTGATGCTGACATACTCATGGGTCAGGTCGCAGGTGAGGACACTGTCGGATTGCTCCCCCTGATGAAGATCGATGGTGAGGGTGAACTCCTTTCCGGTCATAATCTGTGACGCTTCCTTTTCCGCCTGGGCTCCCTTCCCAAGGCCCCGGGCAACAATGCAGACCTGGTCAATCCAGATATCCACCCGTTCTTCTATCATATCAATATTCGACCGTCCCAGGGCCGCCATGATCCTCCCCCAGTTGGGGTCCTGGCCGTAGATCGCGGTCTTGACGAGACTCGAATTGGCGACGGTCCTCGCTGCCTTTCGAGCATCTGAAAGAGACGCCGCGTTCTTGACCACGACCCGCACCAGCTTGGTAGCGCCCTCCCCGTCCTGAACGATCATTTGAGCCAGGTCCCCCATGACCTGGCTGAGCCCCTTGGAAAAGAGATCGAAATCCTCTTCGGAAAGGGACGCATTCCCTGCGAGACCGTTGGCCAGGACAAGGGCCGTGTCGTTGGTGCTGGTATCCCCGTCTACGGTGATCCGGTTGAACGTCGCCTCTGTGGCAAAAACAAGCGCCCTTCTCAGCTCCCTCGAATCGATGCGGATGTCGGTCAGGCAAAAACAGAGCATGGTGGCCATCTGGGGCATGATCATGCCCGCCCCCTTGGCGATGCCGACAATTCGATAGGGCCTTCCCCCTGCCTGTCCATCATAACGGCTCATCTTGGGGAAGGAATCGGTGGTCATGATGGCCCGCGCTGTCAGCGGGATGCCCTTTGAAGAGAGATTCCCCACCAGGACCGGCACGGCCTTTTCGATTCGCTCCATATGGAGGGGCTGCCCGATAACCCCGGTCGATGCAACAAGGATGTCTCCGGAATTGATGCCCAGTGCCTCGGCTACGAGGTTTGCCGTTGTGAGCGCATCGTCGAGGCCCCGGGCCCCTGTGCATGCATTGGCGTTCCCTGCATTGACAATGATGGCATGCGCCTTTCCCTTTTGAATGTGCCTCTCAGAAAGAATCACCGGAGCGGCCCGGACCTTGTTGGTGGTGAATACCCCGGCGGCAGAGGCCTCGGTTTCCGAGACAATCAGGCCCACATCGAGGGCATTCCCCTTCTTGAGTCCTGCAATCGCCGCCGACGCCTTGAATCCCTGCACCTTGTATGTTTCATTCTCCATTGGATCCTCTGAATTG
>CAYLJZ010000107.1:0-6755 GCA_964384085.1 uncultured Desulfobacteraceae bacterium
CAGGTCCCTCCCATCGGGCTCTACTATGTAGGGGCGGTCCTGAGAGAGCATCAGTATGACTGCGAGATCCTGAACTGGCACGATATTAACCGGACGCCGGGGCTGATTCGCGAAACCCTGGCGGCCAAGGCGCCGGATGTGATCGGCTTTTCGGTCCTTCATGCCAATCGCTGGGGGGCCATCGAGATCGCACGAATCGCCAGGGAGATGAATCCAGGGGTCCGGATTATTTTCGGCGGAGTTGGCGCAACCTTCCTGTGGGAACATTTCCTAAGACATTTCAAAGAGGTCGACTTTTGCGTGGTAGGGGAAGGCGAGTATTCATTTTTGAAGCTGATCGAGGCGATCGAGGGGAAGGATTCAGGAGCGATTGAAAAGGTCCCAGGGGTTGCCCTGAGAAAGGGGAGGGCCATTATCAAGACAGGGGAACCGGTGCGCATCACGAGTCTGGACCGGTTGCCGGACCCTGCAACCCACTTCACCTTCCAGCATGTGAGTTCCACCCGCGGGTGTCCGGGAAACTGCACCTTCTGCGGATCGCCCCGGTTGTGGGGGCGCAAGGTCCAATTCCATTCTCCTGCATATTTTGTGGATCAGTTGGAACGCCTGTACCGAAAGGGGGTCCGTTTTTTCTATTTCTCGGACGATACCTTCATGCTCAAAAAGGACCATGTGATGACCATCTGTCGGGAAATCCTTCACAGAGGCCTTCATATTTCCTGGGCGGCCATCTCCCACGTCAACTATGTCGATGAGGAGGTCCTTTCCTGGATGAGAAGGGCAGGGTGCACACAGATCAGCTACGGGGTGGAAAGCGGCTCTTCCAGGATCCGGCGTCTCCTGAACAAAAATACTCGGGCCGACCAGATCCAGCGAGCCTTTTCATTGACTACGCGATACGGCATCCTGTCCCGGGCCTATTTCATCTACGGCTGTCCGGGAGAGAACTGGGACACCATTCAGGAAACCATCGACCTGATTCAGGCGATCAAGCCCCTCGGCGTTATCTTCTATATTCTCGATATTTTTCCAGGGACAGCCCTCTATGCAGATTATATCAAGCGATCAGGGGGTTCGGATGATGTCTGGCTGAGATGCGTCGAAGATATCCTGTATTTTGAAATAGACCCGAAACTGGACAGGGAATTGATCCTTGCCTTTGGAAGGAAGCTGAGGACCGATTTCTACCGGAGTCTTCCCTCCTTTGTGGATGCCATCGACCTGGTAAACTCGGAAGGATTTGCCGAGCTTCATGCCGATTTTCTGTCGCGACTCGGCATGACGTTCAGCCACGGGGATTATGCCGGGATCGAGGCCATCCCCAATAAGCTGGAGACCGCCGCGCGATTGTATGAACGGTCTCTGAGATATGCCCCGAATGACCGGGCCTACCTGGGCCTTGGGATCATTCGGCAGAAGGAACGGAGATTTGACGATTCCGTCCACATCCTGTTGGAAGGGGTCCGCCATTTTCCGGACAATGAGCCGCTCCACATTTGCCTCGGGCTCAGCCATATGAACCTGGGCCAGTACACCGAGGCCCTTTCCTGTTTCGAGAAATTCAGCGATTCGAAACAGGCCGTGCCTTACATTGCCGAGTGCCGAAGGCGATTGTAGCCACCACCGCCAAGCCTGATGCCTGCCGTCAGCGACCAGGCTCAGTCCCCGGCCCACCTTTTGTGCCCTTTTCATTGTGAATGCACACTGCTGACGTCTCTGACCCGGAAAACGGACAGGCCGCACGCTTTTAACTGGACCTCCCCCTTGAACATTTTCCACATTTCAGATAACATCAAAACAAGTTTATAAGGGTTCACAGTTTGCGGGTTCATGGTTTCAAGTTAAGGCCCGGAGCGACAATAAGGGTCCAAAAAGCAACCTTGAGCTTTTTCAATCAACAATCGCAAATCGACAATCATAAATCCCTATAGACACGGATCGGGTATGCGAATGCAGAGCGTTATGTGCCGCCTGAGGACCTGGAGTACCGGGGCAGGCGTAATAGTCATCTTGTTTTTCATGCTGATTTCTCCCAGTGCGGCGGGGGCAAAGGAGGTGACGATGCCTCTGACCCTGGACTATTCCCTCCTGAAATCGCTGGTGAGCCAGTCTCACTTTTCAGGTCCGAATCAGTCGGCCGTGCTCCTGGATGAAGACAAGGGGTGCCGACGTATCGTCCTTTCGAACCCTGTTTTTCGACAGGATGACTCGGATCTCCTGTTCGAGATCAAGGTCTATATCCGCCTGGGCGTGACCCTCCTCGATAAGTGTATTTCCCCCGTTGAGTGGGAAGGCTACCTGGTCATGCGACAGGAGCCTGTGATCAGCGATCAATGGAGCCTCTCTTTTACCACGCACAGTTCTGCGGTGTACGACAAGGAACGAAACCCTGCCAAAGTCGCAGGACTCATCTGGGACTTCGCTAATCCCCCGATCCTCGATTACCTGGGGAGAATCACGCTGGACCTTGGGGCGCCTGTCGGGGATATCCGTTCGTTTCTTCTCCCCCTTTTCCCGCCGAAGGACACAGAACGGGCCGACCGCTTTTTAAAGAGCATGCGGCCGGGAAGGCCCGCGGTGACCCCCGCTGCCCTCAGAATCCCTATTTTAGCAGAAGTGGAGGAGGTGAGAAGGGAAGAAGGGGAGAGGGAGGCCCTCACCCCTGAAGAAAAAGAGCGGTTTGTCCAAACCTGGGAGGCCTGGGACGCCTTTCTCGTCCAGATCATCACGGCCCTCGCCAAAAAACCCCTGACCCCCGATGAGCGAGGCATTTTTCTCAATACCCTGTTGGAGATGCGCTACCGGTTTATAGAGGATCTGGACAAGGAATGCTGTGACGGGGATGTGGTCCGGGAGGAGTTCGTCAAGGCCTGGATCGGGCTCTCTCCCGTCTTCAGGGAACATCTCACTGAAGGATCCTCCAAGTCCCTACTCGGATATCTGGCCTTCCTCGGAGCCTCGGATGCCCTGGTGGCCCTGGATGATGTCGGGCCTGGTCTGGGAATAGAAATCAGCCGGGACGGCCTGATCCGGCTTGCCCGCCTCCTCATGGAGGAGAAACCGGTATCCCTGGACTATGAATACGGGCTGGACGCGACCCTGCGGGAGACACTGGGCCTGGGGCCTCCGCCGATCCCTTCCTTCCCCCTTGAAGAGACCCCTGACCCGGAGGACCTTCGGCTGCCCGAGGAAGGTGCTGACCCGAGGGGCGTCTGGGTACGACGCGACGCGATCCAATGGGAAACATGGCTTGCCCTGCTTAAGGGGAGGATAGTCCCGGTTGCATGGGCAGAGGATGGGGCTAAACAGAAATGGAGCGAGGAGATCAAGTCATGGCTGGTTCCCCCCAAAAAAGATCTGATCCCCTACCTCAAGCGGGTTCAGGCCCTCCTCAACGCATCCGCGGGAGAGGTTCTGGCCGATAAGTCTGGAATCCAGGCCTATCAGGATTGTTTTCGAACGCTCGTGATGGCTACCGCGTGGCAGGAGAGCTGTTACCGCCAGTTTGTGGTGAAAAAGAGGACGATCACCTATCTCAGATCTTACAACGGGACCTCTGTGGGCATCATGCAGATCAATGAACGGGTCTGGAGAGGCCTCTATGCAGAAAACAGGCTCAGGTGGGATATTCGGTACAATGCCATGGCGGGATGTGATATACTGCACCTCTACCTGACGAAGTATGCAATTAAACGAATCCAGATTTCTGAAGGGCCTGAAGGACGGTGTCGCGACGATACCCTCGCCCAGGCCGTTTACGCCATGTACAATGCAGGCCCGGCGACCCTGAATGCCTTTCTGAAGCGATCTCGACAGGGGTCCTTCACCAATCTGGAGAAGCTCTTTAATGATAAACTCGAGTGGGTAAAAAAGGAGGACTGGGAGAAAATCGACCGCTGCTATTGAACCCTCAGGCGGCGGTCTTTTCTTCATCAGCAACTGCAATGACTATCGAATTTCTCACCAGCGCCTTCAAAGAAGGGCAGTATCCGCCTGCAGACAGGGCCGAGATCGCTTTTGCGGGGCGGTCCAATGTGGGCAAATCCTCTCTCATCAATGTCCTGGTCAACCGGAAAAAGCTGGCCAGGACCAGCTCCACTCCAGGAAGGACCCAGTCGATCAATTTCTTTTGTTTCGGCGACTCCCTCTATTTAGTGGATCTGCCCGGCTACGGGTTTGCCCGGGTCCCTGTCAAGGTCAAGCAATCGTGGCAGCAGATGGTGGAGACCTATCTGAAAACCAGGGAAAACCTGAAATCGGTGGTCGTGATCCTGGATATTCGAAGGGAGCCCGCAGCAGGGGACATCGACCTCCTTCAATGGCTCAACCACTACCAGATTGCCCCCATTATCGTGCTCACCAAGGCGGACAAGCTCTCCCGCCAGCAGGCGAGACAGCGGGCCGCGCTCATTGCGGAAGCGCTCGCCGGAATATCGCCTCAAGAACCGATCGTTTTTTCGGCCAAGACCCGCCAGGGGAAGGAGGAAATCTGGAAAAAGCTTAGGGCATCTGCCGGACTCCTTAACTGAAACCTTTCTTAGGCCGTTGGGGCCTTTGAACTGACAACGAACAAAAAGTTGGCATATAATCAATAGGTTACATGCTAATTCCAGGGGTCTTCCCCCCCGTAACCGTCCGGACGCCCAATGTCATGTTCCCAGCTCGGGGGCCCGCTGTAGTCCTTGGCCCGCCATTTGGACTTGTCGCAGGCCACTGTGGCCATACTCGCCAGCACGAGGCAAACCAAGAGAACCCTCTTCAACCTGATCTTCATCTTTTTCATAATCATCCTCTCTTCAGATTTATCAGTTGCAATGGGGGGTAGGCGGTTGAGCCGTTGAGGCCGCTCATCGGCTCATCCCCCAGCAGCTATTCACCCCGGATAGCCCGTTATCTCGCGTATGGCACTGTAAAGGGGTTTGAGACGTTTGTACATCTTTTTGTAAACCTGCCGATACAGGGCATCATAGCATTGATGGGCCTCGGGGTCTGGCTCAAAGACATCTCCCATGTGGGTCATGGCCCTCGCCGCAGACCTGAAATCTCTGTGAAGGCCGAGTCCCACCGCGGCATCGATGGCCGCACCCAGGCCGGATGTCTCGTAGACAGACGGCCGGGCCGTGGGCACACCGAAGATATTCGCCGTGACCTGCATGGCAACCCTGCTCTGGGACCCTCCTCCGGAAACCCGCAGGTCCTGAATCGAAACCCCCGTCCGCTTTTCAATCCGCTCCTTTCCCTCCCTGAGCGCATAGGCCAGCCCTTCGAGTATGGAACGGTACAGATGTGCCCGTGTATGGACATCGCCAAACCCGATTATGGCCCCCTTTGCCTCGGGTCCCGGCATCTTTATTCCCGGGGTCCAGTAGGGCTGCAGCATCAGTCCCATGGACCCCGGCGGGATGTCTTCCGTCAGTTTGTCGAACAGGGCCTCCGCCTCTATGCCGTCGATTTCCGCCTGTTGACGCTCGGGATATCCAAATTCCTCTTTGAACCAGTTGACCATCCAGAATCCGCGAAAGATCTGGACCTCCATGGAGTAGCGCCCTTCAATGGCAGAAGGATAGGGAGGAATCAGCCGGATCGCCTCTAAATAGCGGTCATGGGTAACGTTGATGGTCGCCGTGGTGCCGTAACTGATGCAGCCGACGGACGGGTCCAGACTCCCGGAGCCGATCACCTCGCACGCCTTGTCTGCCGCCGCTGCAACCACGGGAAGACCTGCCGGAATGCCGGTCGCTTCCTCAGCTTCCTGTGTAATGGGGCCGAGGACCGTGCCTGGGGGGAGGAGGGTCGGCAATCGATTCGGGTTTATCGGGACCGCCTTGCATTTCCAGTCCCATGACGATGACCATCTGAGACGCTTGTAGTCAAAAGGAATATAGCCGACCTGGCAACCCACTGAATCAGCGAAACGCCCTGTCAGGCGGTATGTGAGGTACCCCGAGAGGAGGAGAAATTTATGAGTTCGGTCCCAGATATCGGGCTGGTTGGTGCGTATCCAGTTGGCCTCGGCCTCAGCCTGAAGATAGGCCACGGTGCCGCTTACCCCTGCGATCCGGAACATCAACCCCCAAATGCCGCCGACCGGGGGCAGCCCATAGGCCTTTCGCTGGTCCAGCCACAGGATGGCGGGGCGAAGCGGCTGATCTTTTGTGTCCACGTTGATGACGGTCCCCCTCTGGGTGGTGAGGGCGACGCCGGCGATGCGTTCCCTGTCAACGCCCGCCTGTTTCCACAGCCCCTGGCAGGCCTGGCAGAGGGCCTTCCAGAACAGATCCGGATCCTGCTCCGCCCATCCCGGATAGGCGGAAAAATAGGGTCTGAAGGGTACCCGTTCTTTGAAGAGCAAGTTCCCTTCCAGATCGAACACCAGGGCCTTGAGGCTCTGGGTCCCATTGTCGATGGCCAATATCAGATCTTTGTCCGTCATGCAACCTGTATGGGTTACCGGGTGTCGGAAATGGCGTATCGAAAAGGTCCTACCCGTTGGGCCACGACTTCTCACCCAGGGCAATGCGAACCAGGTCGGTGACGAATATCTTGGGCAGACCGTGCTGTGAAGTTGGCCGCTGCAGCACACGGTCGCATATGGGGCAGATCGTGATCAGGGCATCGGCGCCGCATTGAATGGCATCGGCAACATTCTTCTCCTGAATCTCAATCGCCAGCTCTCTGTTGGTGTTGATAATGGGCGCGGTGCAGCAGAGTGCATTCAGGCGCTCATACGTTCTGGGGGGCCGCTCGACGCCGAT
>CAYLJZ010000108.1:0-6663 GCA_964384085.1 uncultured Desulfobacteraceae bacterium
TCACGCCTGAACGCTCCAGATTCCTCTTGATGGCCTCCCTCATAAGAGAAGGGACCTGAAATATCCCGATGCTCGAGCCATTCTGGTTGGGCTCTGCAACACTCAGGGCGACGCTGTTGGAACTCCCCCCGAATTCCTTGATGGCGCCTCTCCCAAGAATCGACTGAGTTGTCCGCCGATCCTCGATGGTCAGGGCCACGGCCCGCCCCTGCAACGTATCCGATGGGGTCGGCAGCCTGTACTGGACCTGCAATTCGGGGATGGTCGTGGCACATGAGGACATGACGAGCAACATCAGCATCGCTGACAGACCGTTGGTCATAACAATAGCGAATGGATGACGGTTGTTTTTCACTGATTTTTCCTCCCGTTTCGATGGACTTTTGGCGATGGACGGTTGCCTGCTGATTGTCGAAAAAACCCGTTACGATTGATGATGGTTGGCTGAAGAGGCTGCAATGCTCAATCGGTTTATTCACAATCCTACAAAAGTCGCCCCATATGTCAAGCAAAAGCCTTTCCTCTCACCAATTTTCATCATGACAACGGTCTTTTTCCAAAATGAGAATTGATCCTTCCCGCATTTTGACGGCCTATTTCACGCCCTCGAACCGGTTTCGCTTTGTCGATTTTTTCATATAATCATCGACGGCAGCGTGGAGGGTCTCTTCAGCCAGGCGGGCACAATGGAGGTGATCGGCGGGAAGGCCCCCCACCGATCGCTGAATCACATCGGCGTCGATTTCGAGAATCTCGTCCGGACGCCTCCCCTTAGCCAGATCTGCTGCAGAGGTCACGCAGTTGAAGCTGTAGGCGCATCCATCCGTCCAGTGGGACGTCTTTTCGACACGGTCCCCCTTGAATTTGAGCCCTATTTCCATGGTATCTCCACACGACCCGGTAATACGCGCCCTGCCGTCGGGATGTTCCACATGGGGGGTGAGCCAGTAAGTGATGGCAATCCATATGGCGACGATCACAAAGAGGACCCCGCCAACGAGAAGAAACCAGAGAATGTGCTCAATCATCTTGAGTTCGCTCAGGAGTGAGGGTTAGAAAACCGCTCGCGACGGAAAAGTCGATCGGTCTGCGAGTGTTGCCACTTTACTCCGGAACCAACCCGTTAGTCGAGCGGAAAATGGACTCTGATCAGGCGCCCTGAAAGGCCATTCTCTGTCCCCGGATTGAAATCAGATATTCCAACATTTTTCCTTGACACCAAAGTATGGGGTGTGGCATGTAACAAACTTCACAAAAGGCTCAAGTCCGTAAGCAACTACAGCTTTTACCAAAACCGAACCGGTCAACAAGCAGGAGACAAACATCATGAGTCAAAAAAAACCTAAAGGCCCTGTCATGGTTGTGGGCGGGGGGATCGCAGGGATTCAGGCGGCCCTTTCTCTCAGCGATGCGGGCTATGGCGTCCATCTCGTTGAGAATACAGGCGCATTGGGAGGCATGATCCCTAAACTTCACCGGATCTATCCCCTCTGTGCATGCTGCAAGGTAGATCCGAGGATTGCCGCGTGCGTACAGGACCCTAACATCAACATCATGGTGAATGCCCGGATATCCGGGGTTTCCGGGAAAGTGGGCAATTTTGGGGTTTCGGTCGACACACCGGAGGGGAAACAGGAACTGAGTGCAGGCGCCGTAATCCTGGCCGGGGGCATTGACACCTTCGACCCATCCGAGCATGCCACCTACTCCTACGGGGAGCTTCCGAACGTGGTCACCAGCGTGGAATATGAGCGGTTGCAAAAGCCGTTAGGCCCTGAAGGAGGGGTCCTGAAGCGGCCCTCGGACGGCAAGGCCCCGAAAAAAATCGCCTGGCTCCAGTGCGTAGGCTCCAGGGATATCAACCAGTGTGACGCCCCCTACTGTTCCTCTGTCTGCTGCATGTACGCCCTTAAGGAAGCGGTCAACACCAAGGACGTCGACGAAGAGATCGAGACGACCATTTTCTATATGGACATGAGGACCCCCGGCAAGGGCTACGAGGACTACCTCAACGCCGCCGTCGGCAGGGGCGTCCGTCTGATTCGAAGCCGGGTTCACACCGTCGATCCCGCCCCTGAAGGCGATGATCTTCTGATTGCCTACGCGGACGAGAGCGGTCATCTCGAAAAGGAGGCCTTCGACATGGTGGTCCTCTCCGTAGGGATCCGACCGGCCAAAGAGGCCGTGGCGACAGCCAAACAGATGGGCGTTCTTCTGACCGGCGACATGTTCGTCGACGTGGCACCCTTTCACCCGGTCTCCACCAATATTTCCGGCGTGTTCGTCTGCGGCGGGCTCAGCGGACCCCATGACATCAGTCAGTCCATGATACAGGCCACCGCGGCCGTCTCTGAAATCGCTACTATCCTGGCGCCCGAACCCTTTTCGGCTCCGAAATCATATCCAGCGCCCTTGAATGTCGAAGACAATGAACCCGAGGCCCTCCTGGTCTATCACCTGTGTCCCGGCATGGCGTCGGACCTGGGGAAGAATCTGGAGGCATACGGTCTGAAGACCCCGGGGGTCAAGGCCGCCTCACGGGTCGATGGAGATCTCCTCAGCGCCCTTGTTGAGCAACTGAAGAAGAGCGGCGCCAACCGGCTGGTTTTTGCCAGTTGCACGCCCGTAATCCACAAGGCCCTCGTCGAAGAAGCCTTGAGAATGGCAGGCCTTAATCCCTACCTGTACGACCTTGTCGATCTGAGGGCGATCGACCCCAAGACCGCCGCCTCACAGGTTCAGGACCGGATTCGTATGGGAGTGGCGCGTGCCCTTCTTATATCGCCTCCGGCCTTGAGGGAAATCCCTGTGGTCAAGAGCGCCCTGGTGGTGGGGGCCGGCGTCTCCGGTCTCGAGAGTGCCCTGGCGATTGCCAGGGAAGGATATCCTGTTACCGTTGTGGAAAAGGAGAGAGAGATCGGCGGGCACGGCCGGCATGTGCGCGCGACCTGGCAGGGATATGACGCTCAGGCCTACCTCAAAGACCTTTTGGCTGCCGTTCAAAACGAGAAAAACATCACCCTGATGACCGGGACCCGGGTCAAGGAGAACAAGGGGGTTGCAGGGAATTTCATCACCACCCTCGACCAGAATGGAAAAGCCGTAGAGGTCTCCCACGGCGTCACCCTCCTCGCCCCCGGGGGCGACCCGACCCGGCCCAGGGAATACCTCCTGGGAAAACACCCCAGAGTCTTCATCTGGTCAGACCTGGAGCAAAAGCGGCTGGAAGACCCCGCCTCTATCGAAAACGCGCAAAACGCGGTCTTTATTCAGTGTGTAGGGTCCCGTGAGCCGGGCTGTCCCCACTGCAGCAACATCTGCTGCGCCTTTTCCGTACGGGCCGCGGTCGATCTGAAGGCCAAGAACCCGAACATGAATATCTATATCCTGTACCGGGATGTCCGCACAGTCGGAGAAAGGGAGAACATCTACCGGGAAGCCCGGTCCAAGGGCGTCATTTTTATTCGCTACACGGCGGAGAACAAACCGGTGGTCGAGCCCGGGGCCGATGGGGATCGTCTCCGCGTAGTGGTCTACGATCAGGTCCTTCAAAAATCGATCGCCCTCGATGCGGATTTCGTCTCCCTCCAGACGGCCATTGTGGGAACGAACAACAGGGAACTGGCCGACATCTTCAAGGTCAATCTGGACGCGAACGGCTTTTTTGCCGAATCCCCTGAAAAGCTGAAACCGCTCGATGCGACTGAAAAAGGGGTCTATGTGGCCGGGCTTGCCGGGTATCCCAAGGATACCCTGGAGAGCATCGCCCAGGCCAAGGCGGCATCTGCCCGGGCACTGGAAATCCTTACGCGGAATACGATCCAGGTCGGGGGTCTGGTGGCCGAGGTCCTGCCGGAAAAGTGCGCCGTGTGCTGCACCTGTGTTCGAACATGCCCGTTTCATGTACCGGTCATCGACCATGATCGAGGGGCCGCCTATATCGATCCCGGCCTCTGCCGAGGGTGCGGAATGTGCGTAGCCGAATGCCCTGGCAAGGCCATCATCATGGCCGCGTGCAGCGACCCGATGTTGAACCGGGCGCCGTCGATCCTCCTGGCCAGTTAGCGAAGGGACAGGAGACCGGACGATGCGTTTCCAGGCCATCGATCGTCCATCGACACTCATCAATCGACAATTTCAAAGGGAGATGGTAGCATGAATGACTTTAAACCCCAAATACTCGCCTTCTGCTGTTTCAACTGTGCCTCATCCGCTGCCAATGTAGCCGAAGGCATGAAAAAGGCATTGCCGGACAATGTCAAGATAGTTCAGGTCCCCTGCACCGGCCGGATCGAGATCCTGCATCTTCTCAAACCCTTTGAAGAGGGCGCGGACGGCGTGTATGTAGCCGGGTGCCAGGAAGACAGTTGTCAATATGTGAACGGCATTGCCAAGGCGGCCAAACGGGTCGCCCAGGTCAAAAAGATGCTGGAGGAACTCGACATCGAGCCGGACAGGATTCGCCTGTTTCACCTCAGTGCCGGCAAGGGTCAGGAGTACGTGGAAGCGGCCTGTGAGATGGTTGAAAAGGTGAAGGCGTTAGGCCCCTTCCTGCCGGCATAAACCCCTAAAAACGCTGCGAGGAACGAATAATGATAGTTGCACAACCAAAACCTATCAAGGAAATCCTTGAGATGGTAAAGGATAAGAAGAAACTTCTTGTCGTTGGATGTAAGGGCTGCGTGACCGTATGTAATGTGGGGGGGGCCAAAGAGGTGGGCATTCTGGCCGCCTCCCTGAGAATCGCGAGGAAGCGGAGCGGTCAGGAAATCCAGGTGGATGAACACACCCTCGAACGGCAGTGCGATCCGGAATATGTCGACGAACTGAAGGACATCATTGGGGACTATGACGCGGTCATTTCCATTGCCTGCGGCGTCGGCCCCCAGTTTCTTTCAGAGAGATACCCTTCGACCAGGATCTTTCCCGGAGTCAACACGCAGTTCATGGGCGGAGCTGTCGAACATGGCGTCTGGTCGGAGAGATGTGCCGGCTGCGGGACCTGCGTGGTCCACTATTTCGGTGGTCTCTGCCCGATCGCCCGGTGCTCCAAGAGTCTCCTCAACGGTCCCTGCGGCGGCTCTTCCCACGGAAAATGCGAGATATCCAAGGATGTGGAATGCATCTGGGACACGATTGTCAGAAAGATGACGGAACAGGGGCGGCTGAATGAACTTATAGAATTCAGGCCGCCAAAAAGCTGGACAACAGCCCGGGACGGCGGACCGAGGAAAATGATCAGGGAGGAGCTGGTAAAATGAGCGACTATAAATCAGGAAGTAATCTGGAAAAGGTTCTGAAGTCTGGACAGTTCGCTTTTACCGGTGAGTGCGGCCCCCCCCAGGGCGCCAATGTCGAACACCTCAGGGAAAAGGCACGGCATCTGAAGGGGTGTGTGGACGCCGTCAACGTTACGGACAACCAGACTGCGGTCGTCCGCATGTCCAGTTGGGCCGCATCCCTTATTCTTCTTCAGGAAGGGATCGAGCCTAATTTTCAGATGGTCTGTCGGGACCGCAACCGGCTGGCCATTCAAAGTGATATCTTAGGCGTCTATTCTTTGGGCATTCGAAACATGCTGTGTCTCTCCGGGGACCATCAGAAATTCGGGAATCATCCTGAGGCCAAAAATGTCTTTGACATCGACTCCATGCAGTTGATCTATACGGTCAAGACCATGAGGGACGAAGGGAAATTCCTGAACGGGCAGGATGTGGACGTACCGCCAAGGCTCTTTATCGGCGCGGCCTCCAACCCATTTGCCGAACCGTTTGATTTCCGTGTCTACCGTCTCGCCAAGAAGATCGCGGCAGGGGCGGATTTCATCCAGACCCAATGTATCTACAACATGGATAAGTTCAGAGAGTTCATGAAGCGGGCCGTGGACATGGGACTCCACGAAAAATGCTATATCCTGGCGGGCGTTACCCCCATGAAGAGCGTCGGTATGGCGACCTACATGGCCAAACAGGTCCCCGGGATGGATGTGCCGGACAGACTGATTCAGCGTCTGCGTGGGGCTGGAAAAGGAAAAGTGGCCGAAGAGGGTATCAAATTCGCCCTGGAACAGATTGAGGAGTTCAAGGAGATGAAGGGGGTTGCAGGCGTCCATCTCATGGCCATCGAATGGGAACACAAGGTCCCTGAAATCGCCGAGCGAGCGGGGATGCTTCCGAGACCGGTGGTGTAGGAGAGGTGCAAGGCGCGAGGTGTGAGGCGCAAGGCGCAAGGCGTTAGGCGCCGGGTATTAGGCGCAAGGGGTAAGGCGTAAGGGTTGTAAATGGTGAAAGCCCGCAGGATCGATCATCGAAAGATCCTGCGGGCTTTTTTTCTTGAATTCCCGGTGAAAACATCCATAATATACCGGATGGGATGCAATTCCTAACTTCTTCAATTCGGCATGCATCAATTCATACACAATTCCAGTGCCCTATGATTATTACAACAAAAACCGGTCAGCAGTTCGACACCAACGACGACCTCACGGCAGGTGAACGCCATGTTCTTCAAAAGCTCTTCCTCTGGGAGTCCATGGCGTCCTCTGTCCAGGAATTCAGAGAAAAGAAGAAAGCGGCCTTGTCCAAGGGATGGAACAATTCCGGCCCGGTAGAGCAGAGCGAGGCACTCAAAAGGATTATTCTCGACCTGGAAGCGAAGGTAGCC
>CAYLJZ010000109.1:0-6620 GCA_964384085.1 uncultured Desulfobacteraceae bacterium
CGGCATTCTCTTGCTAATCCAGTTTCTCGTTCAATCCTTATATCGGAATTCCAGGCAATACGGCGGGTGCGAGACATGGGTAAAGGCTTTATTCAACCAATTGCGGGGTAACGGTCTGGAGACATTTTCCCCAAAGAATCTGTTGAAATTACATTTGGGTTGTGGCAGGATGAAACCGGTCACGACAGGGTATGCAGGCGGGTACCCAAGGCTTTTCTGCCTAACCATCCTTAGACTGAGGAATGTGATATTTGGCCGTTTCGCTTCAAAGGTTGATGAAGCAAAATGAAGAAAAAGACAGGACAAGATGAGAGTTGTATGCGAACCCGAACCTGATTATGCCGTGGGTCTCAGACATTCCACGATCTTTCAGGGAGATGCAGAGCTGATTCTGAAAGAACTTCCCTCGAACTTCTTCAGGTGTTGCATGACATCTCCTCCTTACTGGGGTCTGCGGGATTATGATGCGGAAGGCCAAATCGGTGCAGAACAAAGCCCTTCCCATTATATAGGCAGGCTTGTTGCGGTTTTTGAACAGGTTCGCCGCGTCCTGATGGAGGACGGGACATTATGGTTAAACATAGGTGATTCCTACACGAGCGGAAATCGGGGATACAGGGCCCCTGACAAAAAAAATCCTGTTCGAGCAATGTCTTATCGGGCGAAAACGCCCGACGGGCTGAAGCCAAAGGAATTGGTCGGCATTCCGTGGCGAATGGCATTCGCTCTTCAAAATGCCGGTTGGTACCTCAGAAGCGACATCATCTGGGAAAAGCCGAACTGTATGCCTGAGAGCGTCAAGGACAGGCCTACGCGCGCGCATGAGTACCTTTTTCTATTTTCAAAATCCCTCAAGTATTATTATGATTATGAAAGCGTTCGAGAGTCCAACGGTCGAAACCGTCGCACGGTATGGTCTATCCCCACAGAGCCTTTCTCCGAAGCCCACTTTGCGACTTTTCCGCAAAAGCTGGTCGAACCCTGCATCCTGGCTGGATCGGAGTGTGGTGACTGGGTGCTGGATCCGTTTTTCGGATCGGGTACGGTAGGGGTGGTGTGTGAGCAACAGCATAGGAACTATGTAGGCATTGAACTGAACCCGGCATACGTAAGCATAGCAGTCGAGCGGGTCAGGAGAACGGAGAGGCTTCTGTTCAGTTATGACCGTGGTAGAGAGCTGGCAGCCACATGATGCAACTCAAAGTCCCCGAGCCTGACCTTCAAATCGCATTTTACCTGCGTCTACAGGAACTCCGGAAAACCTGTCTGCTCGATGCGCTCCTTTTGGCGGTCTCACATCTCAGCATTCAGAAAATCGACAAGGAGTTGAGCCTGTACGTATCGGAGGGCGCGGTCCAAAAGATGGCCGGATGGGGTCTTCGAGGAGAGCTGCTCTTCTCTGTCCCTTATGTGTTGCAGGAGAGCCCGGCCCTGCTGGGTTATTATCGGCTTCTTCTTGGGTTTTCCCAGAAGCAGTTCTATGGGAGCCGGTATGGCTTTTCGCCTTTCAGGTCAATGGAAGAAAAGGGTCGTCTTCCAAAGGGGAATGAAACGGCCGTGGAAAGCCTTGCCAAAGTATTGTGCAAAAGCGGGGAGCTGTTTATCGAAGGCATTGATGAATTGACGCGGGAATCGGTTCATGACCTCACACTGCTGACAGTTGGGCCGCAATTGAGAGGCGGGGCTTTAAATCTCTTGGGCGTACGTGCCACGCGCAGGGTTTTCCAATTGATAAGTGGCATGGTAAAGCCTGCGATTGTATCTGCAACGGGTCGGTCCATGGAAATCAAAAATGCCGCTGGGCGTGCGGTCAGGGTTGAATTTGCGAGCGATCCCGACATCTGCGTTCGAGAGAAACTGCCATCAGGGAACTACCGGAATCTCGTCGCGATAGAGATCAAGGGAGGAGCAGATTATTCCAATATCCACAATCGAATTGGAGAGGCGGAGAAAAGCCATCAGAAGGCAAGAAAAGAGGGCTACGTGGAATGTTGGACCATGGTGGGCGTTTTGCATCTTGATATGGATCTTGCGAAAAGAGAATCGCCGACAACGGACAGATTCTATCATATTGAGGAACTTGTGCGTGAAGGAAGTCCTGAATTTGATGATTTTCGAGAAAATCTCCTTTCGCGTGTGGGGATATGTGACTGATAAAAAAATGAGGGGATCGCATTGTTGGGAGAGTGGGCTTAGAATCGTGGATCGAGTGCGGAGACTGACAGAAAGCAGGTAAGGGGCCATGACGTTCAGGTTGGAAATCAGGCTGAAAGATGAGCTGCTGGATGCCGAGGGCGCCGGTATTCGGCGCAAGGCAACGGAGTATTTCGGATTCAGCGTGGACGATATTCGGGTTATCCGTGTTCTGACGTTCGACGCGCAATTGAAACCGGACCATTTCACTCGAATCCAGACGGAAATATTCACCAATCCTGTCACGGAGATTTCCTCCTGGGCCCCCATGGCACAGGATTTTGACTGGCTGATCTGGATCGGACTGCGCCCCGGAGTAAGGGATACGGCCGGGAGCACCGCCAGAGAGGCGGTTGAAGATCTTCTGGGCATCCCGTTCACATCGGGAGATGCCATTTACACCTCAAAGCTGTATGAAATCCGGGGCGAGTTGAACGACGGACAGGTTCGTCAGATTGCAGGCGATCTGTTGGCAAATGCGGTGATCCAGCAGTGGAAGATCTTTACGCGGGATAACTGGCGGCCAGAGGAGGGCATCGGATTTCCGGTTCCAAAGGTCATCCTTGACCATACGCCTGCAGTCAAGAGCCTTTCCATCGAGAGCGACGCGGAACTCCAGCGAATCTCCCTTGAACGGAATCTTGCCCTTCAGGCAAGGGACATTCCGGTGATACGCTCCTACTTCCTGAGGGAGGACATTCGGAACGAGAGAAAACGGGTGGGCCTCGATCTCCCCACGGATGTGGAGCTGGAATACATTTCCCAGGCCCGCAGCGACCACTGCAACCACAACACCTTCAGGGGGCTTTTCAGATACCAGGACCTTCATACCGGGGAACTGGAGATTGTAGACAGCCTCTTCAAGACCTGCATCGAGGCCCCCACCTTCAGCATCATGGCGGACAAGGACTGGGTCGTTTCTGTGTTGTGGGATAACGCGGGCGTCGGGCGATTTGACGATGACCACTATTATGTGATCACCGGCGAGACACACAACAGTCCCTCCAATATGGAGGCCTACGGCGGGGCCATCACAGGGATCGTGGGCATCTACCGGGACCCCATGGGTACGGGGAAGGGATCGAAACTGATCCTGGGGATGTACGGATACTGTGTGGGGCATCGGGACTATCAGGGCGATCTGACCCCCCACCTCCACCCCAGGCGGCTCCTGGACGGGATTATCGAGGGGGTCCGGGACGGGGGGAACAAGAGCGGGATACCGACCCCCTTTGGCTTGCTCCTGTTTGACGAAAGCTATACCGGCAAATGCCTCGTCTTTGTGACCACCATGGGGATGATGCCGGCCACGATCCAGGGCGCGTCTTCCCACCAAAAGACCACCACGCCCGGGGATCTGATTGTCATGTCAGGGGGGAGGGTCGGCAAGGACGGCATCCACGGGGTGACCGCGGCGTCCGAGACCTACAGCGAACACACCCCTGCAGGTCATGTGCAGATCGGCGACCCCTACACCCAGAAAAAGATGCATGATTTTCTCCTCGAGGCCAGAGATGAGGGACTCATCGCGTTCATCACAGATAACGGCGGCGGGGGCCTCTCCTCCTCTGTGGGGGAATCCGCCCGGTTCAGCAACGGCTGCAGGGTCGATCTGGACAAGGTGCCCCTCAAATATGAGGGCCTGGACCAGTGGGAGATCTGGATTAGTGAATCCCAGGAGCGGATGACCATTGCCGTCAAGCCGGGGCATATCGATCGGTTCATGGCGCTGTCCCGGAAGCATTCCGTTGAGAGCACGGTCATCGGGGAATACACGGATTCCGGATACCTCCATCTTCTGTACAACAACCAGACATGCGCCTACATTCGAATGGACCTTTTGGAATCCGATTTTCCCCAGTGGGAGTTTGACGCCCACTGGATACCGCCTGAGGTCCGAGGCCTTACAGAGCCGGTGGTCAGCGAGCCCACCGATCACGGGGCGCTTCTCCACGCCATGCTCGCCAGACCGAATCTGTGCAGTCGCAACTGGATCAGCCGGCAGTACGATCACGAGGTCCAGGGGACCAGTGTCCTCAAGCCCCTGACAGGGAAACAAAGGGACATCCCCTCGGATGCGGCGGTGATAAGACCGATCCTCGAATCCCGAAGGGGGCTGGCCGTTTCCCAGGCCCTCAACCCGTTCTATTCCGCCATCGATACCTACCACATGACCGCAGCCACCATCGATGAGGCAGTTCGAAAGGTCCTGGCCGTAGGCGGGGACCCTGAGCATTTGGGGGGAGTGGATAACTTCTGCTGGCCCACCATCGAATATGACCCCGTGAAAAACCCCGACGGGCGATACAAGGCCGCCCAACTGGTCAGGTCCAACCAGGCCCTGCGCGATTACTGCCTCGCTTACGGAATCCCCCTCCTTTCCGGAAAGGACAGCATGTATATCGATGGCAACCTGAAAGGTCCCTTTGGGGAAAGGCGCAAGGTCTCGGGACTCCCTACCCTCCTGTTCACGGTGTCGAGCGTAATTCAGGATATTTTCACGTGCGTCTCCATGGATGTTAAATTCCCCGAAGACATCATTTATGTTCTGGGCGAAACCCGGAATGAACTGGGCGGCAGCGAATATTACCAGATGATGGGCGCGGTGGGGCTCAATGTCCCCAAAGTGGATGCCGCGGCGCTTTGGCCTCAATACAAGGCACTCCACCGGGCCATGTCCGAAGGACTGGTCTCATCGTGCCATGCGGTGTCGAGGGGGGGGCTGGCCGTTCATCTGGCCCTTGCGGCCATGGCCGGCGAACTGGGGATGGAGGTCGATCTGTCAAAGGTTCCCGGCGCCGAGACGCTCACGCCCGGCCAGGTCCTTTATTCGGAATCGTGCGGCCGATTCATTGTCACGGTCGCGCCTGACCGGCAGAAAGCATTTGAGGCGATCTTTTCCGGCATGGCATTGGGGCGAATCGGCCTTACCACAGAACCGCCACTGTTCATCATAAGGGATGACAGAGGGTCCCATCTGGTCAGGGAAGATATTCTGCACTTAAAGAATACCTGGAAGAGGCCTTTTGGAGGGCTGATATGACACAAATCAAGGCGCTGGTCCTCACGGGCTACGGGCTCAATTGCGACTGCGAAACCGATTATTCGTTGAAACTGGCGGGTGCGGATTCCCACAGGGTCCATATCAACGAACTGATCGCCGGCAAAAAGGAGGCAGCGGGCATTCGGTTGGGAGATTATCACATCCTGGTCTTTGGGGGCGGATTCAGTTGGGCCGACGACCATGGGGCCGGCGTGCTCATGGCTGCCAAAATGAAACACCATCTGGGCGAGGAACTGAATGCGTTTGTTCAAGACGGCAACCTCATCATCGGCATCTGCAACGGCTTTCAGGCCCTGGTCAATCTGGGGTTCCTTCCGGGGTTCGATGGCCAATACCGTGAGCGGAGCGTTGCCCTAACCTACAACGATTCGGGCAATTTCATCGATAGTTGGGTCAAATTGACGGTCAACCCAGAATCCCCCGCGGTCTTCACCCGGGGGATGTCCGACTTGGAACTTCCGGTCAGGCATGGGGAAGGAAAGCTTTATGCCTCACAGGAGACTATTGAGCGGCTCTTTCTGAACCATCAGGTCGTGTTGCAGTATGCCGGAGAGGATGGGGGCCCGGCTGACGGCGCGTGGCCCTTCAATCCCAATGGGTCGCTTCGGGATATTGCAGGGATATGCGATCCTACCGGCCGGGTCTTCGGCCTCATGCCCCATCCCGAGGCCTTCAATCATTTTACCAATCACCCCGACTGGCCCTGGAAGAAGGAGGCCCTTGTCCGTGAGGGCAAGACCACGTTCCCGGAAGAGGGCGCTGGGATTCGAGTATTTCGAAATGCGGTCGATTATATGGTGCAGCAGGGGGCAAGGGGCATAGGGCACGGGGGTAAGGAGCAGCGGGTATACGGCATATAGGTCGTATTGGACCTATTCAATTCACAGGCCAGTGGAGAACAATGAAAATACACACGGTTGACAGAAAAATCATGTGGGGGGACCTGGATTCCCTCGGCATCGTATTTTATCCCCGGTTCTATGAATGGATCGATGCGTCGGGCCATCTTTTTTTCGAGGCCATCGGGCTGACCCTCGGCGATATGTGGCGCAACCGACATGTCCTTTTTGGTCTCGCGGAGACCTCCTGCCGATACAAAAGGCCGGGGAGATATCATGAGGAGATCCGGATCAGCACCCATGTGGAGGATTTGACTGAAAAAACCGTTACGTTGAAACACGTCATAACGGAACGTTTCACCGGGGCCCTCCTTCTCGAAGGATATGAAAAGCGGATTTGCCTGGACGTCTCAGACCTGAACAATTTCCACGCGATGGACATCCCCGATGACATTTCGGCGGCGCTCAAGGATGCGATGAGCTGATATCCCCGGTCTTTCCACCTCGTCCAAGGGTTCCGTTCG
>CAYLJZ010000110.1:0-6482 GCA_964384085.1 uncultured Desulfobacteraceae bacterium
CCTACGAGATTAGCGTCGATATGCCCAAGGACCGGCAAAGCGCCCATGAATTGGCCTCCAATTTCAAGGCTGCAATCATTGATGTTCGGACAAGAAAGGCGGTCTCTCGCCTGGTCGAACACTGAGTATTGGGCGTCAAATCTCCCATCCTGGGAATGCCGCTTTCCAGCGCCCCCACTTCTGCACGGGAAATCCTCCATCAGAAAAGGCTTAGGGCCTGTCCACAGCATTTCAAAAGCACATCCATCGCGGGAACGCCTTCCAAGATGATGCCAACGTATAGGGAAGTGATGAAAAAGGAGATTGACATCGTTGACCTACAACCATAAACTTTAACGCACTTCTCATCAATCTTTAATCTTGACATAACTTTCAAGCATAAAAACTTAAAGTTTACGTTTTCGTTGCAAATCAGGCCTTGATTGATTGATCAGTGATTTCTGTCAACCCGAGAAACGAGAGGCCTCCATTTTTTTTGAATCAGCGAACAGGGAAGGGAGGATTCCCTGCGCAGCTATAAATGACAACCCTATAGACAGTGGAGAGGAGTAAAGAAATGGGCTTATTGAATTTACCCAAAGGGTTAAGCTGGGGTACTGGTCTGGCTATCGGCGCGGCAAGCGTCCTTCTGGCGCCGATCGTTTTGCCCGTGCTGGGAGGCGTCTTGAAATCCTTGACCAAGGCTGGCATCAAGGGCGGCATGGTCCTATACGAAAAGGGGAGACTCCTTGTAGAAGAGACCAAGGAGACTATCGAGGACCTCACAGAAGAGGCCAAGGCGGAATTAGGTGAAGGCCAGGAATTGGCCGTTGCCAAACCCAAGAAGGCAGCAGCGGCAGCCAAGTAAGGCCTTCGTCCATGACATTGCCTGCGGCCCATGTTGGGCATCGGACCGTTGAACGGATTCGGCTCAGGATTCCCTCCCGAAAAGGTGAGCCAGGATATTTTTCTGCAGTCAGAGAAGCCCTCTTGAAAAATTTACCCTCGGTCGATCTCGAGGTAAATCCAGCCACCGGAAGCGTCCTGATGAAGGGAGCGGGGGTGGATGAGGCAGCGATAGCATCAGTCGGGGAGAAGCATGCCTTGTTTTCTTTAGAGGCGCGGCCGTCGGAAAACGATTCATTATCCAAGCGAATTGCCGCCCCCTTTCGTGACCTCAGCCGCGCGGTAGATCATTTTTCAGGTGGGCAATTGGACCTTCCAGGGATGGCCTTTCTGTCCTTGATCGGGGTGGGCGCTTATCAGATTGTGAGGGGAAATATCACGGCGCCGCCCTGGTACAGCGCATTCTGGTACGCGCTGGGGCTCTTTACCAAGCACATTGTCGATAAGGCATAAGGGTTTCCAGTTCGTCATAAGGTAAGGTTGTGACCGCACTCGGTTATGCCAGATCATTCGACTTCACGATAAGCCTTTCAGATACCCCAGGGGTCTGAAAGGCTTTTTAATTGAAATCTCCCCACAGGACGCCGCTGTTCCAAGACCGGCCTGGGTCCATCAACTTGAGACGCGATACTGTTATGGTCCATGCTGTACATACGAAAATAGCCGGGAGGGGCAGATTCCATGTAGAAGGGCTCAAGGGCTCTCCTGCGCTCAAGGAGTGGATCGAGGACCATCTCGTCAATCGCTATGGTATGTTCCGTGCGTCCGGCAGCACAATTACCGGAAACATTCTGATCCTCTTCAAGGCCGAACAGGACCATGAGACGGTAGCATGCCTCATCCAGAACATCATCGATGCGCTTCCTGATGAAACCCCCGGCAGTTCCCGCTCGCCATCCAATCCCCGTCGCGCTGCAAATGAGATTCCATCAATGGAAAAAGCCCCGTTCCGGGGCGCCGAGGCCCTTGTTGCATTAAAGGATAAAGTAAGACAGATTATCTCTCCACTACGGCCCCAACCCGCTGAAACCTGGCATACACTGACCGCCGAAGAGGTCCTGACGCTGGTGGATACAGATGTAAATCTGGGGATTTCTGGCAGGGAGGTCCAACATCGTTTGGGGCAGTATGGGCCTAATATGCTGCCTGAATCAAAACCCAGATCCACATGGGAGATTGTGTCGCAGGCCAGTTCGCATCCCTTCCAACGGCCCTGTTAGGCGCCGCTGCCGGCGTTTCTCTGGTAACCGGCGGCTTTCTGGATGCCGTGATCATCATGGGCGTGGTGGTGGCCAATGCGGCCATCGGATATGTGACGGAAAGCGAGGCTGAAAAGACGATTGAATCGCTCAAGCATGCTGTCCATCCGTCTGCGGAGGTCCTGCGAGAGGGCCAGGTGGAGAAGATCCCGGTGGAGGATGTGGTGATCGGCGATCTTCTCCTGCTCAAGCCGGGCGCCTATGTGGCGGCAGACAGCCGGGTCCTGCAGTCTGCCAATCTCAGTATCGATGAGTCGGCCCTGACAGGCGAAAGCATGCCGGTTTTTAAGAAGCCAAGGCCCCTGCGGCTGGAAACCCTGCCGATCGCCGACCGAACAAATATGGTATTTCGCGGCACCCTGGTAACCGGCGGGGAAGGCCTGGCTGTGGTCGTGTCTACTGGGGGGCATACGGAAATCGGACAGCTCCAGATGCTGCTGGATGCCACATTCAGGCCCGAGACCCCCATGGAGCGGCAACTGAGGGTCATTGGAAACCAGTTGGTCATTGCGAGCAGTTTGATCTGCGGCGTCGTCTTTTTCATCGGTTTTGTTCGAGGATATGGTTTTGTTCAGATGCTCCGCATGGGGATTTCTCTGGCGGCCGCAGCGGTGCCCGAGGGATTGCCTGCCGCGGCCACCATCAACTTTGCCATCGGCATTCGAAAGATGCGGCAGCATAATGTCCTCGTCCGGCATTTGCAGGCCATCGAGACGCTGGGGGCGATTCAGACGGTCTGCCTCGATAAAACCGGCACCATCACGGAAAACCGGATGACCGTCGTGAGCTTTCTGGTAAACATGGAACGTGTTGAGGTGACAGAAAGGTCCTTTGCTACCCCCGAGGGTCCCATGCTTCACCCCCTCGACAATAATGAAATCCATCACTTGACGTCGGTATGCACCCTCTGCAACGAAACGCTCATCACGGCCACGAACGTCAACGGGGACTATGAACTGAGCGGCTCCCCTACGGAGAATGCCCTGATCCATTTCGCCATTCGGACAGGTATTGATGTCGTGGCGCTCAGAAACGATTACCCCCTGCTAACGGTCAACCACCGGGCTGAAAACCGGCTCTATATGAGCACCCTTCACAGCTCGCCTGATGGGGGGCGCATGCTGGCGGTGAAGGGAAGCCCTGCCGGAGTTCTGGAGCTTTGCCGGTGGCAGTTCAGAGACGGTCAAAGGATTGTGCTGACCGAAGAGGAACGTCTTCGAATCGAGACGGAAAACGAGCGAATGGCCGGCGAGGCGTTGAGGGTCTTGGGTGTCGCCTGTGCCGTGTCCACAGATGCCGTGATCGAAACGCTCGAGATGGAATTGACCTGGGTCGGACTGGTGGGCATGGCGGATCCCATACGCGAAGGCGTCCTGGAACTGATTCAGGCCTTTCATGGGGCAGGGATGGAGACGGTTATGATCACCGGCGATCAGAGCCCAACCGCCTATGCGGTGGCAAAAAAGCTGAATCTTAGCCGAAACGACCACCTCGCCATCCTGGACTCCATGGAATTCACCAGCGTCCGCCCGGACGTCATGGAGGCCTTGGTGCAGAAAGTCCATGTGTTTTCTCGCGTTACTCCTGCCCATAAACTTCAGATCGTCCAGGCCTTTCAGAGGGCCGGCAAGACCGTTGCCATGACCGGCGATGGGATCAACGACGGGCCGGCCCTTAAGGCCGCGGATATCGCCATCGCCATGGGCCATAGCGGCACGGACGTCGCCCGGGAGGTGGCTGATGTGGTTCTGGAGGACGACGATCTGGAAACCCTGGTCATTGCCGTTCAGAACGGGCGCAACACCTACAAGAACATCCGCAGGTCGGTGCATTTTTTCCTCTCTACGAACCTCAGCGAAATCATGGTCATGTTCACGGCCATGGCGGCAGGGATCGGGTTCCCCCTGAACGTGATGCAGCTCCTCTGGATCAATATCATTTCCGACATCTTTCCGGGTCTGGCCCTCTCCATGGGAGATCCTGACCCGGACGTCCTGAAAGAGCCGCCGCGCGACCCACAGGCGCCGCTCTTTTCAAGGTCTGACTTCAAACGGATGGCCCTTGAGTCGGGCGCCATAAGCGTTGGCGCAATGGGGGCGTATGGTGTGGGGATCGCGCTATACGGCATGGGAGCCAGGGCCACCTCCCTGGCCTTTCAGAGCCTGACCTTCGGACAATTGCTACACGCCATATCGTGTCGCTCGGAGACCCGAGGCATTTTCAGCAAAAACCAGGCGCCGGCCAACCCCTATCTCAATCTGGCCGTTGGGGGGTCTATAGTCTTGCAGGCGCTGACCATGGTGATTCCGGGCCTGAGAAATTTCCTCGGGGTTGTGCGGCCGAACCTCTTCGATGCAGCCGTCATCGGCATCAGCTCGGCATTGCCGCTTGTGACTAACGAGGGTAGAAAACGGGAGCGAAAGGGCGACCCATGACACGAAACTACATGTTCACGTCAGAATCGGTGACCGAGGGGCATCCGGATAAGCTCTGCGACCAGATCAGCGACGCCATTCTGGATCATTTTTTGAGGCAGGACCCCCGGGCGAGGGTTCGGGCCGAGTGCGCTGTTTCCAATGGAATTGTCTTCATCGCAGCGCGATTTCACACCAGCGCCAAGGTGGATCTCCCTCATGAGGCCCGCAAGGTGATCAAGCGCATAGGGTATGACCAGCCCGATTTCAATTCCAAGACGTGCAGCATTCTGACCGCGCCCCAGGGGTTCCCCCCCCTTAAGAAGGCCCAGTTCGATGAGCATACCCTGACGGATAAGGAGATCGACAACTTGCCGGTTGACAGCCAGGTCACGGTATTTGGCTTTGCCTGCGATCAGACGCCGACGTTGATGCCCCTCCCCATATGGCTGGCCCATAAGCTGGCGAGACGCCTGGAGACCGTCCGCAAGGAGGGGATCCTTGCCTATCTCATGCCGGACGGCAAGGTCCAGGTCGGGGTGGAATATCGGGACCGTAAACCCCGCCGGATCCATAGCGCTACCATTACGGCAAGCCAGCGAAGCCCCAAAACCCCATCCTTGAAAAGTTTGAGGGGAGACATTATGGACGCAGTCTTCGCACCCGTGTTTAAAGAGGAAGCGGTCAAGCCAGACAGCAAGACTCGGGTATTTGTCAATCCCAACGGTTTTTTCCCAGGAGGGCCATCCTATCACTCGGGACTCACCGGCCGAAAGAACGCCGTGGATACCTATGGCGAATTCTCACGGCAAAGCGGCGATGCGCTGAGCGGCAAGGACCCCATGCGGATCGACCGTGTCGGGGCCTATGTGGCCCGTTATGCGGCCAAAAACGTCGTGGCCGCAGGCCTCGCCAGCGAGTGTGAGGTGGCGCTGAGCTATTCCATCGGATTGACACAGCCTGCGAGCCTCCAGGTCAACACCTTCGGGACCTCCAGAAAACCCCAGGAGGAGATCCTCGATTTGGTCAACAGGCATTTTGATTTCAGACTTGGAGCGATTCTGCGACAATTCAATCTGAGACATCTGCCCGCCTTGCACCCGGAAGGCTTTTATCGAGTGATTGCCGCCTATGGGCACATGGGCCGCGTCGACATAGACCTTCCATGGGAAAAAACGGATAAGGCCGAACAGCTTGCCTCTGCGTGAAGCTGGATATTGGGAAGTGGGTACTGGGAACTGGATGACGGGATGGATGGATGAATGGATGACGGGATGACTGGAGGGGTGGATGAGACTGATGAATAGAAAGGCCTGTTTCCCGACCTCCGACCTCTGACTTCTGACCTCTGTCCCTGGTCCGTTGCGTCTGGCGCCTGAAGCCTTGCGCCTGATGTGCCTATATCAATACCGCCAGAAAGGAGAGGCCGGTCCCTTCCAGTGCCCGGCCCACGGCCCACCCGCAGAATGCCTTGCTCAAGGCCCGACCGACCGTTGAACCTGCCTCTGCAACGGCACGATCCATGGTAACGGCCCTGGCCTCATCAAAAAAGTCATTTTTCTTCAGGATCGAAAGGATCTGGTCGCTGTGAACGAGAACCGGCTCATATTTGACGACGACGCTCCCCGTGACCGTATTGGCGCTGATGCTCTCGACCCCTTCAATATCCTCCAACAGGGATCGAATGGCCCTCGCCTTATCGGGTTGTCCCTTTACGGAAGGGATCTTTACGCGCAACCTCCCCGGAATGCTGTGCAGGTAGTATGTCATCTTCTGGTGTGCCTCCTCTCTTTTTCAGATTTTTCTTAATCTGAACACTGAAACGATTTTCTTCTTGAAAATTAACGAGGTCTTGTTAGCAAATGATTAGAGTGTAACCTTTTTTCGTTGCGTGATTTAGGCTGCTTTTTTGACCTGATACTCG
>CAYLJZ010000111.1:0-6438 GCA_964384085.1 uncultured Desulfobacteraceae bacterium
ACTTCAAGAATAGCCGCAGCCCCCATGCCGAAACCGATGCACATGGAGACCAGTCCCCAACGGAGCTTCCGCGCCTGCATTTCATAGATCAACTGGGTGGTCAGTTTGGAGCCTGTGCATCCCAGGGGGTGTCCTAGGGCAACGGCGCCGCCGTTGACGTTGGTGATCTCTTCGTTGATCCCGAGCTTCTTGATGCAGTAAATCGCCTGGGCTGCAAAGGCCTCGTTCAATTCGATCAACTCCATCTGATCGAGGCGCATGCCGGAGATCTTGAGGACCTTCGGAATGGCCACGGCGGGCCCCACCCCCATGTATTCCGGTTCACATCCTTCTACCGCATGCCACCGGAAGGTCGCCATCGGTTTCAGCCCCAATTCTCTGGCCTTCTCCTTGGACATGAGCACCACCCCCGCAGCCGCGTCGCTGGTCTGAGACGAATTCCCGGCAGTGACGCTCCCTTTCGGCTTGAAGGCCGGCGGGATCTTGGAAATGCTCTCTTTGGTCGTCCCCGGCCGCATTCCCTCGTCTGTGTCAAAGATAAAATCCTCATATTGGAAATGCCCGTTGGGAAGTTGTTTCTGCCGTTTCACCGTCAACGGAACGATCTGGCTCTTAAATCTTCCCGCCTTGATGGCCGCTTCGGCCTTCTGCTGGCTCTTGGCGCCGAACTCATCCTGCTCGTCCCGCCCGACATTGAAGCGTTCCGCCACATTTTCCGCGGTAAGCCCCATACCCGTAAAGGCCCCCGGTCTCGTGTCCACCAATGCCGGGTTGGGATACATCATGCTCCCCCCCATCGGGATCTGACTCATGCTTTCCACGCCCCCGGCAATCACCACATCCGCGTAGCCGCACATGATTTTCTCCGCCCCGATGGCGATGGACTGGAGCCCGGAAGAACAAAACCGGTTAACGGTCATTCCGGGAATACGGTCGGGCCAGTGCATGGACATCACCAGGACCCGTCCCAGATTCAGGCCCTGCACCGCCTCAGGGAACGTGCATCCGATGATCACGTCATCGATAAGCATGGGGTCCAGGTCTCCGGCCCGCTTCAGGAGATCGCCCAACACAGCGCATCCCATGGCCTCGGGCCGGGTATCTTTCAATATACCTCGAGGGGCCTTTCCGACTGCCGTCCTGCAGGCGGCAACAATTACGGCTTCCTTCATCATTTCATCCTCCACATTTAATCAAACGGTTGAATTTCTGAATCGTTGAGTGAGGTTATATCTCGATTTCACTGTTCGACGAATTGACCATTCAACGATATATATCAATTCCTGAGCGGCTTGCCTGTCGTCAGCATGTGCTGCATTCTGGCCTGGGTCTTGGGGTCGCCGCAGAGGCTCAGAAAGGCCTCTCTCTCCAGATCGAGGAGGTATTGCTCGGAGACCTTGGTGTCTGCCAGGACATTGCCGCCGCACAGGACATATCCCACCTTGGTGGAAACCGTCACATCGTGATCCGTAATAAAGCCGGATTCGTGCATAGTCCAGAGGGCCAGCCTGATCATGGCCAGCGTGTTTTCACCCGGGACCCGAATATCGTCCCTGGGTCTTGGCGGCGCGTACCCCTCCATATTCATCGCCATAACCGTCTTTTTGGCATCTTCCATCAGATAATCCCGGTTGACGGTCATCTTATCGGTCGGTTTGAGATAGCCCAGCTTGACCGCCTCCTGTCCGGAGGTGGCCACCTTGGCCATGGCAATGGTCTCAAAGGCCCTGGCAATGAAGGGCATCATCTCGATCTGTTTGGGATATATCCCTCCCCTCGGCACTTCGAAGAGATGGTCTGTATTGCGAAGCACCATCTCCTTGCATCCGCCGCCGGCCGGAATGACCCCGACCCCCACTTCCACAAGGCCCATGTAGGTCTCTGCGGCGTACCGTACCCGGTCCGCGGCCAGGCAGACCTCGCAGCCGCCGCCCAGGGCCATGCCCGCGGGGGCCGCGACGACCGGTTTATCCAGATATTTGAGCTTCATCAAGGCATCCTGAAGTGCTTTGATGGACCAGTCTAAATCGTCCCATTCCTCTTCCTGCGCGGCAAACAGGACCATGGCCAGGTTGGCGCCCACCGAAAAATTTTCGCCGTGGTTCGCGATAATCATGCCGTCGAAATCCCTGCTCACGATCTCAGCGGACTTGTGGAGCATGGCGATGATATCCTCGCCGATTGCATTCATCTTGGAATGAAATTCCAGACAGGCCACGCCGTCGCCCATGTCGATGAGGGAAGCGCCCGTATTGGCTGCCACTTCCTTTTTCTGTTCTTTAAGCGACGGAAGAAGGATAATGCCCGGTTTTGCAGGGATCTCCCGATAATCCCCGGCCGGTATATCGTAATAATAGCGTTTCCCGGCCTCTTTTTTATAAAAGGACGTTTTACCGGCTGACAGCATTCCCTCTATCCAGGGAGGGACCTGGTAACCGGCTTCTTTCATTTTGGAAACAGATTTTTCCAGCCCGATAGCGTCCCATGCCTCGAACGGCCCTAATTTCCGGGCAAACCCCCACCTCAAGGCATTGTCGATATTGAGGATATCATCAGCGATCTCAGGTATTCGATTGGCCGAATAGATGAGGGTCTCGCTCAGGGTCCGAAAGGTGAACTCCCCGGCCTTGTCCTTGGCGTAAAAGAGTGATTTGATTTTTTCACCGGTTCCCGGAATGTTCTTGGCAGCCTCCAGCGAGGCCAATTTGACCTTCTCCTGAGGCGTATGCTCCAGGGTATTGTAATCGAGGGACAGGATCACCTTCTTCCCGTCGCTGTCTTTGCTCTTCTTGTAAAAGCCTTGTTTTGTCTTGTCGCCCAGGAGCTTTTTCTCGAGCATCTTTGAAATGAAATCCGGGGCCTTGAATGTCTCTCGCTTCTCATCGTCGGGGGCCCCCTCATAGACGTTATCCGCCACATGGAGGAGGGTATCCAGGCCCACCAGATCGGCCGTCCTGAAGGAGGCGCTCTTGGGGTTCCCCACGACGGGTCCGGTCAGTTTGTCCACGGCCTCGACCGTCAGCCCCAGGTCCATCATAGCCTTTATGACGGAAAACATGCTGAATGTCCCGATGCGGTTGGCCACGAAATTGGGGGTATCTTTGGCGTAGACGATCCCTTTTCCCACCACCTTCTCACAAGTTTCGACCAGGATATCAACGACTTCAGGCAAGGTATCGGGTCCAGGAACGATCTCCAGGAGTTTCATATATCTCGGGGGATTAAAAAAGTGGGTGATGGCGAAATGCTTACGGAAGGCCTCTGAACGCCCCTTGCACATCTCTTTGGCAGGGATCCCTGAGGTGTTGGAGCTGATGAGGGTCCCCGGCGTCAGAACGGTTTCGATTTTCTCGAAGACGCTCTGCTTGATGTCGAGCCTCTCCACCACCACCTCGATAATCCAGTCCACCTTTTTCAACAGCGCCAAATCGTCGGTCAAATTACCAATGGAGATGAGCTTGGCATTTTCAGGGATATAGAAGGATGCTGGTTTGGACTTTAGCGCGCCGGCGAGCCCGTTTTGCCCGAATTTGTTTCTGAAGGCCTTGCTCTCCTCTGTGAGTCCCCTTTTCTTGTCGTCCCCCGTCAGCTCAGGGGGTACGATGTCGAGAAGAACGGTCTCGATACCCACGTTGGCCAGTTGAGCGGCGATAGTGGCCCCCATCACTCCAGCGCCGATGACTCCGGCCTTCTTTATCTTCTTTTCCATAGACTCCTCCTTGTCAGTCAGTTGATTAGAGCATCTCCATGCTGGGTCAGGACTATCCGCGGAAATGCAGGCTCACCCACGTCCCCCATGTGACCGCGGATAGGCCCGCACCTGCCTGAACAACAAAAGGTGACACTCGTTCGGATGTTGCCCCCGGTGCAAGGGAATATGAATCCCGGAGGGATTTTGGGTTAGGGTGATGCGAGCGGCATCAGCTTTGGAAAATGGTCTGCTGGCGTCAGCTCCCCTCTTCGCTCTCATCGCCATTCAGAACGTATGAATGAACTGTCATTCATTTTTTTCACAATAATATTTGGGCGATACTGAAGTCAAGCATTTTTTTGGCAAAAATTAGGCAATCGTCTACAGGTTCAATGGATCAGCAGTCCAGGGGTCCAGAAACACAAAACCTTTGAACCTTTAGAATTCAGGAAGGTCATTTCGAATCCCCGTTCGGGTCAGAGCGAAGTCGTATCGGACGGGATCAGACGGGTCGATCTCGCGGAACGCCCGGGTGATTTCGAGGGCGGTTTTTATGGTGGCGCAGCGGCTTTTCGTAAAGCCAAGACGTAGTGCGATCCGGTGCATATGGGTATCGAGCGGGATGATCAGTTTCGAAGCCGGCACCTGGTCCCAGCCCCCCGGATCCACCCTGTCCTCTCTCACCATCCAGCGAAGGAAAAGATTTAGCTTTTTGCAGGCGCTCCCTTTGCGGGGTTGAGAAATCAATGAATTGGCACGCCCCTCGAAGGGGAAGGCCAGTTCGTCGACAAAGGTGGTCAGACTCGGGAGGATCGTCTCATCGCTACTGCGGACGTTTGTCAGGAAACAGGCGCCCACTGATCCGTAGTGTTCGATGACGCGCTTCACGCCCAAAAGGAGGAGCGCGACTTCCTCACCTGAGGTGAAGCGGTGCCTGAAATCACCAAACAGAGTGCATAAAAAGCTGTCCGGGACGGACCGAAGAAAAGCCGATGGGGAGGGGCCCAGTTCCAGCAGGACCGATGCCACGCTCTTGAGGATCTGGGTTACCCTGCCATAGGCTAATGAGGACGCAATCAGCCCCGCCACCTCCCGGTCTTCCAGGGCTGCGTACGGATAGAGGAATTCAAGGGGGTCGGGATGGACCCACTGGCGTGAATTGCAGAACTGGTAAAGCGCTTCAAGTTTCCGTTTTACCAAAATATCTGGCATTCCGGCCCGACGGTTTCGATCAGTTCGGCAAATAACGCGTTCAGGTTCACCACGCCGACGATTTTTCCTTCTCTGTAGACCAACTGCTGGCGAACGTCCTCCTTAAAAATAACGTAAATGGCCTGGTTGATTCGGTCATCTTCCCTCAAAACCGATTGTTGAAGGGGTTTCATGATGTCTCGAATCTTTTTGTGAGCTTCCTGCTTCACCAAATCCTGGAAACTGGTTTGAAGCCACTTATAATGTTCCTGAACCTCGCCCACCTCTTCGGCCACTCGCAACGCCCGGGAAGAGAGCATTCTGTGATACGCCTTTGAAACCTCGGGCGCCTTGGCAGGTTCAGGGACCAGTGCCCTGATCAGATCATACATGGAAATTTTGCCGACAATGACGTTGTTTCCATCTGTGACAAATAGGGTCCTGTGAAGACGCCTGCCACTTTGTCCTATCTTGAGGTTCTCATAATTCCGTCTTAGAATGCTCAAGACATCGCAAAACTGAGAATCAACATTCACCTTATCGTACTCCTCAATCGGCACCATGATGTCTTTTACTCTTTTGTCTTCGGCCATATGCACAATTCTCCTTAAAATATAGATGGTTCCATGGTTCAAACACTTAGAAGAAACCAAAGATGCGGGAAAGCAACACCGAGTATCTCCATATATGATTCACCTCAAAATCTCAAGCTTTTTGTGAGACTCCGGATCAGGCCATGGAGCCCCCGTCAACGGTAATGACCTCCCCGGTCACAAAATCGGACAGGTCTGAGGCCAGGAAGAGGACCGCTCCAACAACGTCATCCGGTTCCGCAATCCGTCCCAGAGGGATGTTGGCAGTGATCTGATTCAACAGGGATTCATTGCTCCAGAAAGGCTGGCTGAACTGGGTCCTTACCACACAGGGCGCTACGGCATTGACAGTGATATGATCCTGGGCCAGTTCCACTGCCAAAACTCGCGTGAGCATTTCCACCCCGGCCTTTGCCACACAATAGATCCCCATTCCCATGGAGGCCTTTCTCGCGGCGATAGAGCTGATGTTGATGATCTTCCCTCGGCCGGCCTTCCTCATCAGGGGGACGGCCCCGGCAGACACCAGAAACGTCCCCTTCAGATTGGTCGCGATAATCTTGTCCCACAGGCCTTCATCGGCCATGGCGACGGAGGGGGTGAGGATATTCATGCCTACGTTGTTGACGAGGATATCCAGCCTCCCAAAGCGTTCCTCGATAAACTGAAAAAGGAGATCTACCTCATTCGAACTCCCCACGTTGGCCCTGAAGGCCGATATATCCACTCCCTTCTGGCTTAAATCTGCGATGGCCTGGTCCAGGTTGTCCTGTTTCCTTCCGCAGATAACGACATGGGCGCCCTTCACCGCCATGGCCGTGGCAATTGCCTTTCCGAGCCCCCGGCTCCCCCCCGTCACCAATGCCGCCTTTCCGGTAAGATCTAAACTCATCTCGCTCATCATTTTCTCCTGTACGGATTCCTGGTTGCTGGACACTCAACGCCGAAAACTGAATAATGCGT
>CAYLJZ010000112.1:0-6366 GCA_964384085.1 uncultured Desulfobacteraceae bacterium
GGTTGTGGTCAAGCATGGGACTCCGCCTTCAACAATCTGCATCTTAGAAAAGCGACCCTGCGAAAGCGTCTTTCCAGACGCCAAAAGTCGTGGCAGGATGCCACTCACACAGAATTTTGACGCCGGGTCTCCGTCATGATGAGAATTGCCGCGGGTCCATCTATACGCTTGCATTATGCTGAAAGATAGGGTAGGGTTTTTCCCGTATTTTTGTCGAGCCTTTTATGGATTCTTACCGGTTCAGCCTGAGAGTTCATCTCTCAGAATCAACAACCGATAGGCAATTCAAAAGGGTATACAAGGTTTCGGATTTCGGTGGTCAGCCCTTGACAAGGAGAGAACCCAACCCTGAACACCGAACACTGAAACCTCAAGAGATCCAGAGATTCGAAATTTTAACTATCTTTGGCTTGTCAGGCAGCATATGTTAATCAAAAAAAACCCCATTCAGGCCGCCATCTTATGTTTAGTCATCATGGCTGCGGTCCTCATGTACCTCCGGCCGGTGCACATGGCCCTGGCAGGCCCCTCTCTCCTTCATCAGAGCATTATTGACTACAACCTCAAGGCTTACACTGACAGCCTGTCAAACGGATTCTATGACGGCGCGGCCGGCATCCTCCTCATCAGACCAGAGATTGCCCACTCTCTGGGCCTCAAGGCATTGATCAACCAGGACTACATCGAGGCGAGGGATCTGAACGCCAAGGGAGACCGTCTTTTCACCCAGGCTATTTCGGCCCTGACAGGCCAGGATGGGGAGGCCTTTGCCGGTGAAAACGCCAAACGGGCAGGGGAATCGGCCCTGGCCAGCAAAGAGGCCCTTGCATCTGCGCAACGGCATTTTTCAGCCTACCGGTCCAGCCTGACGCCCGAGGCGGATGAAAGGTTGGACAAGGATTCCTGTACCATGCTCATGGACAGACTGTTGCAAGAGAGTCTAAAACAGGTCGCTTTCAATCTGAGGGATGGGTTGGGTATTTTTTACAACCGATGCCAGGGGTTGCCGGAAGACACCCCTTCTCTGACCCCTGAAAATGTGAGATTCGTCAATTATGTATTTTCCGAGTTTAAGCAGAAGGGATCTGTGACAGATCAGAAGGTCTTTGACCTTGAAAAACAGGACCCAATCAGAGGGAGCAATCCCGGGTCTTCCTGGAAAATTGTGGTCAACCGGGATGCTCCCCATCTTCTGTCAGCTATGGAATCATGTCTCGACGGATCGCGGGGAGCCGAATATCCGGCAGATCCCCTTCTCTTTATGGCCCTCATGAGACGAGAATCCAATTTTGATCCCCGAGCAGTCTCTTATGTGGGAGCAGCTGGATTGACCCAGATTATGCCGAAGACAGGTGAGGACCTGGGGATGAAACCGATCTATATGCCACCCTATTTTGAAGAGGCCACGTCTCTGATGAAACGTGAACGGAGTCTCAGGCAGAAGGCCATCTCTCTTATCTCCAACATCACCCCGGAAAACATGGCAGAACAGGCCGGGGCCGCCAGGGACTTCATGCAGGAGTCCCTGGATTGCGGAAAGAAGCGTTCCAGTCTCTTTGCGCGGTATCGAAAAGAATTGTTGGCGAAAAAGCCGGATGATCGTCTGGATCCCCGCAAGGCCATTGCCTACGGGTACCGGTATTTTTCAGACCTCATGAACATGCAGAAGGGTGATATCACGCTGGCCCTGGCCGCTTATAATGCCGGCCCTCACCGAGTCACGGAGTATAACGGGGTGCCTCCCTATGCCGAGACGGTGACCTTTCGGAATACGGTCCTCAAATATTATCGGGAATACCTGGATAGGGTAAAACAGACAGATTAGGGGATTGAGGGATAGAAGAATTGAGGGATTCGGGAATTGGCTGAGGCCGGGCGATGCCGAAAACGCCGGATTACCAACCAAGGGAGATGAGATATGACACCAGACGTCCTGACGCAAAGCGACCTTGAAGATATTCAGCTTGTCAAGCGGGGAAAGGTAAGAGATGTATATGAAGTGGACGACAAGCTCCTGATTGTAGCAAGCGACCGCATGTCGGCCTTCGATGTGGTGATGGACGATCCAATCCCGGACAAGGGGAGGATCTTGACGGCTATCTCCCTGTTCTGGTTCAGAAAGCTGTCGTCTGTCATCGAAAACCATGTCATCAGCAGCGATCTGTCTGAATATCCCGAGGTATGCCGTAAGTACGCCTCCCAGTTGAAAGGCCGCAGTATGCTGGTGGTGAAGACGAGGCCCCTTCCGATCGAATGCATCGTCCGAGGATATCTCTCCGGTTCGGGCTGGCAGGAATATATCAAAACAGGGGCGGTCTGCGGCATTTCGCTCCCCGCAGGTCTGCTCGAATCAGACAAACTGCCGATCCCCATCTTCACTCCTTCCACCAAGGCTGATGACGGCATGCACGATGAAAACATCACCTTTGATCGGGCCGTAGAAATTCTGGGCGAAAAAACAGCGGAAGAGGTCCGCGGCATCAGTCTCCGCATTTATGAACTGGGAAGAGATCTGGCCGCCGAAAAGGGGATTATCGTGGCCGACACCAAATTTGAGTTCGGCATGAAGGATGACCGACTGATCCTGATTGACGAGGTCCTGACCCCTGATTCGTCCAGGTTCTGGCCGATGGCCGATTATCGTCCGGGGGGCCCCCAGAAGAGTTTCGACAAGCAATTCCTGAGGGACTATCTGATCGAGATCAACTGGCCGAAAAAGCCGCCGCCCCCCCGATTGCCAGCCGATGTTATAGAAAAGACAAGACAAAAATATTTGGATGCATTAACCTGGCTCACAGGAAAAGGGCTGTGAGCCCTATCGTGAAGGAAAGCCATGAAACCGATTGTTTGCTTTATTGACGACTCCCGATTTGAACATGATCTGGTGTGCCATGAGATCGCCCCTGTGGCGACCGATCTCGAATTTCTTCAGGCGTACACGTTCGACGAGGCTGTGGATCGATTGAACCACCGTGTACCGGCCCTCTTTCTCCTCGACCTCTGGGGACAGGATCCGGAGGTATTCAGGCCGTACCTGACTTCAATAGACGAACTCAGGACCAGGGTCGCCGGTTTTCCGACCCTGGAACATGTCTATGAGGGATTGAATGAGTTTGAGGGAGATCTGAACAATGAATACCTCAAGAGGCTTTTCGCAGTGGTGGATTGCTGGCGGAATCTCTTTGAGGATGTCTGTAACCGGATCGGCCAGAACAGAAAGTATGGCCTCGCCAATCTCGGGCAGGCGCGGCAGCATTACCCAGAAACGCCGGCCGTTTTTTATACAAGGAAGTCTTTGATCCATGATGCCGTTGCGATGTTCAAAGCCGGCGCTAACGGCCTGTTTATCAAGCCTACCGGATCGAGTGACACCGATACGCGCGGCCTGACCCGTGCCTATGCCCCGCGCCTGTTGGATGATTTGAGAACCATCATGGGCGGTTAAGGCGCCGAATACACCACTCTTTCAGTCTGGAACGACTCGTTACGTTACCCATCTTTTTTAACAAATCCCCTTCTTTTTTTTCTCGATGTTTCAATTTTTCCAAGGAAAAACGGCCCTATTTGAGCTTGGAGAAGTTGCCGGGGCTTACCTTGACAAAGTTTTTCTTGATGCTTACTATCGTTTTCAATAGCAAAAAGGCGAATTTGGTTAAGGCCTGTCCGGTTTCAAAACCAATCAGGATACACAGACTCGAATGGAACAGGAGTTCGACGTGTTGAGCGTTGCGGATGACAACAAGGTCAAGGAGATGTCGACGGAAATTTTTCCTGTAGACGCTGAAGAAGCGCCTTCTGAGGCTGCCCTTTTTGAAAATCAGACAAGCGAAGATATCCCTTTAGAAGATATGACAAAGGAACAACTCATCGAAAGGGTCGAACAGGGAGAGGCGGCTTCACAAAAAAATTATGATCTTTACCTTCGATCTCAGGCAGAGATCGAGAATCTAAAAAAGCGATACCAGAAAGACCAGCAAGGTCTGGTCAAATTTGCCAATGAATCGTTGATAAAACAACTCCTTCCAGTGGCGGACAATCTGGAGAAGGCCATTGACCACTCTAAAACTGAGACGTCTGTCGATGCCCTCAGGGAGGGAGTTGAGCTGACGCTGAAGGCGCTCATGGATGTGATGCAAAAGGCCGGGGTTGAGACCATTGACGCCGTGGGTGGGCCATTCGATCCAAATTTTCACGAGGCGGTTTCAGAGGTGGCAAATGACGGTGTAGAGACAGGAACTGTTCTGAAAGACCTTCAAAAGGGGTATACGCTCAATCAGAGGCTCCTTCGGCCGTCTATGGTGGTTGTCAGCAGAAAAACTGCATGACGGCATTTTTGAAGGGCGCCATTAGCGAACAGCATGCATTGCATGCCATGTATATGGTACGTCGAAGAGATTTTCGAATATCAGGAGGCGATAAATATGGGAAAGACAATAGGGATTGATCTCGGAACAACCAACTCGTGTGTTGCCGTTATGGAAGGCGGTGATCCTGTGGTGATTGCCAACGTGGAGGGGAGCAGGACAACTCCCTCCATTGTAGCCTTCACCGAAAGCGGCGACAGGCTGGTTGGACAGACAGCCAAACGGCAGGCGGTCACCAATCCGGAAAATACGGTTTTTGCGGTCAAACGCCTGATTGGGAGAAAGTACGATTCGCCCGAAGTGAGCAGAGATATCAAGGTGCTCCCTTACAAGATCGTCAAGGCAGCCAATGGCGATGCCCATGTGTCCATCAGGGGGAAAGACTACAGCCCGGCAGAGATATCCGCGATGATCCTTACAAAAATGAAGGAGACTGCGGAGGAGTACCTTGGTGAGAAGGTCACAGATGCCGTCGTGACCGTTCCGGCATATTTTAATGACAGTCAGCGGCAGGCCACCAAGGATGCCGGTCGCATCGCCGGCCTCAACGTGGAAAGGATTATCAATGAACCTACGGCCGCGTCGCTGGCCTTTGGGGTGGACAAAAAGGGCGACAAAAAGATCGCTGTATTCGATTTGGGCGGCGGGACATTTGATATCTCCGTACTGGAGATCGGCGAAGGGGTTTTCGAAGTCAAGTCAACCAATGGGGATACCCATCTGGGTGGTGAGGATTTTGACCTGCGGATTATCGAATACTTGGCGGATGAATTCAGAAAGGACCAGGGGATCGATCTGCGGAATGACAAGATGGCCCTTCAACGGTTGAAAGAGGGTGCTGAAAAGGCCAAGATAGAGTTGTCGGGCTCCATGGAGACCGATGTGAATCTTCCCTTTATCACCGCGGATGCCAGCGGTCCAAAGCACCTGAACATCAAATTGAACCGTTCAAAGCTGGAGGCCTTGGTGGATGAATTGATTCAAAAGGTCGTTGGGCCCTGCAACATGGCGTTGAAAGATGCCGGTCTTACGCCGAAGGATATCGATGAGGTAATCCTTGTCGGAGGCATGACCCGCATGCCCAAAGTCCAGGAAAAGGTCAAAGAGATCTTTGGCCAACAGCCGAACAAGGGGGTGAACCCCGATGAGGTAGTGGCTGTCGGCGCCGCGATTCAGGGTGGCGTATTAAAAGGAGAAGTTAAGGATGTGCTTCTCCTCGACGTAACGCCCCTTTCGCTCGGCATCGAGACCCTGGGCGGCGTTTTCACCAAACTGATTGAAAAAAATACCACCATCCCCACCAAGAAGAGCCAGGTCTTCTCCACTGCGGCCGATAACCAGCCTGCCGTCGAGATCCATGTGCTCCAGGGAGAGCGGGAGATGGCAGCCTACAATAAGACGCTGGGCAGGTTTCAATTAGTGGGGATACCGCCGGCCCCGAGGGGGCTTCCGCAGATTGAAGTGACTTTTGATATCGATGCCAACGGGATTGTAAGCGTCTCAGCAAAAGATATGGGTACAGGCAAGGAGCAGTCGATAAAGATCACCGCCTCTAGCGGCCTGAGTGAGGAAGAGATTGAGCGACTGGTTAAGGATGCGGAAATACACGCGGAAGAAGACAAGAAGAAGAGAGAACTGATCGATGCGAGGAATATGGCGGATTCGCTGATCTACTCCACAGAAAAATCCGTGAAGGAAGTCGGAGATAAACTGGATGATGCGATAAAGGGCAACATCACCCAGGCCATCGACAATCTAAAAAGGGCGATGGAAGGTGAAAATGTAGATGAGATCAAGCGACTTACCGACGAATTGACCCAGGCGTCCCATAAGCTGGCCGAGACCATGTATGCCAATGCCACCAGGGATCAGGCCCAGTCCGCAGGCGGACCCGGACCTGGCTCCGCGGCAGGATCCTCAAAAGATGAGGACGTGGTAGACGCCGACTTCGAGGAAGTCAAAAAATAATCGAAAGGCCGTTTTCAGCCAAAAGGGCTATCCC
>CAYLJZ010000113.1:0-6115 GCA_964384085.1 uncultured Desulfobacteraceae bacterium
GGTGCTTTTTTCCAGGGAGACATGGAGACAGGGTATCGGGCCTGTCTCTGGCTGCGTACCGCGAACCGAGTGCTCATGCCGATCGCCCAGTTTCATGCCGAGACCCCGAAGGCCCTGTACGACGGGGTGCGCGATATCGATTGGAGCGAGCATCTCGAAACGGATGGTTCCTTCGCAGTCGATTTCAGCTCTTCCGGCTCTCAGATCTATCATACCCGCTACGGGGCGTTAACGGTAAAGGACGCGGTGGCGGACCAGTTTCGGGAGCAATTCGGGATGAGACCTTCGGTGGCGCTGGCAAGGCCCGATATTCGTCTGAATGTCTATCTCTTGAGGGATGAGGTCACGGTCAGTCTCGATCTGTCGGGAGAGAGCCTGCACAAGCGGGGATACCGCGAAGACGGAGGCCCTGCACCCCTCAAGGAGAATCTGGCGGCCGCGATCCTGATGCGCGCCGGATGGGCAGAAATCTCGGGGAGGGGAGGGGGGCTGATGGACCCGATGACAGGCTCCGGGACCCTGCCGATCGAGGCGGCGCTGATGGCCAGCGACACGGCCCCCGGTCTCCTGAGAGATTACTTCGGTTTCTTGAACTGGAAGGGACACCAGCCTCTTATCTGGAAAGGGCTTCTTGAGGAGGCCCGGCAAAGAAGAGAAGCGGGCATCATCAAACTTCCGCCGATCGTGGGGTACGACGCCGACCCCAGGGCCGTGACAGGCGCTGTTGCCAATCTGGAAAGGGCCGGTTTGCATGGCTTCGTCCATGTTGAAAAAAGGGACCTTGCCGTTTTTGTCCCGCATCCAGCAATGAAAGGGCGGCCGGGACTGGTGGTCCTCAACCCGCCCTATGGAGAGCGGCTTGGAGAGATCACTGAACTGAAATCGCTCTATGCAGCCCTTGGCACGCGGCTCAAGACCCAGTTTAGCGGCTGGAGCGTTAGCCTGTTTACCGGGAATGTGGACCTGGGAAAAGGGATGGGTCTGAGGGCGGAAAAAAAATATTCCCTCTACAATGGACCCATCGAATGCAAGCTCTTGAATTTCCGTATTGAACCGGAGTGGTTTGTCCAGAGCGAACACCGCAGCTTCAGATCTGCGTCCGGCAAGCCACGGAGGCCACTGGACCCGGCCGCGGAGATGTTTGCCAATAGAGTGCGAAAAAACCTGAAGCGCTTGGAGAAGCGTTTCAAGAAGGAAAACGTCACGTGTTTCAGGGTCTACGACCAGGATCTTCCTGAGTATGCAGTGGCTGTCGACATCTACGGAAAATGGGTTCATGTTCAGGAATACAAAGCGCCGGATACCGTAGACACTGAAAAGGCAGAGGCGCGGCTGGAGAGCGTGCTGACCGTGATTCCGGAAGCCCTCGGGGTCCCCGAAGAAAATGTTTTTCTCAAGGTACGACGCCGGCAGAGAGGGAATGCCCAGTATTCGAGACATGAAAATCATGGAGCCTTCCATGAGGTGGAGGAAGGGAATTGCAGGTTTTTAGTCAATTTTACAGACTACATCGATACCGGTCTTTTTCTGGACCAGCGGATCACGCGCAGCCTCATCAGGGACCTGGCAGGGAGAAAACGATTCCTGAACCTTTTTTGTTATACCGGAACGGCAACTGTTTATGCGGCCAGGGGAGGCGCGCAATCCACGACCTCCGTGGATGCCTCGAAGGTCTATTTGGGTTGGGCACGGCGAAATCTGGCACTCAACGGTTTCGACCCCGACCGGCATTTTTTTTATCAGGCCGACGTCTCCACCTGGCTCAGCCATGAAAAGCGGCTCTACGATGTCATCGTTATGGATCCGCCGACTTTTTCAAATTCAAAGCGATTGCAACCTGTTCTCGATGTGCAAAGGGATCATGTGCAGTTGATCCGATCTGCGGCAAGGCTCCTGGAGCGTAAGGGAATGATCTTGTTTTCGAGCAATTACCGAAAATTCAAGATGGATGTGGATGCCCTGAAAGGTCTCCTGATGGAAGATCTGTCAACGGTCACCCTTCCGCCGGATTTCAAAAGAAGGCCCAGTATGCATCACTGCTGGAAGATAGAAAAACGAACGGCATGAATTTTTTGTCTCATGTTGCATAAATCCTTGACAGAATTTAGCAAACAAGATATAATTTTTAAAATATATAAGATTTGGAGTCGGTTGTCAGCGGGTGCCTTTCTCAAAGGGGTGCTCAGGGCAGTCTGGATTGACTCAAAATAGGTCCCCCTGGATCATACTGAATTTCTTTTGAAAATATAAAAAAGCGATAGCGGAACAAGGGTGCTGGAATACGCCCGGAGTCCGATCACTTCCTTAATGTGTGGACATGCTGAGAGGTGGCATTGACCGTGAGGTGCGTTCATTTGGGTAAACATTTCAAGAGAAGGAGGGAGTAATATGAACAAGGGGGATTTAGTCAATGAAGTGGCCAAGGTTGTCAGCACCAAGAAGGAAGCCCAGGCTGCGGTGGATTGTGTTTTTTCGAGTATATCCAACGCGTTGAAAAAGAAACAAAAGGTGACGGTGATCGGGTTCGGGACTTTCAGGGTCGACAAGCGAAAGGCACGAAAAGGGATCAATCCCCAGACCAGAGAGGTCATCAAGATCAAGGCAAAGAGGGTCGCTAAATTTGTACCCGGCAAGGCACTGAAAGATGCGGTGTAGCGGGATATAGCGAGGCTGGATGGAATAAGACCCTCATTGGGAAGAGGTCTTTCCGGTGAGGGTATTTTTTTGTCAAGGAGAGGCGTTATGAAAATTGCGGTGAGCGGCAAAGGGGGCGTCGGAAAAACGACCTTTGCCTCTTTTCTGATCAGGGCACTGGCCGATGAAGGGAGGAAAGTCCTGGCGATCGATGCAGACCCGGACGCCAATCTGGCCCAGGCCCTCGGCGTCAAAAACAGCGAGGAAATCGTCCCCATTTCGCAGATGAAGGAATTGATCGAAGAGAGGACAGAGGCCAAGGTGGGTACCATGGGGTCCTTTTTTAAACTGAATCCCAAGGTCAGTGATTTGCCCGAAAAGCTTTCCATTGAGGTAGACGGCGTCAAGGTCATGGTTATGGGCGGTGTAAAAACGGGAGGAGCCGGATGCATTTGCCCTGAAAGCGCGCTTCTCAAGAGACTCGTAGGCCACATCGTTCTGGCCAGGGACGAGGCAGTGGTGCTGGACATGGAGGCGGGTCTTGAGCATTTGGGAAGGGGAACGGCCATGAATGTGGACAGACTCATTGTGGTCGTGGAGCCGGGTCGGCGGAGCATCGAGACGGCTCACCAGGTTCGCAGACTGGCCGCCGATATTGGCATTCCAAAATTGAATTTTGTCGGGAACAAGATACGATCGGAACAGGACAAGGAATTCCTTCTGAAGGAAATGCCCGATTTCGAGTTTCTGGGATTTATGCCGTATCGCGATGAGATCATCGAGGCGGACCTGAATGGCCGGCCCCCCTACGAGAGAGACAGGGAGAGTCTGGAGATCGTCAAGGCAATGCTCGATAAGATCAGGGATTGAGAAACAGGGTACGTCAACCGCTTGATGCCATAACAGGAGGAGAATGGAATATGGGGAAGAGAATTCATAATTTCAACGCAGGTCCTGCCGCCCTGCCGCTGCCGGTGCTTGAGGAATTCCAGTCCGAACTTCTGGACTTCAAGGGGTCCGGCATGTCGATCCTGGAGGTGAGTCATCGTTCCAAGTGGTTCGACGATGTCATCAACGAAGCGGTTTTGAGGACCAAAAGGCTCCTGGGCCTGGGCGGTGATTTTGAGGTCCTTTTTATTCAGGGCGGCGCCAGTCTACAGTTCTGCATGATCCCGATGAACCTGTCTGTCGCGGAAAAACCGTTGGATTACCTCAATACGGGCACCTGGTCGACCAAGGCGATCAAAGAGGCCAAAATCCTGGGGAAGAACGTCCGCGTCGTTGCCTCCTCCGAGGACAAGGGCTTTTCCTATATCCCCAAGGGATTCACGGTAAATCCGGATGCGGCATATCTCCATTTTACCTCCAACAACACCATCAAGGGGACCCAATGGACACAGTTCCCGAATGCGGGCGACGTGCCGCTGGTCTGCGACATGTCCTCCGATTTTATGAGTCGGCCCTTTGATGCGCGGCCCTTCGGGTTAATCTATGCGGGGGCGCAGAAGAACATCGGTCCCGCCGGGTCGGCCATGGTGATCATTCGAAAGGACATGCTGGAGCGGACCCCCGCAAGCCTTCCTACCATGCTCAAATACACGACCTTTGCCGAATCGAACTCCATGTACAATACCCCTTCCTGCGTCGTGATCTACATTGTCGCCCTGGTCGTGAAATGGCTGGAAGAAACCATCGGGGGCCTGGAAAGAATGGCGGAGATCAATCAGGAGAAGGGGGCCGTTATTTACAATTATATCGATGGATCTTCTTTTTATAGGGGGACTGCGGATAAAGACAGCCGCTCCCTGATGAATGTCACCTTCCGGCTTCCGAGCGAGGACCTGGAGAAGAAGTTCGTGGCCGACGCCCAAAAAGAAGGTCTGGGAGGGCTTAAGGGACACCGTTCGGTGGGAGGCTGCCGGGCGTCCATCTACAATGCCACAGGAATCGACGCGGTAAAGGCCCTGGTGGGTTTTATGGCCGAATTCGAGAAAAAAGAGGGATAGAGAGAAAAGAGTTTGAAGTGTGGAAGTGGCATGCGGCGAGAAAAATGAACGCCCAAGATCGAACGTCGAACCTTGACTGAGGTTCGAACTCTGCACTTCGAACTTTAATCACTGAACATTTTTTTGAGGTAAGAGGAATTGAAACGGACGAGGATCGCTGAGGTGCTTCGGTCTGGGGAGATCGGGGGCCGGTATACCGTGATGGGCTGGGTCAGGACCCGAAGGGACTCCAAAGGCGGGTTTTCCTTTGTGGAGGTCAACGACGGATCCTGTCTTTCGGGGCTGCAGATCATCGCGGAACAGGGACTGAGCAACTATGAGGACGAGATCCTCAAGCTTCAGACCGGGTGCTCGATTCAGGCGGCGGGGACCCTGTCCGAGTCGCTCGGCAAGGGTCAAAAGGTGGAGTTGAAGGCCGAGTCGATTCGAGTAATGGGCTGGGCCGATCCGGATGTCTATCCTCTTCAGAAAAAACGTCATTCCTTTGAGTTTCTGCGAACTATCGCCCATCTGAGACCCAGGACCAATACCTTCGGTGCAGTAGCCAGGGTCAGGAATGCCATGGCTCACGCGATCCACACCTTTTTCCAGGAAAGGGGTTTTCTCTATCTCCATACCCCGATTATTACGGGGAGCGACTGCGAAGGCGCCGGTGAGATGTTCAAGGTAACAACCTTTGACCTGAACCATGCCCCTGAAAAAGATGGTAAAATCGATTTTTCCACCGACTTCTTCGGGGCTGCGGCCAACCTGACGGTCAGTGGCCAGCTGGAGGCGGAGATATATGCCCTTGCCATGGGGGACGTTTATACGTTTGGACCCACGTTCAGGGCCGAGAATTCCAATACGTCGCGTCATCTGGCCGAATTTTGGATGATCGAACCCGAGATGGCCTTCTGCGATCTCGACGGGGACATCGATCTGGCGGTGACGTTTCTCAAGGCGATTTTTGCCTCGGTTCTCACTAACTGCAAGGAAGATATGGCGTTCTTTAACCGGTTTGTCGACCCGTCCGTCATCGGGACCCTGGAAGACCTCGTGGCGCAGGATTTCCAGGTTTTGACCTATACCGAAGGGATCGAGATCCTGAAAAAGGCGACGGAGAAATTCGAATTTTCTGTGGAATGGGGCGTCGATCTCCAGTCGGAACACGAGCGGTATCTCTGCGAAAAGGTCATCAAAGGACCGGTGGTCCTCATCGATTATCCTAAAGAGATCAAGGCATTCTATATGAAGGTGAACCCGGACGGGAAGACAGTGCGGGCCATGGATGTCCTGGTTCCCAAGATCGGTGAGATCATCGGGGGGAGCCAGCGGGAGGATGACCATGATATTCTGCTCGACAGGATTCAAAGGGCCGGGTTAAGCCCCGAGGATTACTGGTGGTATCTGGACCTTCGAAAATTTGGTTCGGTCCCTCATGCCGGGTTTGGACTCGGATTCGAGCGGCTGATCCAGTTCGTGACCGGGCTCTC
>CAYLJZ010000114.1:0-6028 GCA_964384085.1 uncultured Desulfobacteraceae bacterium
CGGGTCCATACCACAACGGATGCCATTATGCAAGAAAAATCACAAAATAATTGGCCCTGATAAAAAGGACTTTGTTTGGTATCATTAATCTAAATGTAGCTTTTTATTCTGTAGCTTTCTGACACAAAAAACAAGACGTTTTGCATGTCATGAGAGGTTTTTCTCGCAGCGGGATTCAGTGCGGAGTTGTCAGCAAAGGAAAAATCGAAACGCCTTATCCCGAAACCTGAAATTCGAAACCTGACCAGCCGTTGGGTTGCAGACTTAGCCCGCTTTGACATCTTCCCCCACCCGCGGAGACCACGATCCGAATCAACTAAAGCGGGGAAAATTGTGATTGACAATTGAATCAATGGCTGCTTAACTATCCATCTTTAATGGAGGACTTCATGTCAGATTTTTTCCGACCCTATTACCTCTTGAACCTTAGGCGCTTCTTCTAATGGATTTTCATTTCACCGACGAACAAGTGATGTTCAAGGAACAGGTGATCCGTTTCGCCAGGAAGGAGATTGTTCCGAGGGTCCAGGAACATGAGCTTAAAGGGGAATTTGATGCATACGCATTTCGCAGGTTAGGTGACGTCGGGATACTGGGCCTTCATTTTCCGCAGGCATTCGGCGGAAGCGATGCCGATGTGGTGACGACCGTCCTTGCAGGGGAGGCCCTGGGCGAGGCCGGGGTGGATGGAGGGTTGACCCTTGCCTATGGCGCCCACACCTTCCTGTGTGCAGATACGATTTTTGCGCATGGGACCGATGCCCAGCGTACTGCCTATATCCCCAAACTGGCCTCCGGCGACTGGATCGGATGTATGGGGCTAACAGAACCGGGAGCCGGTTCTGATGTGTCCTCCATGACGACCCGGGCCGACAAACGGGGGACCGATATGTGCTGAACGGCAACAAGATGTTTATTGGCACAGCGGCCCTTTCCGAGGAGGGGATGAACATTGAAAACCCACCGCTGGCCACAACAGGCGTCTCCTCCGCTGAAGGATTTCGTGTCAGCGGATCCAAAAGTCATGTGGTAAATGGGCCGATTGCAGACTGGATAGCGGCGGCCGGGACGATCGACGGCGAAACGGGGACTTCCTTTTTCCTGATCGAAAAGTCGAGAAAGGGTCTAGTTACAGGAAACAGGCTTGCCACCCTGGGCTATACAGGCGCTGCCATATCGCCCGTACATTTTGAAGGCTGCCCGGTTCCGTCACACCATGTGATTCGCCCTGAAGACGGAAGCGATGCGCTAAAAATGGTCCGGCTATGGGAGGATCAGGTCCTCACAGCCGCAAGCCTGGGCCTGATGCGACGATTCTTTGATGTTGCGGTAACGTATGCCAAGACCCATCGGAGCGGCAAAAAGCCGATCATCGCCTACCAGGAGGTCGGTTTTAAATTAGCCGAGATGCTGACCCTGTTTCAGACGGCCCAGCTCCTGGCCTATCGCGCGGCCTGGATGTCGGAATCCGGAGACAGGGAGGCGGACGCCCTGGCGCATTGCGCCAAGGTATTCTGCGCTGAGGCTGCCGAGAAAATCGCCAGTGAGTCATTGCAGATTCTGGGCGGAACCGGTTACATCCTTGGCAACCCTGCGGAAGCGGGGTATCGTGATGCCAAATACCTCCAAATTGCAGGGACATCCACGGAGATATCCCGAATGAAGATCGGAGACGCGGTCTTGGCCTATTGATGCAGTCGCGGCCAATTTGCACCTGACCCAAGGGAGCTGATATATGGGCGAAGACCTGTTATATGAAGTAAGGGATCGCGTGGCCTTTTTGACTATCAACCGTGAGGATCGAAGGAATGCCATCAGCCAGAAAATGATTCTTTCTTTTCTGGACCGGCTGGCCGATGTGGATCAGAACGACCAGATTGGCGCGGTTTGCCTCACTGGCGCGGGGGATAAGGCCTTCTGCTCCGGGGCCGATTTGGGTGTCACCTTGGCCGAGCACGGAGGGGACATCCTGTCCGGTCCCAAAACCTATGCACGGCTCCTGAAGCAAATGGCAAGATGCGGCAAACCCCTTGTTGCCCGCGTCAACGGACCGTGCCTTGCCGGCGGCATGGGACTCATGCTGTCCTGTGATGTTGTCATCGCCAGAAATGATGCCTATTTTTGCACCCCAGAGGTAAATGTCGGTATTTTTCCCATGATGGTAGGGGCCCTTCTCTATCGAAACCTTCCTCGAAAAAAGGCCGTGGACATGGTCCTCACCGGTCGAAAAATTCCCGCCCGAGAGGCGGAACGCATGGGAATGATTACACGGGCCGTCGAGCCTGACCGGTTGGACATCGAAGTTGAAGACACGCTGAAGATGCTCGTCTCCAAGAGTCCCATCGGCACGCGGATTGGCAAGGAGGCCTTCAGGGTCATGAGCGACATGCCCTTCGATGCGGCAGTAGACTATCTGTGCGAGGCCCTCGTCAGGGTCATCTCTACCCAAGACGCCATGGAGGGAATGACGGCATTCCTCCAAAAGCGACCGCCCACGTTTACCGGCGCATAGGCTCGATGAGGTGACTCAGTGGACTTCAAAATGGGGAAAAGCTATGACCAGCTTCGGATTGGCGACGAGGCCAGTTTTACCAAGACCATCACGGAAACCGATGTCTATCTTTTTGCCGGCATCAGCGGCGACTTTAACCCGATGCACGTCAACGAGGCCTTCGCCAGACAGACCCCTTTCAAAACCAGGATTGCCCACGTTGGCCTTGCCCAAAGTTTGATTGCCCCGGTCCTTGGGATGAAACTCCCGGGACTCGGGACCATCGCAGTGGAGGTTTCATGCCGGTTCAAGGCCCCGGTCTTTTTTGGCGACACCATCACGGCATCCGCACGGGTTACGGAAAAGATGGAGAAGAAACAATGGGTCCGAATGGCGCTTTCGTGGACGAACCAGCATGGTGCATCCATTGCTGAAGGGGAGGCAGTCGTCATGCCGCCCGTGAAGGCCCCTCAGCCATTATGGAATGAAGGGGATCATAAGATCGAAGCATGCAACCCAACAGAAAAGGAGAATAAGGAGATGGCGTTAACGAGTGTAAAAGAGGTGTTTGACAAAATGCCCGCGGTCTTCAATGCCAACGCGGCCCAGGGACTCACTGCGATCTTCCAGTATGAGATCACTGGCGAAAACGGCGGAAGCTGGAATGTGGTGGTCAAAGACGGCGCCTGTCAGGTCAACGAAGGCGTTCATGCATCACCCTCTGTCACGCTGACCATGTCTGGCGACACCTGGCTTGGGATCGTCAACAAGCAGACCAACGGAATGCAGGCCTTTATGACGGGAAAGCTCAAGGCCGGCGGAAACATCATGCTGGCCCAAAGAATCGAACAGTTGTTTCCCCTGTAAATAGCGCGGCCTGGCTTCACAGGGCACACAGAAGCATTGCAGGGAGACGCGGTCCTGTAGCGCTTTTGTGGCCCTGCGCGCGTCGACCCGTTGAATGACGCAACCAAGAATATTTTACACAAAGGCACACAAAGATTGTTACAAACCACTAATCGACAAGGAGATCGGACTTTTCCGAAGGTTACAGAGACCTTACAAACATAGATTCTAACAAACATAGATTCTAACGTTGAGGATCAAAAACGGTCGACAATCTGAAAGCTGTAAGCAACCTATATCAACGATCCAGCATTCGGCATCGAGCAACGCAGCATGGAAGGTTTTCAGGAATATTTTGGCGAGACGCACCATATGGTCCGGGAGACCGTTCGCAGGTTCGTTGAACGGGAAATCCGACCCTGTGTGGATGAGTGGGAGGAACAGGGGGAATTTCCCAGGGACCTCTACGCCAAGGCAGGGGCTGCAGGCATTCTCGGCATCGGCTACCCCGAGGCCTACGGCGGTTCAGGAGGCGATATATTTCTCAAGATTGCATCCACTGAAGAGCTGATGCGATGCGGCTCCGGGGGCGTGGCTGCGGGTCTCGGCTCGCTTGACATCGGCATTCCTCCTGTCATCGCCCTGGGTACCGAAGCCCAGAAATTGCGTTTTGTACTCCCGGTCTTACGAGGGGAGAAGATATCGGCCCTCGGCATCACCGAACCGGATGCCGGTTCAGACGTGGCCAATATACGGACCAGGGCGGCTCGAGAAAGCGACCATTACGTGGTCAACGGCAGCAAACTGTTCATTACCAGCGGCGTCAGGGCGAACCAGTTGACCTGCGCGGTTCGAACCGGAGGCGAGGGACACGGTGGGCTCAGTCTTCTCGTCATCGAGTCCAACACGCCCGGTTACTCGGTTTCAAAGGGGTTGAAAAAGATGGGCTGGTGGGCGTCGGATACCGCCCAGATTTTTTTCGACGACTGCCGGGTGCCTGCAGAAAACCTCCTTGGCAGCGAGGGGCAGGGATTCTACGGCATCATGGAGAATTTCCAGAACGAGCGGTTGCAGTTGTCTATCATGGCCAATATGACGGCCCGAATGGCGCTGGAAGAATCGCTGAAATACGCTCAGGAAAGAAAGGCGTTTCATCGTCCCCTTACCGGCTTTCAGGTAACCCGTCACAAATTGGCCGATATGGCGACCCTGGTGGAGGCCAGCCAGGAATTCACCTACCGGGTTGCGGCCAGGATAGGCGCCGGCGTGAATCAGGTCAAGGAGATCTCAATGGCAAAGAATTTCGCCTGCATGGTCAGCGATCGGGTCACCTATGACGCGGTCCAGATACATGGGGGCTTTGGCTATATGCGGGAATACCTGGTGGAAAGGCTCTACCGGGACAATCGCATTCTCTCCATCGGAGGGGGTACACAGGAGATCATGAAGGAGATCATCTCCAAAATTATACTCTAATAATAAAGGGTTAAGGGCAGAACTCAATGGTAAGCAATCAAGAAAAAAACGCCTACGCCAGGGCGGGCGTTGACATAGAGGCCGGGAACCGATTTGTGGATATGATCAGACCGATCGTTAAAAAAACCCACACATCGGGCGTTATGACGGATATCGGCGGGTTTGCAGGCGTCTACTCCCTCAACGTTCAGAACTTCAAAAAGCCTGTCCTGGTGAGCTCCACTGACGGGGTCGGGACCAAGCTCAAGATCGCTTTCATGCTCGACAAGCACGACACGGTCGGGATAGATCTCGTGGCCATGTGTGTCAACGACATTGTGGTTCAAGGGGCCTCCCCCCTTTTCTTTCTGGATTACATATCCATGGGAAAATTGAAGCCTGAACGGGCCGTTGATATTGTCAAAGGGATTGCCGCTGGATGCGTGGAGGCCAAATGCTCGCTCATTGGAGGCGAAACAGCTGAAATGCCTGGATTTTACCCCGAGGATGAATATGACCTTGCCGGGTTCGTGGTCGGCCTGGCGGATAACGAGGAACTCCTGGACGGCGCAGAAATTGCCGTGGGCCACAAAATTATCGGCATCGGTTCCAGCGGGCTCCACAGCAACGGATATTCACTGGTCCGCAAGATTTTCTTTGACGGCCTGAAGATGTCTGTGCATGACCACGTCGAGGATTTCGGCAGGACCCTGGGGGAAGAACTCCTGGAACCGACCCGCATCTACGCAAGGAGCATCAGCAACCTCAGAAGGGACTTCCGAATCTACGGCATCTCCCATATTACAGGGGGCGGGCTGATCGACAACCCGCCGCGCATCCTCCCTTCACGGGTCAAGGCAGTCATTGACCGGTCCGCATGGACCCCTCACCCGGTGTTCCAGTTCATCCAGAAGGCAGGCCATATACCAGATCACGACATGATGCTGACCTTCAACAATGGCCTTGGGATGCTCATCGTCGTGAACGAGGAGGAAACCGATGAGATCATCGTGAGGCTGAAGGCCATGGGAGAGGCTGCCTACTGTGTCGGGACCATAGAATCGAGAGACGCAGACGAGCCTCCGGTCCAGTTTACAAGCTAAAAGAGTAATTTTTACATGAATTCAGAAGCTCGCTTAACATAGTTTTCCCTATTTGCCAGTGGCAGTTAAAGGAGCACCCATGTTTGGACTCGGTCCCTCAGAACTGATTATCATCGCCATTATTGTCCTCCTC
>CAYLJZ010000115.1:0-6008 GCA_964384085.1 uncultured Desulfobacteraceae bacterium
CCGATGACGACAAGGGGAGGGAGGTCCCGTGGCAGGCCCGGCCGCGCGTGACCCTGAGGGGACAGGGTGGAGGGACCGCTTAGCCTTCCGATGGTTTCAATCCGCTTGAGCAGGGCCTCCCTGCTCTGCTGCTCGGCTGCCCCGTTTCCCATGAGTGGGGTGTTGATGGCATCCAGCGCCCCGTAGCCCATTGCCTCAAAGATCTTAGAGGTATTTCCATCCACCGTAGCGGTCACAATCAGGATGGGGCAGGGAGACTCCGCCATGATTCGGCGGGTGGCCTCCACCCCGTCCATGTCCGGCATGGTCAGATCCATGAGGATCAGATCCGGTATATCCGCCGCGCACTTCTTGACTGCATCGACGCCGTTCCGGGCCACCCAGGTCACCTCATAGCCGGGGACTTCGGTAATAATCCGCCGCAGGAATTCCACGACAGGGGCCAGATCATTGACAATGGCAATCCGCACGATCAGGCCTCTCCAATCAGGTCCACCGCTGCACCAATGAGGGAATTATCCTCAAAACTGCTCTTGGTGAGATAGTAGTTGGCGCCTGCTTCCAGCCCCAGTATTCGGTCCTCTTCCTTGTCCTTGTAGGAAACGATGATGACGGGAAGGGATTTGAGTTCGGAGTGCTGTTTGATCTGTCTGATGAATTCAATCCCGTTCATCCTCGGCATATCCACATCCGACACCACCATATCGTAATGACCGGCACGCACGGCGTTCCAGCCATCCACCCCATCCACCGCAGTTTCCACTTCGTATCCTTTGCTTTCAAGGAGTTTACGTTCCATCTCCCGAACGGTAAATGAATCATCCACCACCAATACCCGCTTTTTCTGCTTCGCCGTCCCCCGCTCCGACTCACGCCTCAGCTTCCGCAGCCTGCGACCTGTCAGGAGGTTGTCGATGGATCGGACCAGATCTTCCACATCAAATATGAGCACCGGGGACCCATCCAGCATCACGGCGACCGAACTGATATCGGGGACCTTGCCCAGCCGAGGGTCCAGAGGCCTTACCACAAGGTCATATTCCCCCAGAAAACGGTCCACGGAAAGGCCATAGAAGTTCAATCTGTCGCTGACCACCACCACGAACAGGTCATCCAGTTGCTGGGAGGGGGCATCCAGCTCCAAAACGTTGTGGATATCCACCAGGGCGATGTTGTTATCGTCGAACCTGAAATACTGGCGGTCTTCGACCGTGCTGATATCTGACCTCGGGAGTTCGACACACCGCTCGATTCTGGCAAGGGGAAAGGCATAGGGTTCCCCGGCAATCTCCACCAGAAAGGTCCGCACGACCGAGAGGGTGAGGGGTAGTTCCATGTGAAAGGTCATTCCCTCGCCGGGCTTGGAAATCGCGCGGACCACGCCTCCCACCTCGTGCACCATATTTCGAACCACATCGAGTCCCACGCCCCGACCCGATATCTCCGTCACGTTCTGCGAGGTGGAGAAACCCGGAAGAAAGAGAAAATCCATGAGTTCCGAATCGCTCATCTTTTCGATCATATCCGCGCCGGCAAGACCCTTTTCCACAACCTTCTGGCGCAATCTGTCCAGATCGACGCCGCGGCCGTCATCGACCAAGGTGATCATCAGCATGCCGGACCGGTGGGCGGCCTCCAGGCGCAAGGAACCGGTCTCGGGCTTTCCGGAACGGACCCGCTCCTCAGGGGGCTCGATCCCATGATCCAGGGCGTTGCGAAGGAGGTGGTTCAGGGGAGAGTCCAGTTTCTCCAAGATGTCCCGGTCCACTTCCGTTGATTTCCCCTGATATCGAGCCAGACCTTCTTGCCCAGTTCGCGGGCAATATCGCGCACCATCCTCGGAAACCCCTGGACCCCGTCTGAAAAGGGGCGCATCCTCACCGAAATGACCTCATGGTAAAGCCGGTCGGAAAGTGCCGCCGACGTACTGTTGAATATGTCGAACTGATTCAGCCGTTCGGCCAGCTTACGGCTGCATTCCTTGGTCTTTGTTCTGGCCTGAAGCACGAGACTCGATGCTTCCGAGCTGCCCCCGTCCTGAACAAGGACCTCCTGCAGTCCATCCAGTACCGTGAGGAGTTCCGCATGATTTCTCTTGAGCTCCAGAAGGGCATCTGAAAAGGCAGGGAGCCAGCGGGCATTGACCACAACCTCTCCGGCCTGACCCATCAGGCGCTCGATCTTTGCGGCGGTAACGCGCACCGTACGGTCCTTGTCCGCCGCCTGCTGTTGGGGCAGGATCTCCTCCCCCGCTTTTTGGGGAATCGGCAGGCCCACATCCGTTTGCGGACGGGGCGGCGCCGGTTCAGGCGGGTGTGGGGCTGGGGGGGTGGTCATGCTGGAGTAAGGTGTTTCAATGGGAGATACCGGAATGGCGGTTTCTCCATGAATGATGGCCGATATGGCGCCGACCAGACGGTCGATTTCTTCACGGTGGTGGCTCAGCCAGTCCGTTTCTCCGCCACTGAGAGAATGGGCAAGCTGGGTCAGGATGTCCACGATTCGAAGGAGAATGTCGATCTGATCGGGGCCTAACGAGACCTCTCCTTTCTGTGCGGCCACAAAACAGTCTTCCATGACATGGGCCACTCGGACGGCCACATCCAGACCCAGGACTCGGGCCCCGCCCTTGATGGAATGGGCCGCCCGCATCAGGGCCTCCAGTTGATCGGTGGCCCCCGGATTGCTTTCCAGTGCCAGAAGACCGTCATTCAGGACCGCCACATGGGTTTCCACCTCTGTCTGAAAAAGGTCGAGCATGGTAGGGTCCACCATGTCGATCCGTCCTTCTCCTGGTGTGGCATCCCTTTTTACCGGGGCGGCATCCACCGAAGGGGCATCGGGCAGGGAGATCCCGGTTCGGACCGGTGCTTTCGCAGAGAGGATCCCCTGTATAGCGGCTATCAGCCCCTCAATGTCGTCCTGAGACCGGTCAATCGATTCGGAACCCGTCGCGTCTGCGGCTTCGGTAATCTGATTAAGGAGGTCAACGCCCTTGAGGAGGATGTGAATCTGATCCGGCCCCAGGAATACCTGGCCTTTTCGTGCAGCCGCCAAACAGTCTTCCATGGCATTGGAGACAGTTGCAGCCACCTCAAACCCCACAATGCGGGCCGCGCCCTTGATGGAGTGGGCGGCTTGCATCAGCGGGTCGAGTGAATCGATCGCACCGGAATCTTTTTCAAATGCGAGAAGCCCGTCATTGAGAATTGCAACGTAGCTTTGGACCTCCGTTCGAAAGAGTTCCAGCATGGACGGGTCGGCGATGCCGAATGTCTGTGGGCCGCTGGGTTTCTGTTCAGGCGTTGAAACCATCTCCGCAACTGGGGGCGTCGGCGCCCTATCGACGGGCGAACGTGCCATCTCTGTCGTGGAAGGGGGAGGCGCCTGAATTTCCGGGGCCTCTTCCTGTGAGGAGATCCCGTTCATGGCCGCAACCAGACGCCCGATTTCCTCCTCATGCTGGGCGAGCCATTCGGGTTCGGCAGCCGAACGGGCAATCTGATTGAGCATGTCAACGCCTTTCAGGAGGACGTCGATGGCCTCACGCTCCAGGTAAAAACTCCCCTTCTGCGCGGCGATAAAAGACGCCTCCAGGGCCCGTGACACCTGTATGCCCTCATCCAGATCAACGATCTGCGCCCCTCCCTTGATAGCATGGGAGGCATGGATCATGCCATCCATCCGGTCTATGGCCGCCGGGTCCTTCCTGAGGGCCAGGAGCCCATCGCTGATCGTGGCGGCATGACGCTCCACCTCCGCACGGAAGAGGTCTATGATGGAAAGATCATCGGGGTCGCGACCGTTTGGATCCATCACTGGACGCTCCTTTTGAGGCTGTAGAATAGAAGTTCATCATCCAATAGGGCCACATGCCTGTCTTCCCACTTGAATATTTTTTTGGTAAACGATGATTTGGATTTGGCTACCGTCACCGGGACGTTCTGGAACAGGCCCGGATGGATATGGTGTATCCCCTGGATTTCCTTTACCGGAAAGACCCACTCATCGCCATCCTTGCTGACGACCATCATCCGTTCATGGCGCCTTGCCGTTTTTTTAGGCTCCGGGGACTCGGGCTCGAGTCCGATCAGGCTGCCCAGCGATATGCATAACTGGATCTCGCCATGAACATTCACCACGCCCTTCAAGACCGGTCGTTTTCGATGGGGAACGGTATGGATGGGGACCACGTCGATGATTTCTGCAAAATACCGGGCCGGAAGGGCCAGCCATTCCGTTTCAATCCGGAATGTCACCACAGGGAAGGTTCCGGTCGGCTCTTCAGTCTTTTTTTCCAGCAGGACCTGACCCCACTCATCCTTGTATTCATCCGGAAGGTCCCGTTCCAACAGATTCCTGCCCGCCTGGGTAAACACCTCGCAGTTGCGGCAGTGGATGACCCGTTCAAGCTCCGGACAGCGGGGGCCGTCCTTGGCCCACACCCCTATCCGTTTCCAGCATCTCTCTTCCTGATGTGTCTCCATGATCTGTCCCCTCAGATTGCAGTCTGCCTTCGGGATATCCGTTGTGCCCTCTCTCGCAGATGGGCGGCTCGCTTTGTGTCGCCACGGTTTTCAATAATAAAGGAAAGGTGATTCAAGGCCTCTGAATGGTTGGGATCGAGATAAATAGCCTTGTTGAAGGATTCCTCGGCCTTTTCCGCACTGTCCAGCGCCTCGTAGATCAGCCCCATCAAAAAATGGACCCCTGCATGTGTCGGATGATCATTTAGAAAGCTTCGACTCAGATCGAGGGCCGAACTGAGGGACCCCTTGTCAGCCAGCCGCTGCGCCTCATCGAACAGGTCCCTTGGGACGGCATCCCCTTCTCCGTTGTCCGGCACCCGTTCTGTAATGGCGGACGCAGCGACTTTGGCGGAATTGACAGGCGGGGCAGGCCGGGTCGGTTGAAGGCAGCTTTCGACTTTTTCAAACCGTATTTGGCAAGGCCCGTGTTGAGCGCCCGGCTGAAGGGGGCGCACCTCCTTCTTCCATTCTTTACGACAGGCAAAGACGCCGAGTTCAGGGATGGCCACCATCCCCCGCCGCACTGCAGGCTCTCTTTCGGCATGACCCAGAAAGAGGATCCCTGAATCGCTCAACAGCTGGCATATGACCTCAAGGGTTTTTTCCTTTGCTCGAGGACTCAGATAAATCAACAAATTTCGGCAGAAAATAATATCATACGGTTCCTGATCCAGCAGGAGATGATCATTCAGCACATTTTCCTTGAGAAAAAGGACTGTTTTACGTACATCCTCATGGAGGCGAAAGGTGTCGCCTTCGGGATCAAAATAGCGTTTTCTGAACAACAGGTCCTCGCCCCGAAAAGAACCCTTTGCATAGACGGCCGTTCTTGCCCAGGCCAAGGCCCTCTCACTGATATCCACACCGTCTATATGGAACCGGTCATTCTCAATACCGGCATCCATCAGACACATAGCGATGGAGTAGGCCTCTTCGCCCGTAGAACAGGGAATGGTCAATGCCCGCAGCAGACGGCCCGAGTTTTCTTTCAGCCAGGTCCCCGTAACATAATCCGCAAGGAAATCGAAAGCCCTTTTGTTCCGGAAAAACCATGTCTCCGGAATGACTACCGCCTCGATAAGGGTGGCCTGTTCATTTTCAGAAGCCACCAGACAGTCGTAATAGGCAACGACGTCAGCCAGGCCGAGGTCAGCCATTCGAAGACGCACCGCCCTGACGATGACCTCGGAACCGATGGCCTCTGCAGATAGGCCGATTTTTTTTTCAAGAAATGATTCAATCAGTGCTTGGGGCATCCTGTGCGCCTTCCAGCAGGGGGAGAAACCGTAAAGCTTCCGGGAGAAGATCCAGATCAATATATTGAATCATGTCATTCCCTTCCATAATAAATCCCCCCAGATAGGGGGCCTCCTGCATACTCAGCCCGGGGGAAACAAAGGCATCCTGCGATTTTTTTACTGCATCGGTGACCCGCTCCGCCATGAGTCCGATGATCGCAGGGGTCTTATCCTCTCTAAG
>CAYLJZ010000116.1:0-5993 GCA_964384085.1 uncultured Desulfobacteraceae bacterium
CCCGTCGAATAAACGGGCCGCGTGTTGGTAATCACTCGAATATTCGGGTTGCCGTAATCCCTGAGGACGCGCAGGGCCTCGGTCGGTTCGAGGGCCACTACCATGTGGGCCTTGCCCCTGGGTATCTGAGGAGACAGGACGGATTCGGTGCTGATTCGAAGGTGACTCATGACCGAGCCTCCCCGCTGGGACGCCCCAAAGGTCTCGCCAATGGTCACACGGTACCCCTTTTCGGAAAGGAGACTGCCCACGATTTTGGATGCCAGTACATTTCCCTGGCCCCCCACGCCGGTGATGATCAGGTTGTAGGGGTCTGCTGCAAGCGCCCTGCTGGTCATGTCACGCCACCTCCTTTTTGGTAATGGCCCCGGACGGGCAGATGGATGCACAGACACCGCAGCCCGAGCAGATCACCTCGTCGATGCGGGCGGACCGGGTTTCCGAATCCCACTTGAGCCCGGGACATTTGAATATGCGGGTACAGAGCTTGTTGCAGCCGCAGTTTTCGCCGATGCAGATGGCTGGGTCCAGATTCATCTCAAACAGCTTTCTTCCCTTCTTTTCCGGAGAGAGGGCGCAGGCCTGCCGAAGGATGAGGAGGTTCACGCCCTTCTTCTGAAGAATGTCGAGGAGTTTCTGCTGGGTGGTCCAAATGTCGAAGGGATCGCACGCGTCCACCTGGGCGCCCATGGCCCGGGCAATACGGCCGATATCGAGCGCAGGGACCCTGTTCCCTGCCGCATCCACGGTCAAGCCCGGGTGCGGCTGAAAGCCTGTCATGGCTGTTCCGGAATTGTCGAGGACCACCAGGGTCATATCCGCCTGATTGTGGATGGCATTGACCAGGGCGGGCATGGCGGCATGGAAAAACGTGGAATCGCCGCACACGGCCAGGGGAGGCTGTTTCATACCGAAACGACCCAGCTTGCCGAACCCGCTGGCAAGGCCTGTGCCCGATCCCATGGCGTGCATGGTCTTCAGGGTCGAAAACCCGGTGGGCAGGAATGCCATGGAATAACAGCCGATGTCGCCGCAGACAAATCCTTCGCGACCATCCATTTCAAGGGCGTTATGGATGGACCAGAAACTGGCCCGGTGGGGGCAGCCGGCGCAGAATGACATGTCCCGCTGGGGTGCGCCCAGGGATGCCGCCTCGCCGGCCATTCTGGCGTATTCCGGGTCCACCGGCTGGTAGGCCACTCTCAGAATTCTGGCCAGGCCAGCCGCTACCAGGTCCGGATTCAGCTCGTTGACCGACGGGAGGGTTCCGTCGCTTCGGCCATGAAATTTTTTGATCCCGATCCGGTCTGCAAGGTCTGCGGCGAGGATTCTCACGCTGTCTTCGAGAAAGGGAAGGACCTCTTCCACCGTAAAAATCACCGGGGCCCTGGCGAGATAGGTCTCCATCGTCCGGGGAGGAAGGGGCCATGTGGTCCCCAGTTTGAGGAGGCCCACACGATCCCCCACACCCAGAAGTTCTATGGCCTCTCTGGAATAGAGGTAGCAGGCGCTGCTGGTCACGATGAGGACTTCAGGATGTTCGGGTCCTTCGTAGCGGTTAAAGGGACTGTTTTCAAAAAGGGCCACCGCCTTTTTCAGTTTCTGCTGCATGAGATCGTGCCGGTAATGGACCGGAAAGGGAAGCATGGGTCCCGTCTCGGGGTCCAGAAACAGCCCTCGATGTTCGAAAAAGGCCCTGGGCTGAATGTCCGGCAGGGCCCCCAGGGTCAGGTTGCCGCTGGCATGGGAAAGGCGGGTCACCGAGCGGATCATCACCAGGTTTCGAATCTCCTCGGAGAGTTCGAACGCCCATTTTGTCATGTCCTTGGCTTCCTGAAAATCTCCGGGTTCCAGGAGGGGGACCTCGAACATCCTGGCAAAGGGCCGGCTTTCGCCCTCGTTGGCCGAGGAGAGGGCCCCGGGGTCCTCGCAGGAGATGAGAATCATACCGCCTCGGGTACCGGACCCGGAGAGATGAAGCATAAAATCGGATGCCACATTCACGCCCACCTGCTTCATGACGGCGGCCGAGCGAAGTCCGGCAAACGATGCCGCAGCAGCCACCTCCATGGCCACCTTTTCATTCACCGACCACTCCACATAGAGGTTTTTCTCACTGGAAACCCTGGCGAGATTTTCAATGATTTCCGATGACGGCGTTCCGGGGTAGCCGGCGGCCACTGAAACCCCCGCCTCCAGGGCGCCCCGGGCAAAGGCCTCGTTCCCCTGCATCAGCCGGATGTCGCCGGCTCCCCCATCACATATGGTTTGCATGGTACCTCCTCATGTTTCTTTTCTCAAAGTGGGAAAAAATGGAACCCGAGCAGTTGGCATGCCTTTTCCCCGTTAGAATCATTCGGCGAGGAGTCGCGCGAGTACCTCGGGCGGGACCCTCAAGCTGGGCCGGGAATCCTCGTCGTCCTGGCTGAGCAACCCCTGAGCATCGGCGTTTCGAAGCGATCTCTGTTTCTTGTTGCGGGCGGCCACTGAAAGCGCTTTTTCACGTTCCTCGGGAAATGTCTCAGTCACGAGCCACCCATCCGCTGAAGCCTGCTCTACGAGTTCTTCGCCGGAGCGGGTACGGACCAAAAGGGTGTTCCATCCGGGCCGACCTTCGTACATGCCCACCGAAACGTCAGACCATTCCGATGTCATGTCCGGGCAGATAAAACAGGTCTTGGGAATCAACCGTCGAACCTCATCCAGCGGAAAGCGGTGTTCTCCCCCTTCGGTTTTCACCACCAGCACCTCGGCAGGCGGCGGGGGAATGTCCATGCCCGTGATGTCGGAGATATCCATTCGATCGGAAAGGTATGCCGTGAGCTGCCGGTGGTCCAAGGCCCAGTTGCAGAAAAGACCGACGGCCAGGGCCACCGGGTCCTCGAAATCGTCCCGGCCTAATGGGTTCATCCTCATTTGGGCAACGGCGGTCATCTGGCAGGGGGTGCCCACCACGGCCAGCCGGCGCGCCCCTTCATGGACCGCTGCATTCATGGCGGAGAGGGTGGGGGCGGCAATGAACTTGGAGCCGGCACACTCGGCCACTCGGGCTGGGTCCGTCACCAGTTGGGGGAAAGGGGCAATCCCCTCGGCCCCGGTCAGCACTGCGCCGGTCACCTTCCCTTTGGTGAGGGCATAAGCGATCAGGGCCGACACCGTACCGCCCCCCTGAAAGCGGCCAGCGACCTGTTCTCCGGCCCTGGCGGCCAGAATGCGCTCAAAGGGTCCCAGGGGGCCCCCGTCATACGCCCTGTTCCAATAGAAACGGGAAAGTGCATTCAGGTCTACCTCGGTCTTCGGGCAGTGGACATAGCAACGTCCCTGGGGGAGCGTGCAGGGAAACAGCATACTGGTCTTGCCACGGTAATTCTTGAAATAGGGGCAGACATTCACGCACATGCCGCACCCGATGCATAAGTCGCGTTTGATCACATCGTCCAGCAGCTCACTGGAACCAAAAATCCGCATCGTACAAACCTCCCTTTTTGTCACCTACAGAATTTAGGGGATCATATCATTCTGGTGTCAAACGAACTTGGCAATCTCATACCCTCTTTCGCGGCGGGATGAAAGAATCCTGTTGACGAATTGTCGATGACATGGGTTTTACATATAACTATTCTACAGGTCAATAAAAAATGGCGGGGGCTTACGGTCGGCACTGGAATCGCGTGCCGTGTGGGTTAAAGGCCCTGGCGGACGGCTGATGGTTTAAAATGGATGGCCCTCTATCGTTGAGAATTTGCCCCTCCTGATGGTTTGCCGCAGGCGCGGCTGACATATCCGGTTAAAAACCGAGAGCCGGTTTGGGTATAAAATTCCGCCTTGCGGTGATCTCAGGTACGAGAACGCCAGCTTGGGGTCGAAGTTGATCGTTTTCTGACGGCGCATCTCATGGATTTCAGGTTGGGAAATCCTGAAATCGGGTCCGAATCATCGACGGAGGTTAACCGATTGGCGTTGCTGTTCTCCCAGCCCTGGGCCATTTGTACCGTTCCGCAGCATATGTTTTCAGTAAGACGGGCCTTGATTTGGATTGTTCCGGCTTCAGTCGCCACTTCAATTGTCTCGGAATCAGAGATCCCCGATTGGGCAGCCGTATGGGGATGGATTTCAAGAAACGGTTCAGGCGCCCGTTTGTTGAGCCGTGGGATGTATCGGAATTGCCAGTGGGTGTAGGGAAGGAGATTTCCCCCGGTGCTCAGGATCAAAGGAAATTCACGCCCCGCTTCCTGGTCCTTCGGTTCCGCCATTTCCCCATGAATCGGAGAAGGATCATATCCAAAGCTTTTCAGACGTTCCGATGATATCTCGATTTTTCCCGAAGGGGTGAGAAAGCCATCCGTTTCATACTTTCTGTAAGTCCTTTGCCCACATTCATGAATCCCCCCTTCAGCCACAAGACCTGCATACGACACCCCCAAATTCTCCAGAAGATCGTCGATCCCTTCCTCACAGGTACGCCAGGGGAAGTACTCCCCATAGCCCATGGCATGAGCCAGTTTTATCCAGATCATCTGATCCGGAATGCCGTACAAAGGCTTTGTCACGGCCCTTCTGAGGGTTATATGACTCAGATTCAGATAAACGTTTGTGCGATGCTCATCCCGTTCTAAGAAGGTGCAGGCAGGAAGGGCCACATCCGCGTAATGACTGTCGGGTGACATTACCGTGTCTATGACCAGAAGAAATTCCAGCTTTTTCAAGGCGTTCCGAGTCCGTTCACTGTCGGGCCACTGAAGGGTGGGGTTTCCGCCGGTGATGGTCAACCCTTTGATGGCATAGGGGTCGTCGTCCAGGATGGCCCGAGTGACGCAGAGGGCATGGCCTTCCCCGCGGGCCTTGCAGAAAACCGGAAACCGCTCAGCACCGATTGCCGGAATCTTGGAGGGGGTAAGCGGGGCGGTAATATCTTTTATCGAGGGCTTCGGGGTAAACAGATCGCCCCCCGGAACGTCCACATTTCCGGTAAGGGCCTTTAGGACGGCCAGAAGTCTTGTGGTATTTACACCCGAAGGATGATGCTCCAGGCCGTTCCCCGTAAACATGCAGGCGGGCTTTGTTTCTGCATAGGTACGCGCCACACGCCTGACGAGGGCCGGGTCGATACCGGTAACGGGGGCGCCCCTTTCAGGTGAAAAACGCGATGTTATCACCTCTGCACGCAGCGTGTCGAAGCCATTCACCCATTTGTCGGTAAACCCACGGTCCCAGATTCCTTCGGTCACTATGACATGAAGCATGTTGAGAATCAGGGTGTCGTCCGTTCCCGGCCGAATGGCCAGATGCACATCAGCTCTAACAGCCGTCTCGGTCTTTCGAGGATCAATCACGACAAGGGGGACATTCGATTTCCTAAGGCGGTTTATGACCTTTGGCGGAGCCGGTTCGTGGGAAACCAGAGGATTTGCCCCCCAGACCATGACGAATCTGGAATGGGCCATGTCCGGTTTGGTGATCCCGCCAAGGGTCAGCGTCTCACCAAGGGTTCGGGCCGCATTGCAGATAGCGCCGACGCTCATGAAATTGGGCGTGCCGTAAACATTGGCGAATCGCTTCATATAGAATCTGATTTCCTGATGGCCCACCCCTTCCCCGTAATAGATTGCCAGCGCCTGAGGACCCCATTTTTCATGCAGTCTTTGAAGCTTCTCAGAGATGTGGCCAAGCGCTTCATTCCACGTGGCCTCAAGGAGTCGGCCCCCGTGTCGAATGAGCGGGGTTTTCAAACGGTTGGGTGAATAGTAAAGGTCCAGGGAGGATTTCCCCTTCACGCAAATCCAGCCTTTGTTGAACGGATGGGCCGGATTACCCCGAACCTGAATGGGTTTTCCGTTTCTAACGGTAACCAGAATGCCGCACCCATGGTCACACATTCTGCAAAGGGTTGGAATCTCTATTAGCTCCGCCATGACCTTCCCGATTGAATAGAAATTTGAGAAGACGCAACTGGTTGGCCTTTTGATAAAAGCGATGACACCGCACCGGTCCGT
>CAYLJZ010000117.1:0-5968 GCA_964384085.1 uncultured Desulfobacteraceae bacterium
TTGTTCCTTTTTCTTCCTCGCCATGACCGAAACCAGGATGCCTATTTCATACAACACCATCAGGGGAACTGCCATCATGCACTGGGTAATGACGTCCGGCGGGGTCAATATGGCGCCTATAATGAATGCGAGAAGGATGGCATACTTCCGTTGCCGGCGCAGGTACTCGGGTGTAACTATCCCCATCTTTGTCAAAAAGAAGAGGACCACCGGGAGTTCAAACACAATGCCGAAGGCGAACAGGAGTTTGACGGAAAGAGAAAAATACTCCTTGACGGACGGTAGGGCCTTGACATACTCATTGGTAAACCCGATGAAGAACTTAAACCCGAATGGAAAGACGACAAAATACCCAAAAAGCGCTCCGCCCACAAAAAGAATGGTCGAGGCCACCACAAACGGGATGACATACCTTTTTTCTCTTTGATAGAGTCCGGGGGCGATAAATAACCACAACTGGTAGAAGACAAAAGGGGATACCACCAAGACGCCGGAAAGAAAGGCCACCTTCAGGTAGGTAAAGAACATCTCGGGGAGGTTGGTGAAAATGAGCTTCTCCCCTTCCGGCATCACCGCCTTGAGGGGCATGATCAGCACCTGGAACAACCTTTCGGAAAACGCATAGGAGGCGACGAATCCTACCCCTATGGCGATCGCACATGCCACCAATCTCTTTCGTAATTCTTCCAAGTGGCCCAGAAAAGGTTGTTTTGTCTCATCCGTCATGCCGGTTTTTCTCCGTTTGGGTCTCGGGTGAATTCTGAGGTGGTTCCGCTTTCACCGGTAATTCCTCTTTTCCCTTCTCTTCCTTCGTTTCGTCATATTCTTCCAGCATCTCATCGAAGCTGCCGTATTTCGGCTTTTCAGGGTCGGGGGCCCGCTGATACACCGGATCCGTCGCTTTATCCAAACCGCTGACGGAATCGATTAAATCCTCTTTTGCCCCTTTCAACTCCTCCTCCAGATTCAGGCTTCCCTTGATTTCCTGGGTCGCCTTCTTGAATTCGGACATCCCCTTCCCAAGGGCCTTTGCCAGATCGGGGAGTTTTTTAGGACCGATCACGATCAACGCGATCACCAGAATAATAATGAGTTCAGGCATCCCTATGCCAAACATATCGCCCTCCTTTCAGGGCCACGAGGTTACGTTGTGCCTGACCGAAGACCATTTTTTGGTTTAACGGTCGGTCTCGTTGAGGTCGAGCATCAATGCGGTTTCGTCGCAATCAGGGAATTTGGGACATTTCAGACAATCCGCCCATATTTTATGGGGCAGGCACGATTTTTCTACCTCTTTGAATCCCAAACGTTTAAAAAAATCCGGCACATATGTAAGTGTGAATACCCGGTTGAGTTCAAGGCTCCTCGCCTCGCCAAGGCATGCCGCAACCAGAAGACGGCCGAATCCCTTACCCTGGTGCGTTTCCACTACGGCCAGAGACTTAATCTCCGCCAGGTCCTTCCAGCAGATGCCCAAACCGCACACGCCGTGGACTGTGCCCGCCGGTTCTGTTTTCAAAACAAAATACTGCCTCAGGTGCTCGTAGAGTTCGCTTAAGGGTCTTGGCAGAAGAAGGCCTTTCTGTGCAAAAAAATTAAGGAGTTTATGCACGCTCTCAATGTCCGCCGCCACTGCCTTTTTTATAATGGGATATGAATCTGTTTCATCTATCATCAGGGTGTCTACCAGTTTGCATCATTTACCTTCAACCTTCTGGACTACTCCGGTCAATTTTTCCTTTTCCGCTAAACTCCTACTGATTTTGGCAGCCTCTGCCTCGGTCTTGAATGCACCGCATCTGACCCGAAAATACACCTTCCCTTTGACAACCACCTTGTAGAAATATGCCGGATACCCTCTGCCGGTTAAGCGTTTTACCATATTCTTTGCCTTGGCCTCAGTCTCCAGGGAAGCGATCTGCACCACATATTTGACCGCAGAGGGGGAGGTTTTGGCCGCTTCTTTCGTCGGGGCAGGAGGCGCAGCCTTTTCTGCTGGCGCTTCAGCGTCCTTGTCTGTCTTGTTTTTCTTTACAGAAAGCTCGTCGAAGAATTCAAATTTCGGGTCTTTCTGAAGTGCCCGTATCTCCTCCAGCTCGGATCGATCCCTTTTAGTGATGAATTGATGGAGCTTGGCGATCTTTGCTTTCGCCACCATCCATGTCTCGGCTCCTCCCGGCAGGAAACCCCTTCCTGCAAGGACCCCAAGGGTAAAAATCCACGCCAGGACGACAAAGAGCCCGGTGCTCCAGAGAAAGATAGAGGTGCGGGACAACTCGATCTGGTATCTCTTTCCTGTCTTTCCTTCCTCAGGTTCTCTTGCGCCCATAGGTCGTGTGAAAGTTGGCCCTGGTTGTGCTGGTTTCTGGATACGGAATATCGGTTTCTCGTTTCCGGCTCCTTTAAGCTTCTAATCTGTCCCTGGTTCCCGGGTGCCGCTGTTCAATGCCAGGCATTTTTTTGCCGGTTGTCCTTCGAAGCCATTGAGGGTATGTATAGGATCCGGCAGATCACATCTGTTGAGGGGCATCGATACCAAGAAGCCCCAGGCCATTGGCAATAACGGCTCGAATCCCCTCGGCCAGGGTCAATCTTGCCTGTGTCAGGGCGGCGTCGGCCGTGACAACTCGGCACTCGGGAATTTTTGTCCCCAGATTGAAATAGCGGTGAAACAGCGCAGCGAGCTCCGTAAGATAATAGGTCAGCCGATGGGGCTCCAGCGTCGTGCAGATCTCCATCAGGAGCGACGGGAAATCTCCCATCAGCCTCACCATCGCCAGCTCCTCCGCCAATATGAGGTGTCTGGACAGGTCTGCGCGTGCGCCGGAGAGGAAAATGCCATCGGCTTCAGCCTTCCTGAAGATGCTGCATACCCTGGCATGGGCATACTGTACATAATACACCGGATTGTCGCTGTCCTTTTTTTTCACGAGATCCATGTCAAAATCAAGGGGAGAGTCGTGATTTTTCATGAGAAATACAAATCGAACTGCATCCTCTCCCACGGCATCCATCAGCTCCCTGAGCGTGACAAAATTTCCCGCCCTTTTGGACATTCGAATCTCCTGGCCGCCCTCCCACAGTTTCACCAATTGAATCAGCAACACGGAAAGCCAGTCTTTCGAAATGCCGTGCGCCGAAAGCGCCGCCTTGATCCGTGGCACATATCCATGATGGTCGGCCCCCCATATGTTAACCGCTCTTGTAAAGCCTTTCCCATATTTTTGCAAATGGTATGCAATGTCCGAGGCAAAATAGGTAAACTCCCCATCTTTCTTACGGATCACCCTGTCCTTATCATCACCGAATTCAGATGTTCTGATCCAGGTGGCCCCATCCTTTTCGTAGAGATGTCCGTCTGCCCGTATGGCCTTCAGGGTGTCCTGTAAGAGACCTGACTGATGGAGGTCTGTCTCGCTGGACCATACATCGAAACGGACCCTGAAACGGTCCAGGTCCGCCTGGATCTCCTCCAGCATGATCTCTTTTCCCTTTCGAGCGCACCAGGCGATGGCCTCTTCTCCTGAAAGGTTATCCAGATCCGCTTCTTGGGAAATGGCCCTGGCCAGGTCGAGGATATAGTCTCCATGGTATCCCTTTTCAGGGAAGGGGTAGCCGGGGTCCTTCATCTGTTTAAAGCGGCTGTAGATCGATTCGCCCAGGAGCCTGACCTGGGCGCCGGCATCGTTGATGTAGAATTCCCGCACCACGTCATGGCCGCAGAAGGCAAGTATCCGGCAGAGGGTGTCGCCCAGGGCGGCCCCCCGGCCATGACCGAGATGAAGGGGACCAGTGGGGTTGGCGCTCACAAACTCGACCAGGACATTCTCCCCCTTTCCGGCCTCATTTCGCCCGTAGCCATCTTTGAGGCTGACGATCTCAGTCAGGAGCTTGCACCATTCCTCTCCCCTGATCTTGAAATTGATAAAGCCGGGGCCGGCGATCTCCGCGCACTCCAGCAGGTGTTCCTCATCCCTGAGATTGTCCACGATGGTTCGAGCAATATCGGCCGGCCTGCGTCTCTGGGTGGACGCAAGAACCATGGATACATTGGTTGCGAAATGACCATGGTCGGGGTTATTTGGAATTTCTATGACGTAGGCGGGGATGGCTCCCCTCGAAAGGAGCCCCCGCTCAAAGCAGTCGGTGATGGTTGCCATCAAAATGGCGTCTACCCTGTTCTTCATTGAATATAATTCCTCATATTTTTCCGCCCTATGGCGCAGAATATCTCGTAGGAGATGGTATCCGCATCCATCGCCATGTCGTCCGCTCGAATGCATTCCCCGTCCTGACAACCCAGGAAGACGGCTTCGTCGCCGGGGGCAACCCCTCTCCATCCGGTGATATCACAGGCGGTAAGGTTCATGCAAACCGTCCCCACAATAGGCGCCTTTTTACCCGCCACCAGGACCCTGCCCCTGTTGGACAACCTTCTGGGCAGCCCGTCTCCGTAACCGGCAGAGAGGTAAGCGATGGTGCGAGGGCCTTCTGTGCGGTAGGTCCTCCCGTAGCTGACAGAGGTCTTTTCAGGGAGGTCTCTCACCTGGACGACGTGGGTCTGAAAGCGCATGAGAGGCGCCAGGGATACCGAGCTGACGAAACCCGGTGAAGGGAGACCGCCATACAGCATGATGCCCGGTCGGACCATATCAAAGTGACTCCTTTTATAACCCATGATTCCTGCGCTGTTGGCCATGCTGTTGAGTGGCAGTCGAAGACCCATCGATCGCCCTGTGGAAATGGCCGCCTCAAAACGCTCGATCTGTTCATTTGTAAAGCGTGTGTCGCTTTCATCCGCCGTTGCCAGATGAGAGGTCAGCCCCTCGATCTCCAGGTTTTTGAAGGAGATGATCTTTCGAAGAGACAGGCCGATATGGTTGCAGGAAATCCCTAACCGGCCCATCCCGGTATCCACCTTGACATGGATTTTGCTCCGCCTTCCCATTCGCTGGCATTCCTGAGACAGGGTTTCGGCGACCGTCAGGTCGTGCAGCACGGGCGTCAGCCTCCGTTCAAGGACCTCGCGCGATTCCTCTCGCGTGCGAATGCCGCAAAGAATCACAATCGGCAACCGGACGCCTCCTTCCCTGAGGGCGATGGCCTCATGGAGATAGGCAACCCCCAGGGAGTCGATGCCACACGTTTGAAGCGCCCTTCCAACCTGCAAGAAACCGTGCCCATATGCATCCGATTTCACTACGCCCATGATTCGAGTGTCCCTGCCCACCAGGTTTCTAACCTGACGCAGATTCCCGCCCAGGCCGGACAGATCGATAATAACGCTGTTGGGTCTGACGGTCATGGTCCCTCAAAGGTCCTCATTAGGGAGATATGCTCCTTCAAAAAATGCCCTCATCCCGACATGAAGGCCGATCAAAAAGGCGGCCCTTCGGCCCGCCTTTCAAACCTCTGGGTGAATAAATTCACGGCGGGTGCAAAACCTAACGCATCTTGGCTTTCAGATCAAGGAATATATATGAAACAAGGGAGGAAGACCTCCATCCTAAGGGGGGCGATGGTTTCCGGAAATCCCGCTTTTTTCAAGGTATTTCCAGTCAATATCGCCAGTACGGATAATACCAGGGACCCGAGGGGCCCCACACGCCCCATGGCCCCCACATCCCGAGGGGATACCAGAGAAATGGGTCGCAGGGTTCCTTTCGTTCCTTCTTCCAGAGATGAATCTCCCTGATGAGGACCAAGGGGTAATGATAAACGATTTCCCCTATTTTCATGGTTCTGACGCCGTTGACGATGCCCGCGACAGTCACCTTCCGGCCCTTTTTGTAGATCTCGCTGTCGAGGAATCCATTATACAGCGCCAGAAACCGTCCCTTTGAGGCATCTTCATTGATCGGCCTTTCTTCCCAGTCCACATCGGTCTGATATATTTCGAGCAGGGTCCCGGCTTGATCGTATGTCGCTTTTACGACAACCCCTCCCAGAAGGACGGTCTCTCCCTTAT
>CAYLJZ010000118.1:0-5932 GCA_964384085.1 uncultured Desulfobacteraceae bacterium
AAAAAATGAAGCGCCCTCGGCAGAAACAGCGCGCAGGGACATGCCGATCAGACCGGAAAACGGCATGCCGGAAAATATATTGCTCGCCTGCGATAAGGTGGCAAGCGAGCGGTATCAGGCATTTATAGAAAACATTGAAGATGGAGTCTATGAGGTAGATATCCAGGGGAACTTCCTTTATTTCAACAATTCCCTCTGCAAGGTCTTTGGGTATACCAAGGAAGAAATCCAGTTTCAAAATTTTTCAAAGTTTATGAGCGAGGCCTACTCAAACATTGCGGTTGAAACCTTTAAAACTCTCTACCAGACCGGTCAGTCCGTATCGGACCTTACATGGGAATTCATCGACAAAAAGGGGAAACAGCGGATTGTTGAACTTTCCGCAAACCAAATTTTAGACAACACGGGGAAAGTCATCGGTTTTAGGGGCATCGCACGCGATGTGACCAACAGGTTTAAGATTCAGAGAGCGCTTCAGGAATCCGAAAAACGCTACAAGATCCTCCTCGATTTCGTCCCGTATCCAATTGTCGTATTCACGCTCGACGGACACGTCTCGTATCTTAACCCGGCATTTACACAGGTTTTTGGGTGGACCCTCGAAGAACTCAAAGGGAAAAAGATCCCCTATATCCCTGATGGACTTGAAAAAGAAACCTGTGAAAACATCAGGAAACTGTTGCAGGAAAAGGTCATTCTCCGTCAGGAGACACAGAGACTCACAAAGGACGGGAGGGTCCTTGATGTGGTTTTCAGGGCTGCGGTTTTTTCCGAGACCGAAGATGAGCCTTCAGGAGAACTGGTTCTCCTGCGGAATATCACACAAGAAAAAAGGATCAGACGGAACAACGAGGCCCTGCTGCAAACCAGTCTGGCCCTTCCCAATTATCCGGATCTGGATGATTTGCTGGACTATATTGGCACCAAGATCAAATACCTCACCGATGCTGAAGGGGCGCTGGTTATCCTTCTGGACGAGGAACGAAGCGAACTTTATTTTAAATCGGCGGTCCATGACAATCAGGCCGCGGAAAAACTCCTCAAAGAGGTTCGTTTTCCGGCTCACAGGGGCATCTCCGGAAAGGTCATACGAACCGGCCAGCCGATCATCGTAAAGGATACATCCAAAGACCCCGATTTCTATGCAGTCGTGGATGTAGAGGCCGGGTTCACCACAGAGAGTTTGTTGGACGTCCCCTTAAGAACAGGCGACCGCATCATCGGGGTCTTGTGCGCCATGAACAAAAAACGCGGGGACTTTGACGATACCGACGTTGAGCTGCTGAATATGATATCCGGGACCGTAGCCCTTTCCATTGAAAACGCCCGGGTAACGAAGGAGATAAAGGAGGCATATAAAGAGGTTGCAAGCCTGAACCGGGCCAAGGGTAAGGTCATCAACCATCTTTCCCATGAATTGCGGACCCCCCTTGCCGTTCTGAGGGCGTCTCTCAACATTCTCGAAAAAAAGCTGGATTGCCTTCCGCCAGAGGCCTATCAGCCCACCATTGATCGCGCCCAGCGCAACCTGGACCGTATTTTGGAAATGCAGTATCAGGTGGAAGACATTATCCGCGATCGTCATTATGACGCCTATCATATTCTCACCCTTTTGCTGGATGAGTGCTCCGATGAGCTGGAGGCCCTCGTCGCCGACGAGATAGGGGAGGGGCCTGTTGTGGAAAGAATCAGGAAACGGATCAATGAGGTGTTCCGCCCAAAGGAGGATCCGCCTTTGGAAATCGTTCCGGGCCCGTTCATTGCGGATACCCTCGAAACGATCCGCCCTCGTTTCAGCCATCGAAACATCGAGTTGAATATCCATCTCGAACCCACCCGGCCCATTTTCATTCCGAGAGATTCTCTTGAAAAGCTGTTTGTTGGCCTTGTCAAAAACGCCATCGAAAACACGCCGGATGAAGGAAAGATTGAGATCGTCTGCAGGGAGAAGGGGAATGGCGTCGAACTGATCGTGCGGGACTATGGGGTCGGGATAACCCTCGAAAACCAGAGACGTATTTTTGAGGGCTTTTTTGTGACACAGGATACCATGGACTATTCTTCGAGGCGGGAGTACGACTTCAATGCTGGCGGCAAGGGGGCTGACCTGTTGCGCATGAAGATCTTTTCGGAACGGTATCACTTTAGGATCGATATGACATCCTCCAGATGTCGGTATATACCGACCGATAAGGACATCTGCCCGGGCAGGATATCTGAATGTCGCTTCTGCAAGACGAAGAACGATTGCTATGAATCCGGAGGAACGACATTTACAGTCTTTTTTCCTTTTGAAGGGGAGGCCGCGAATCAGAGGGGGCAAGCTTCGGGAGAATCGTCCTGACGCGATTGAGTCCGGCTGACGGCTCAAGGAGCGGGTCTGCTTTCAAAGCCGCCTTGCCCTGAACTATGATATTCGTCTTATTTCGCGTTGCCGTGAAACTCTGCGAGCCCTTCCAGGGAAAAGATATTCCGATATACCGGAGATCACGGCCCTTAAGACGGTATCACAGGTCGTGGGAGTGACTGTCTTCGGGAAGGTTTCGTATCACCCCGCGATGGATCCAAGATCGAACTGCAAAGAGTCCTGCAGCGGGGGCACAGGAGGGATACAATGGGTCAGGAGGTTTTTTCCGCAATTACGCGAAGCGTGCACTCCGAGGGATACGCCCGTAAACTTGGGCTGAAGCTGGTAGAGGTTTCCGCAGGCCGCGCCGTAGTGGACATGGTTCCCGGACAAGATGATGCCAATATCTTCGGAATGGTGCACGGAGGGGCAATTTTTTCCCTCATGGACGAAGCCTTTCAGTCCTCTTGCAATTCCCATGGAAGGGTGGCTGTGGCCCTTGACGTGAATGTCGTTTTCCACCATCCGGCAGAGACCGGAAAACGGCTTCGGGCGGAGTCGATAGAGGTGCATCGGTCCCACAAGACCGCTTCTTATGAGATACGGGTTACCGATGAAAACCATGTCCTGATCGCCTCGTGCCAGGCCCTTGCATATAGAAAAAAGGAAAGGCTCCCTTTTCTGGACGAATAGGCCCCTTCGGCCCATTGTGCGGGAATCCCCAATAGAAAAGGGAATGGATTCACGCCATGCCTTGAAAACAGGCATTTGACAACAGACGGATGTTTGAATATAAAGTGTGTGACCGAAAACCTTTTTTCGAGTTTTGCGTGAATCACGCCAAGGCGTGATTTTCATTTAGGCACTATATATGAAAAAGACCGCAAAAAGCTTTTTTTGCGGTGGATTGCAAATCAGGCGCGCGGCGGAAAGGCGAGGTGAGCATGTTGAAAAGAGAGGTCCTGATATCGGAATCGGCCATTCAAAAGCGCGTCAAGGAAATCGCCGAGCAGATATCCAATGATTACAAAGGATCTGAACCGATTCTGGTGGGGATACTAAAGGGTTCCATTATTTTTATGGCCGACCTTATGAGGGCGCTCAGCATCCCTATCCAGATGGACTTTATTCGGGCGGCCAGTTACGGTTCGAAGATGGAGTCCAGCGGCACGGTCCGAGTGACCAAGGATATGGAGTTGCCTGTTCAGGGAAGGCCTGTCATCCTGATCGAAGATATTGTGGATAGCGGACTGACTGTGGCATACATCAAAGCGCTGTTGGAAGGCCGGGGGCCTGCATCCCTCAAGATTTGCGCCCTGATTGACAAACCTGAGCGGAGAGAGCGAGACGTCTCGGTAGATTATTGCGGGTTTCACGTTCAGGAAGGCTTTCTGGTGGGTTATGGGCTTGATTGTAATGAGGAGTTCCGCAACTTGCCCGATATCTGCATCCTCAAAGAGTAGATGGAGGGCTCTTACGGATAAATTCCACTCGAATTTATTGAGAAATTATGGCCTTTATCGCTAAGCGTTTGAAATCATAGAATACAGCCTTTCACTGTGAAGAATGACGGGATGTGAACATCAACACACTACAGGAGCGTGTCTCTGCAAGTCCGACCGATTCCTGGCAGTTACAGGTTCGTAGACCCTGTCACTCGAAATATGACATATTCGGCAACAAGGATTTTCGCAGGAGGGAATGATGCTCATTCAATGTGAGAATTGCCGCACCATATTCAATCTTGATGAAACGATCTTAAAAGAGGGGGGCTCAAGGGTCAGGTGTTCGCGCTGCGGGCACATCTTCACGGCATACCCGCCTGCTCAGAAAGAGAAAGATGTGGCTCAACAAGTCCCTGTCGCCGCACCGCAGGCTGAAAAAGAGCTTGCCGATAGGATGGCGTTGCCGCGTGATGAATATGAGCCACCTTCGGTCTCGCGAAGAGACGAGGCCTTTGAGGCAGACCTGGAACGGGTCTATAGAGATGCCCTTTTCGAACCTGGTCCCTATTTTGAAGATGACAAAATAGAAGCGTTAGAGGAGCCAGACGCCTGGGACGAATCGAAAACGAGGGAAGAAAAGGAAGATTCGAGCGGGGGCCCTTCGATCGATCTTCTCCCCATGGATACCCTGGATGAAGAGGAAGACGCGCATGAAAAGATGGACGAGCTCATAGGACAGCCGCCACCCCGAAAAAAGCCAGCTAAACGTGGACTGTCCTCGGTCCTTCTGGTAATTCTCCTGGCGCTTCTGGGTGGGGTCGCTGCCGTCACCTATTGGAAGCCCGACTTGGTTCAGCCTTACCTCGCTCTTCTAAAAACGCCTGAGAAAGAGAAGCCTGCTGACGCCGGGGTACGTCATCTTCAGTTTGGTTCAGTAGGCGGATCGTTTGTCGATTCTGGCAAGGGTGGCCAATTGTTCGTGATTCGCGGGATGGTTCACAACCAGTACTCGACGCCTCGAAGTCATATTTTGATCAAAGGGGGCATTCTTGACAACAAAGGGAAGGCGGTTGAGAGCAAGGTCGGGTATGCAGGAAACACATTTACAGATGATGAGCTGAAAACCCTTCCGATCGAGGAGGTTTTGAAGGCCATGCAAAATCGGGATGGCATGGCCAGGCAGAACGTCAACATACCATCAGGCTCAACCATCCCCTTCATCATCGTATTTGACAATTTATCCGATAACCTGAGTGAGTTTGCAGTGGAGGCGGTCAGTTCGTCTCCCGGAACATAGGACCTGCCGATCGAGCGCGGGCTGCCAGGAACATGGGCATGGGGAGCGATTTGTCGAGCTCGCCCATCAAGCTTCCTTTGCCCTGTAGATCTCCTGTGCCCTTCTGAGTGCGGCGAGATCATCCACACCCATTACCTCCTTCTCGTCTTCCGCAACAATATACCCGGTTGAAACGCCATCTGTATTCATGTATTCCACGAGATCTGTGATAAAGTACTCTCTGATATCCTTCAGACTGCCGTCCACTTCCTTGCTCACCACGTGTGGTCTTGAGGCAAGCACTGGAAGGTATCGGAGCAGTACCTCTCTTTTAACGGCGTAGATTCCTGAATTGCAGATGCGAAGTGTTCGTTTCCGTTCTTCTGGAAAGGTGTTCCAGTATTTCCATTCGATGATCTTCGTCACCTGATCCCCCTCTACCTCAAGGAGACCGTACTCCTTCCGTGACGTTGGCCTGAAACCGAGAACAACGAGGGCGTGGTCTTTCAGACAATCAATCATCTCCCTGTAAGTGGACGTTCTGACAAAGGGAACATCTCCCATTGTAATAATGAAGACATTCGGGGTGTTGGCCTCGACGAAATCCATAGCCGCAAGCAATGCACCCCCGGTCCCATTGAGTTCGAGCTGCTCTCGATAGGTCACGCCGAGGTGTTTGGTGGCGGCGATCACGTCCTCTTTTGCGTGATTCACAATAACGACCCTGGGACCTGGAGGGAGATAGGTCAGGATGTAAACAAGGATAGGGATTTCCCCTTCATAAGGGCTTTTTCCAGGGATCAGGGGAAGAAGGGTTTTGTTGCCGGCGTATCCCTTCATACGACTTCCCCTTCCGGCGGCCAG
>CAYLJZ010000119.1:0-5907 GCA_964384085.1 uncultured Desulfobacteraceae bacterium
TTTGGGAGAACAATCCCTGATGTTTAATGTGAAAGGTAAGGGGCTGGTAGTCCTTTCCTCGTGTGCCCACTCAGGAATTGTCAATACCGTCAAACATGCCCAAAAGGTAACCGGGATAGATAAGGTCCATCTGGTGATTGGAGGATTCCATCTGACGGGCGCCAAACCAGAGATCATCCAGCGAACGATTGCCGATATCAAAGCCGTTTCCCCTGATTACATCGTCCCCATGCACTGTGCAGGCTTTGAGGCCATCGCAGGTTTCCAAAGAGAGATGCCGGAGCAGTTCATCATTAATGTCGCGGGGACCCGGTACGAGATTACCGCATCGTAACGGTTTCGGGTTCGTACGCCTCTTTCTCCAGTTGACCTGGGCTATAAGGAACGTTGCCCGTCCACGAAAAAAAGCCCGCAAGTCATCGGAATAACTTGCGGGCCTTCTATTTTTCCTGATGGCGGAGGGAGGGAGATTCGAACTCCCGGAGCTCTCGCTCAACGGTTTTCAAGACCGCCGCCATCGACCACTCGGCCATCCCTCCGGCATATGGCGAAGGGCGTTGTGCCCGGTGCCGGATCCGTATTTGTAAAAAATTTAAGGGCCACCTCGATAAAAGGCAAGCGAAAAACGGTATATCAAAATTCCTATTTCAGGAACGTCTCCACCTTTGCCTCTTTTCGCAGTTTTTCCACATAGTCTTTGACTTCTTTCTGAACCTTGTCTTGTTTTAGGTATTGGCCAATCCGGTCCTTGATTTCATCAAACGGGACCGTGCTTTCAGGCTTTTTATCGGTAACCTTGATGAGATGATATCCGAACTGTGTCTTGACCACGTCGCTTACCTCGCCAGGCTTCATGCCAAAGGCTGCCTCCTCAAAAGCGGGTACCATCTGGCCCTTGCCGAAAAAGCCCAGATCGCCTCCCTTGGCACTGCTCGGGCACTGAGAATTGGCCTTTGCCAATTCAGCAAAATCCTCGCCCTTTTTCTGCTTTTCCTGAACTTCCTTAATCTTCTTGAGAGCTTCGGCCTGTTCCGGTTCGCTCGCGTCTGGCTTTAGTTTTATCAGAATATGGCTGGCCTGGACCTGTTCGGGCTGCTTGAACATATCGGGGTGGTTGTCATAATAGTCCTTGATCTCTTTTTCGGCGACCGTTATTTTATCCACAAATTTGTCTACAACAAACTTCTCCGTAGCCAGGGCCTTTTCAATGTCGGTCTTCATCTGGGCATCCGAAAGCTTCATTTGCTCCAACGCCTTTTTGTATTCCTCATCACTGGGGAATCGCTTTTTCCATTGGTCCAGTCGTTCATCAACTGTCTTTGCGTCGATCCGGACGCCCGCTTTCTTGCTCTCCTGGTACAAGAGCTCACTCCCAATCAGTTGATCAAGCACGCCCTCTTTCATTTGGGCATCATCGGTCACCTTCCCCATCTTCGAAAACTGTTGCTTTGCGAAGCCCAATGCTCGATCAAAATCCCCTTGAGTGATCGGGGCGCCGTTCACCATAGCCACCTTGTCCCCCGCGCCAGATGGGGCACTCTTCGCAGCAGCGGGCTTTTCGTCTGCCGCGAATGCCTGCCATCCTACCGTGATGAACGCAACTGCAATCACCATCACCTTCATCCATCTCTTCTGTCTCACTTGCATTGATCTCTCCTTTCCGGGTAAAAAACAAAAAATGCCCCTTAAGGGCCTTCCTTACTTACACTGTTGTCTGAAATCGACCTGATTGATTAGCACAGTTCCACAGTGATTAGCAAGCGATATATCCAGAAAATGCAAAATAGCGCTCGAAACTCTCCTTTCCATTTTCTCTGAAAACTGATAACGTCATTTTTTCCGTAACTGTTTAGCCCTCTGATAGAAGCAATAAAAATGGGCCCACAGACCTTTTTCACACAACTGATAGGGCTAACGTGTTACTTTTTCTAAAACGTGTTTGCTTTCCAGCGGAATGGAGGCTTTCAAGGGGTTGCGATACGGTTAGCTGATGGACAAGAGGATCGCCAGATACAAAAACGAACATCTCATCCATGGGTTAGGCAATCTCGGCTCTCTACTGGTGGCATTTTCTGGCGGAGTCGACAGTGCACTCCTGCTGGCCGCGGCACGGGAGGCCCTCGGGGATAACGTCTTGGCAGCCACGGCAGTTTCCCCGATTCACCCCCGGCGCGAACAGGATGAGGCCGTCACATTTGCGAGAGACAGAGGGATTGACCATATTCTGTTTAAAACAGATGAGATGGAGGTCCCGGAATTCATAGCCAATGGCGTTGACAGATGCTATCATTGTAAAAAGGCGCTTTGTGGAAAACTCCTTCGAATGGCCGGCGAAAGACGGATAGCGCATGTTGCCCACGGCGCCAATCTGGATGATCTCGATGACTACCGTCCCGGGCTCAGGGCTGCTGAGGAGGCCGGGATCATTTCGCCGCTGATGGACGCACGTTTGACCAAGGAGGAGATCCGGTTTCTGGCGAAAAAAATGGGCCTTTCCGAATGGAACAAGCCCGCCAGGGCGTGTCTCGCCAGCAGGTTCCCCTATGGATGCCTTATTACGGAAAAGGGCCTCGAAATGGTTGAATCGGCAGAGGAATTCCTTTTGGACCAAGGTGTCGTGAGCGTGCGGGTCAGACACCACGGGACGGTTGCACGGATAGAGGTGGACCCTTCAGAAATAGACAAGATAATAGACCAAGATGCACGGAAGGCCATTACGGAGAGGCTTCGACGGATCGGTTTTGCTCATGTGGCCCTGGACCTGGAGGGGTATGTATCTGGAAAACTGAACCGGGAGATTGGGAAATCGGAGAATTGAGGGATTCTGCGGTTGGCCGATAGGGGGTGAGTGATGATTTTAGGTCTCGATGTAGGGGGGACGCAAACCGATGCCGTCCTGATCGATGAGGGGCGGGTCGTTGCTGCCGCCAAAACCCCGACGACCGAGGACCTTCTGGAAACCCTCAGGATCGCCATCGAAAACACCCTGGGAGATGTAGAGCCGGGGAAACTGATGCGAATGGCCTTTTCGACCACCATGGCGACTAATGCCATTGTGGAGGATCGCCTCGATGAGGCCGGGATGATTGTATCGTCCGGGCCTGGAATGAATCCGGAATGGTTCTCTGTAGGGCCCTCGTATCACGTGGTGGATGGATGCCTGGACCATCAGGGGCTTGAGGCAAAACCCCTGGACCGGCCCGCTGTGATGGATGCCGCCGACGCCGTGCTGAGAGAGGGCATAGACGTCATCGGCGTGGTCAGCAAGTTTTCCGTTCGAAACCCCTCGCACGAACTCCATGCGGCAGACTGGGTGGGGAACTCTTTTTCTCATGTGGCCATGGGCCACCGCGTTTCCGGGGCACTCAATTTCCCGCGCCGGATCGCTACCACCTATCTCAATGCCGCCCTCTACAGACTCCATCAAAAGTTCTCAAATGCCCTTATCCATATTCTAAATGAGAAAGGCCTTTCCGGGCCCCGCTATCTTCTGAAACCGGACGGAGGAACCATCGATCTGGACAAGAGCATTCGGTGGCCCGCCCAGACCGCCCAGTCGGGTCCGGCGGCCAGCGTCATGGGGGCACTGGCCCTGGACAGGTGCGACGGCGTCACACTGGTCCTCGACGTAGGGGGGACGACAACGGACATGTCAGTGGTGATCGATGGCACGCCGCTCCTCAAGCCCCTCGGTATTCGGTTAGGTCCCTATCGGACACTGATCCGTTCCCTGCTGACCCATTCCCTGGGGATTGGCGGGGACAGCGAGGTCCGCATGGAACAAGACGGAAGGCTGAAGATCGGTCCGGTCCGCAAGGGGAGACCTGCGGCCCTGGGCGGCCCCGCGCCTACTCCCACCGACGCGATGATCACCCTCGATCTGTTGGATGCAGGCGACAAAAACGCAGCCAGAACTGCCATGGAAAAGGTCGGAGGGGCTCTGGGCTGGGACGCGGCCTTCACGGCAGAACGGGTGTTGCAGGGCATGGCTGAGACCATTGCCGAAACGGCAAGGGCCTTTGTATACGATATCAACGCACAACCGGTCTACACCATCCATGAGGTCCTCGCAGATCGGCGGGTCGAACCCACATCCATCCTCATTATCGGCGGCCCGGCGCCCCAGATCGCCGGGTATATCAGCAGGGCCTTAGGCCTCCCTTCACGTTTTCCCCGTCATTACGGCGTGGCAAATGCGGTGGGCGCAGCCGTTGCCAGGGTCACTTCAGAGATCACCTTGCAGGCCGATACCCAGAGGGGCACGGTGGTTATCCCCGAGGCAGATCTGGAAAACCGCATAAACAGCAGCTTCACCATGGAACAGGCCATTGCCCTCGGCCGGTCGGTCCTTTGTCGCGAGGCTGAAGGGATCGGGGCGGGCGGGGAAGGACTGGAGATATCCATCGCTGAAAAACAGACGTTTAACATGATCCGGGGCTACTCGATGACCGGTCGGAATATCCGCCTCAAGATGGGCATCACTCCGGGGCTCATTCCCGAATGGAAGCGGACATAGGACGATCGGGATCCATGCTATACCTGGCTCCCGTCTCGGCCCGGTCCTCAGGAGCCTGCAACCCGTGACCCGAAAACAAAAACTCCAGTATCGAGTGTCCAGCCGCCAGTATCCAGCAGCGAGAAAAGGAGACTGAATATGGTCCATGCCGTGCGTCGAACCGGTCTGGTTTTTTTCCCCGCTTATGACTGGGCGATCAGCCCCTCCCACCCGGAACGAGAGGAGCGCCTTCTTTATACCCAGGACCAGGTTCTGGAAGAAGGTCTTCTGGATATCGACGGGATTATTGAATACCGGGTCCGTCCTGCAGGCTTTGAGGACATTCGGCGCGTCCACTTCTGCGTGCCCGACGAGGCCGCGGTTACCACGGAGAGCCATCTAATTTCTGCGGGCGGGTGCCTGGTGGCGGCCGATGCGGTGCTGAAAGGGGAGGTGGAGAGCGCTTTCGCCCTGGTGCGGCCCCCCGGTCATCATGCCATGCGGGTGGTCCACGGCAACCGGGGCTTCTGCAATATCAACAACGAAGCGGTCATGATCGAATACATCCGGGAAAGATATGGTATCCGTAAGGTCGCCATTGTGGATACGGACTGCCACCATGGCGACGGGTCCCAGGACATCTACTGGCATGACCCAAACACCCTGTTCATCTCCATCCACCAGGACGGCCGCACCCTCTACCCGGGATCGGGGTTTCCCCATGAGGCAGGCGGTCCCAATGCACAGGGGATGACCGTCAATATCCCTCTCCCGCCGCAAACCGGCGAAGAGGGCTTTTTGTACGTGTTGGAAAATCTGGTGATGCCTCTTTTAGAGAAATTCGAGCCTGAGCTGGTGATCAATTCTGCAGGCCAGGACAACCATTTCAATGACCCTATCACCAACATGAATTTCTCGGCCCGCGGATATGCTGCCCTCAATGCCCGTCTCAGGCCGGACATCGCCGTTCTGGAAGGGGGATATGCCGTGGAAAACGCCCTCCCCTACGTCAATGTGGGGATCATCATGGCCATGGCCGGATTGGACACATCCTGCGTAAAGGAACCTAACTACGACAGAGACTACCGGCCCCAGCCGCCTGACATCACCCGGTATATCGAAGAGTTGGTCGGCCGGCTGAGAGGCCTCTTTTTGGAAGACCAATTGAAAAAAGTCCCCTGCGAAGAAGGGAGCATTATCGAGAGGAGCAGGGACATCTACTACGACACGGACAGCATCCATGAGCGGCAGCACGAGAAGATCCGCTGCTGCAGGGATTGCCCGGGGGCCCTCTCCATTGCGTCTACCTCTAACCGGGGTCAGCATATTCTGGCAATTCATGTGCCACCGGGGGCGTGCAGGGCCTGCCAAGAGATCGGGTCCGCCTGGTTCCACGAAGGGACACGGGGGGC
>CAYLJZ010000120.1:0-5905 GCA_964384085.1 uncultured Desulfobacteraceae bacterium
GTCGGAGGATTTTTAGTCTGTTCGATGAGTTCTGCGGGGCTTTGCGAAGAGAGCAAAGAGAAACCAGCGGGCCGGTTGACCCTGGCCCGAGTGGCCCTCTTCAAGAGCGGTGTGGGTTACTTTGAACTAGGGGGGAAGGTCAAGGGAGGCGAGGGGGTTTCCCTCCACTTCAAGAGGGACCAGATGAATGACCTCCTCAAGAGCCTTACGGTCCTCAATCTCTCCGGGGGAGGGGTCAGCAGCATTGTTTACGACAGTACCAGAACTGCCGACCAGGAGTTGAGCGATTATGCCTTTGATTTTAAAAAGGGCGATGGTCTCCCCCAAGTCCTTGAACAACTTCAGGGGAGTTCGATCGAGATGGCGATAGGGAGCTCGGCTATCAAAGGAAAGCTCATCGGGGTTGAAAGACGGATGACCCTGAAAGATGACATCCAGGTCCCCCTTTTTTATCTGAGCCTGGTTGACGATAACGGCCAGTTGCGCAGCTTCAATATAGACGAGATGGTCGGGATACGATTTCTTGATGAGCGGCTGAATCAGGACATGGAAAGATATCTGGCCATTCTGTTCCAAAAACACCGGAAAGACGAGAAAACGCTCATTATCACGCCAACCGGTGAAGGGATGCAAAACCTCCTTGTCAGTTATGTCGCAGAGGCCCCGGTATGGAAGGCTACCTACCGCATTGTCCTTCCGGATGCGGGTAAAGCTGCCAGCCCTTTCCTGCAGGGATGGGCCATTGTCGATAATGTGAGCCGGACAGACTGGAAAGAGGTTGAACTCTCCCTGGTCAGCGGATCGCCTATATCGTTCATCCAGAATCTGTACGACCCCCAGTTTAAAAAGCGGCCGGTGGTCCAGATGGAAAAAGAGGCGCCGGTGGCCCCGACCCTGTCGGAGGGAGGCATTCGAGCCGATCGAATGCAAATGGCAGCGGCGCCCATGGCCAGGGCCGAGGGGGATCGTTTGAAGTCTTTTGCAGCAGGTCGCGAAAAGGAGGGAGCCCCTCTCGAAGAAGTGAATCTGGATCAGGAGATGCGGGAGCTGAAGGCGGATACGGTAACCCGTGAGGTGGGAGAGATGTTTGAATACAGGATCGACCATCCAGTGACCATCGAACGCAATCGATCAGCCCTGGTCCCGATTGTGGCGAAAGAAACTGACGGCGAGGCCGTGGATCTCTACAACGAGAAGGTCCGGCCCGGCAACCCGCTGGCAGCCGTTCGTCTGAAAAACAGTACCGGTCTGACCCTGGAAGGGGGTCCGTTGACCATCCTGCTGGGAGGCATCTACGCTGGAGACGCCCTTGTCGAAACGCTCACACCAGGGGAGGAGCGGTACATCACCTATGCCGTGGATCTGGGACTCCATGTCCATACCAAGACGGGGAGCAAGACCGAGGAGGTGAACCGGGTCGTCATTAACCGAGGGGTCCTCCGCATGCACCGGGCCATTATCGAGACAAAGACCTATACCCTTGACAACAAGGGTCCCGGATTGAAGACGGTTGTGATCGATCATCCCTATCAACCCGAGTGGAAGCTGCTCAATGAAGATAAACCGATTGAAATTACAGATAATTATATCCGATTTGAAGTGAAGGCCGTCGGCCGGCAAGCGACGACCTTCGCAGTCAGGGAGATGCGGGAAAGCTGGGAAAGCATGAGCGTCAGCAGCTTGACCCCGGACCATATCGTTGTATTCGCCGACAAGAAGTATGTAAGCCAGGATACCCGGCGGCAGCTGGAGAAAATGGTGGCCCTGAAATCGGAAATTGCCGCCATTGATCAAGAGCTCAAGTCTCTCGAAAAGGGGCGCGACGGAATATTCAAGGACCAGAAACGGCTCAGAGAGAATTTGCAGGGATTGGGACAGACCACCGAAGAAAAGGATCTGCGGAGCACCTATGTCAAGCAGCTCAGTCAGCAGGAGACCCATCTGGAGAAACAGAGGGAGAGGGAAAAGGCATTGGAGCGTCAGCGGGAGACCAAACAGGGTGAGCTGAATAAACTGATCGCCGCGCTGGAGCAGGATTCGAGCGTACCCGAGTGATGGCTGGCGGAGGGCGTCGAGGAGACGGCTGCGCAATTCCCGATTCGAGAGTTCACGAATGGTTTCTGAAACAGTAGACAACATACGATCTTTGATCACTCGAGCGGCCGAATTGCAGCGACCCTATGTGCAGCGCGCATGCCCTGCGTGTAAGAATTCCTGTTGCGCCAGGGTACACTACCTTTTCGGCGAGAAAGACATCCTGTATTTGAGGCTTTCAGGGACTCGACAGAACTGGCGAAGGAAAGGTTTTACGAAAAAGGGGTGCTGGTTCCTGGGGCCGACAGGGTGTTCCCTTGATCTCCATGCGAGGCCGTTCATTTGTCACAGTTACATATGCCCCGATCTGGAATCAGCTATAAGGGAAAGCAGCGCTGAAACACTGGCTCAACTCAGGGAAATGTTCAGGATCGTGGGGCTGTTGCGCGGCCAGATGTGGGCCGAGTATCTGGATGAATCCTTAAGTGAGAAGAGACGCTCCATCGAATGCTGAATTACGGTGAAGCGGCTTTTTCTGAGGGCAAGACATTTGCCCTTGACCGATGTTGAACGGATCATGTATGTGCAGGCTCTTCAGGATTTCTGATCATCGAGACGAAAGAAGAGGGCAACAATGAAACAACTGCTGGTGACAGGGGGATGCGGGTTCATCGGAACCAATTTCATCCGGTATCTTCTGGAAGAATCTGACTTTGGCGGCCGCGTGGTGAACGTCGATGCCCTTACCTACGCCGGGAACCCGGACAACCTGACAGACATGGCGTCGCGCTTTCCAGGACGGTATGTTTTTATCAAGACAGACATCTGCGACAGGGAACGCATGGCGAGTGTCTTTGACGACTACGGAATAGACGCCATCTGCCACTTTGCGGCCGAATCACATGTGGACCGGTCCATCGTGAGGCCCGATGCATTTATCCAGACCAATATTGTCGGCACCTTCAATCTGCTGGAGCTGGCAAGGAAACATCAGGAACGTCTGACGCTGTTTCACCACATCAGCACGGATGAGGTATTCGGAAGCCTGGGAAAAGAGGGGTACTTCACGGAGGAGACGCCCTACAGGCCCAACAGCCCGTATTCCGCCTCAAAGGCATCCTCAGACCATCTGGTGAGGGCCTACCGTCAGACATACGATCTCCCCGTCACGATCTCCAACTGTTCCAACAACTACGGCCCGTACCAGTTCCCCGAAAAACTCATCCCCCTCATGATCCTCAATGCCCTTGAAGGGAAGGCCCTTCCGGTCTACGGGGACGGTCTCAATGTCCGGGACTGGCTCTATGTCAGGGACCACTGCACCGCCATCTGGCGCATCATGAAGCACGGCGAGAGGGGAGAAACCTACACTGTGGGCGGGAACACGGAAATGGAGAATATTCGAATCGTGGAGATGGTTTGTGATATCATCGACGAAATCGTTCCAGCGGCAACTGGCCGGTTACGCAGAAATCTGATCACCTTTGTCAAGGACCGGCCCGGTCATGACCGCAGATACGCGATCGATTGCTCTAAATTGACGAGGGAGTTGGGATGGCGCCCGGAAGAATCGTTTGAGGCCGGAATCCGCAAGACCATTCACTGGTATCTGGATCACGCGGAGTGGGTGGGCCGAGTACGAAGCGGCGAATACCAGTCCTGGATTGACGCCCATTATGGAAGTTGACGTTGCGGCTGGATATGGGATGCTGGATACTAAACGGCTGGATGGGTGGATGACTGGACGATTCGGATGAGGGGACAGGGCGAACTGACAACAGGTGCTCGGCTGTCTACGCGTAACGCCTTGCGTTTAAGTCGAAACTGGGAAATTTTGAAGGGAAAAATGAACCGATGAAAGGAATCATTCTGGCAGGAGGGTCGGGGAGCCGGCTCTATCCTATCACCCGCGTGGTGAGCAAACAGTTAATGCCGGTGTATGACAAGCCCATGATTTACTACCCGTTATCCGCGCTCATGCTGGCGGGTGTTCGGGAGATCCTTATCATATCCACACCCGAAGACCTCCCCAGGTTCCAGCAGCTCCTGAATGACGGATCTCAGCTCGGTCTTTCCCTGTCGTATGCGGAACAACTGAGGCCGGAAGGGCTGGCCCAGGCCTTCATCATTGGAAGGGAATTTATCGGTCGGGACCCTGTTGCCCTGGTTCTGGGAGATAACATATTCCACGGCCGCGGGCTTTCACAGGTGCTTGAGCGATGCGCCAAACTTGATAAGGGGGGCATTATCTTCGGGTATCTGGTAAGCGACCCTGAACGATACGGGGTGGTGATGTTTGACTCAGCCGGCAAGGTGACCGGCATCGAGGAAAAGCCTCCGCAACCCAAATCAAGGTATGCGGTGCCGGGGCTCTACTTTTATGACAATAACGTGATCGCTATTGCCGAAGATCTCAAGCCGTCCAAGCGGGGCGAACTCGAGATTACGGATGTCAACCTGACCTACATGCGTCGGGGGCAGCTTCGGGTTGAGCTTTTGGGCCGGGGCTTTGCCTGGCTCGATACGGGCACCCACAAATCCTTGCAGCAGGCGAGCACTTTCGTCCAGGCCATACAAGAGCGGCAGGGACTCAAAATTGCCTGCATTGAGGAAATTGCCTTTCGTAAGGGCTATATTGACCGCGACCAACTCACATCACTTGCCCGGGACATGCTCAAGAATGACTATGGTCAGTACCTGATGGAAATCGTCTCAGAGAGAGGGGATGGTAACCATGACATTGAGATTTAGCGAGCAATCCCTGCGCGGCGTCCTCCTGATTGAGCCGATGGTATTTGAAGACGACAGAGGGTTTTTCATGGAGACCTACCACCTGGACAAATACAGCTCGGCCGGGCTCAATCGGCCTTTTGTTCAGGATAACCTCTCCCACTCTCGGCGATTTACCCTTCGAGGGCTCCACTATCAGCTCAACCACCCCCAGGGAAAGCTCGTCTATGTTGTCACTGGAGAAATCCTTGATATTGCAGTAGATATCAGACAGGGGTCGCCCTCCTTCGGCCAGTGGACAGGAATCCATCTGTCGGGAGACAAGAGACGTCAGCTCTACGTCCCTGAGGGGTTTGCCCATGGTTTCTGCGTCCTGAGCGAGACCGCCGATGTGGTGTACAAATGCACAGACCTTTATGCCCCTGGGGACGACTACGGAATCCTCTGGTCGGACCCGGACCTGGCGATCGACTGGGTTGTTGAGAAACCGATCCTCTCCGAGAAGGATGCCAAGAATCCAAGGCTCACGGATGTGCCTGCCAGCCTCCTGCCAGTCTACAGGACCTGACGCTTGAGTGGTCATCGGTTCAATATTCGGTTTTATTTTTTCTTAGGAGAAGCTGCTGAAAATGGACACAATGGTTATATCGTTGGGCGGCTCCATCATTGTTCCAGGGGAGATCGACACGAAATTTCTCAAACGGTTCAGGGAGATCGTACTCACGCTGGAAACGAAGCGGTTTCTGATTATCTGCGGCGGCGGAACGATCTGCCGAAAATACCAGAATGTCGCCGCAGAAATCGCGCCCGTACCCAAGACGGACCTCGACTGGATCGGGATTCAGGCAACGCGACTCAATGCCGAACTGGTGCGGTCCATGTTCGGGCCTATAGCCTATCACAAGGTGATCCATGATCCCGATGAACCGATGGACACGGATAAGCGGGTCATTATCGGGGCCGGGTTTGAGCCGGGAAGTTCCACCGACCTTCGGGCCGTGCAGTTAGCCCAGCGTTTCGCGGCAGCGCAGGTGATCAACATGTCCAATATCGATTATGTGTATAGCCACGATCCTAAAAAAAACCCTGATGCCGAACGGCTGACGAACATATCCTGGCCCGACTTCAGGAAGCTTGTAGG
>CAYLJZ010000121.1:0-4196 GCA_964384085.1 uncultured Desulfobacteraceae bacterium
CCACTTTCATTTTCGAGCAGTAGATGTCTGGAAATGTTTTCCCTGCCATGTGTCTCTCCTTTCAAGGGTATCTTGAATCGATGTTAAATTCGTCTGTTTTTCTCCGGCCCATGCCGGCGCTACCAATTCGAAAGGTAAGGGGTCGCCGGTGAGTCTCTGAATCACCATATCCGGCGGGAGGAGCTCCAAAACATCCGCAACAAGATTCGCGTATTCCTCTCTGCCCAGGCATTTGAAGCCTTTCTTATTATAGAGTGCAGCCAGGGGAGTCCCCCTGACCACATACAGGAGGTGAATCTTTATGCCCTGGATCGGAACGCGAGAGAGGTATTGGGCGGTCTCGAGCATCATGTCCCGGTCTTCGCCCGGCAGGCCCAGAATGATATGGGCGCAGATGTTGATGCCCCGTCCTGCAGCCATGAAGACGGCCTTCTCAAAGCAGGCCACCGTATGCCCCCGATGTATTCGATCGAGCGTTGCGTCATGGCACGATTGCAGACCGTATTCGAGCCAGACGAGGTAATCCCTCTGATAAGATCGGATGAGCGCCAGGATTTCCGAGTTCACGCAGTCGGGTCGCGTGGCCACAGAGAGGCCTACCATCCCCTCATGGGCCAATGCCTGGTCGTAGAGGGATTTCAGACGGGGGGCCGGGGCATAGGTGTTGGTGAAAGACTGAAAGTAGGCAATGAACTTCCGGGCCTTGTAGCGTTTCTGGATGACCTCCTTTGCCCGAATAATCTGATCGTCAATGGAAAGACCCTCATCGATAAAGGCACCTGTCCCGGATCCCCTTCGGTCGCAGAAGAGACACCCCAAACGGGAGATAGTCCCGTCGCGGTTGGGACAGCCGAGGCCGACATCCAACGATATTTTCTGAACCCTTTCACCGAACATCTCTTTTAAATAGGAATTGAAGTCTCGGTATCTTTGCATACAGAGGTTCAGGGGTCACATCCCGGCTTAACGGTAAATTCTCTGGTTTAAAACCTGCAGTTTGTACATGCGAGCGGTGTTCTTAGAATAGCGAAATAGCGTTTAATATCAATATGCTGTCATCTTTGAGGTCGCACTATTCACACGACCCTCAAAGGCCTTACAGCAGTTACAGCGCCTCAGGATGTCTCTTCCCTTCATCGAAGCCGTTAGAAATCTGGTGAACCCGGATATTGCGGAATGCGGACAGACGGCCCGGCTTTTCCCTTTGCCGGGAAATAAATAGAGAACGTGCTTCCCCCTGTTTCCCAGCAATCCTCTTTGGTCCTGCAATATTCGCAGTCACTGATCCGCCCGGGACACACATCTGTACTTTCCGGTATAAACTTGCACCGCGTGGATTCCATGCGGATCTCAAACCCGTACCGCTCGGAAAAGATCTTCATGCGCAACAGATCGGCCCCTTTTCCGCCGGCATTGAAGTCAAAGCTCCGCTTGGAGGAATAGGCCATGGTGTCCTGGGTGGCAAAAAAGCCATCAAAGATCCGTCGTTGATCTTCTTCGATGATACCGACGCCATAATCATGAACCACCAGCTCAGTTCCGCCATCCTTTTCCCTGACGATGACCTCTATCTTACCTTCGTCCGGGGTGTTTTCGATGGCGTTTTTGATGAGGCCGTCAACAGTTTTCTGCAATGGATCCAGGGGCATGGAGACAGACGGCGCAGGTTCAAGTCGGCGCATGATTTCAACATGACGATGGAAAAACAGGGGCTCGAGGGCTGCGATTCTCTCACCGACGTACTGGTCCAGGGCCACATCTTTGGACTCGAGTTTTTTGGGGCCAAACAGGGCATCGATCTTCTTTCGAACCACTTCCACCAGCGGCCCCTCTCCCATCTCCTCCGCAATCAGGGTTTCCAATTCATCCGTACACTCATCAAGCATCTGGGTCAGGAGCCCATGGGAACTGTACTGCCGTTCCCGCATGATGTCTTCCACCTGGCTCTGGATTTCGATGATGCGGTCCAGATTTCTCTTGCTCCGATTGATGGTATTCTTCCACTTGTCTCCCGGAAGCTGCATCAGATTTTTCTCCAGGATGTTGAGGGAGCCTGAAAGGACAGAGACGGGGGTCTTCAATTCATGCGAGAGGTGGTTGATGACCTTGTCCTTGGCTCGGTTCATACTCGTGACTTCAATATAGGCGCGTTTCAATTCTTCAGCGAAGCGAGCATTATCGATGGAAAGAGCGACGGTTCCGGCGATCATGCTCAGCAGCTCCACGTTCGCCTGGTCAAAGGGCTCCTCTCCCTTTTTGTTGATGGCGCATAGCACCCCGATAATCCTATCTTTGCTCTTCAGGGGAACCAACAGGAGGTTTCTCGTATGATAGCCGAGTTTCTTGTCCCTCTCTCCATGGAGCTTTCGATCTTCGGATGTATCGGAGACGATGACGGGCTTTCCGGTCTTGATCACCTTTCCCGCGACAAGCTCGTCAACGGGAAATCGAATTTCCTTGATCCGTTTCTGCGTGGCTGTGTCGTCATAGGCCGCACCGATGAAGTAGAGTTCCTCCTTCTCTTCATCCAGCAGGATGACGAGGGCGCCCTCGGAATCCAGGAGTCGTTTGACCTCCTGGCTGATGTAATCCTGGAGTCCCTCCAATTCAGGGTATTCCGGAAGGGCCCTGCTGATCCGGAGTAATGACTCATTGGTACGGTAAGCCTCGATGATTTCTTCAGAGAATCTGGCGTTTTCAATGGCCAGGGCAACGGTCCCGGCCATCATGCTCAACAGTTCGAGGTCTGTCTCGTCAAAATCGCCCCCTTTTTTGTTGCGTGCACACAAGGCGCCGATAATTCGGTCGCCGCTTCTCAGGGGCGCCTCAATCAGATTCCGGGTCTTATAGCCAAGCTCCTTGTCAATTCCAGAATAGAAATCGGGTTCGGCGGAGGGATCGGAAACGATGATCGCCTGGCCGGTTCGAATCACCTTCCCCGCCACACTTCTGTCAGCGGGGAATCGAATGTCCTTTATTTTTTCCTGGGTTGTGTTGTCATCATATGCAGCGCCTTTGTAGGAAAGGACCTGATTTTCTTCATCCAAAAGGACTACCAGGCCGCCCTCGGTATCCAACAGTTGTTTGATCTCGGCACTGATGTAGTCGAGGAGCTCTTCCATCTCGGGGTACTCATGGAGGGAGGTGCTGAACCGAAGGATCGTCTGGTTCATGCGGGCAATCTTTTTCTCGCGGGTGATATCTCTTAGCAGGACAAGCTCACCTGCCCGTGCATTCCTGTCTTCGGAATAGATGGCGGCCCTCATGACCACGTCCAATACACTGCCGTCTTTGGTTAGCCGCTTGGTTTCATGACGAAAAATGGTCTTTTTTTCGAGAAGCTCTCTGATGGCCCTGCCGGTTTCTTCTTCAAGCCCCGGGGGCGTGTAAGGAATGGTCTTTCCTTCCAATTCATCGAGAGTCCAACCAAATATTTCCGTAAAGGAAGGGTTGACGTAGTATACCCGGCCCGTCAGTGAAAACACGACGATCGGGTATGGAACGAAGTCGAGGAGGTTCCGCATGCGCCTTTCTGATTTCTGCAGGGCCATTTCCGCCTTTTTCTGCTCGGTGATATCCTGAAGCGTCTCAATGGCGCCGATGAGATTTCCCGAGGCATCTTTTAACGGCGATGCGGTAAAGAAGAGCCACCTGCTCCCATCCTTGAGATGGCGAAACTGCCGCTCGGATTGGTATCCGCCCTCGACAAAGGCGGATTTTTGGTAACGACCCTTAAAATACCTGGCGATGTCGTCTTCCGAGGCATTATCGACGATCAGGTCGGCCATGGTAGGCCTCTCCGTGGGATAAAATGCCCTCCAATGGTTCCGCGTGCCGATGATGTCGTTTGCAGATATCCCGGTCAGGGTTACAAAAGATTTGTTGACGTGGGTCACCCTGTGGCTGTTATCGATAACAAAGGTCGGGATCGATGTTTCCTGGAGGATTTGTGACAGCCGTTCCCTGCTCTCCCGAAGCGATGCCTCGTCTTTTCTTTGCCTGGCAGTTTCCCTTTCCAGGCTCTGCACCCTCTGCGCAAGCTGCTCGTATGTTGGTTGGTCAACCATCCAGGAACCTCCACCAGTGTTTAAGTACCAAACGCCGCGGAACGACGTAAAACTGCTTTGGACCCAAGCTTGTTCTATATAGGTCTTCGAGGATTTTTTCAAGCTTTGTTTGTCGATGGACCTTTCAGC
>CAYLJZ010000121.1:4296-5700 GCA_964384085.1 uncultured Desulfobacteraceae bacterium
CTGATCATCCGTGTGGTGAGATATCTTTGGAAGCCAATCCCACGGCCATACCGAACCAGAAGATAGTCCAGTAAAAATGGGCCGGATTCACATCCGACCGGAAGACGGGTCGATGGAGGGCGGCCAATTCACCTGATGAGGCAGCCTTTGGACGAGGCCCGAAAGGAACCCATGACACTGGGCAGCCTGGGTCATGAAAATTAAGGAGCAGCCTGTGCAGAAAACCACCCCCTTGGACGGGCCGGCCGGGTCCTTCCCATCGCGATATTTCTATGGCTATGTGGTGGTCGCCACATGCTTCGCGATACAGGTCATCGGGTGGGGCATCCACAACAGCTACGGCATTTTTTTTACTCCCCTTGTTCAGGAATTCGGCTGGACCAGGGCCTCGGTGGCCGGCGCGGCCTCCATGAGTGTGCTGGTGCATGGAATCGGGGCCATTTTTCTCGGGGGCATGAACGACCGGGTCGGGCCACGGCTCATCATGACGGGCTGCGGTCTCTTCATGGGATCCGGCTATATGTTGATGTCCGGCCTTGATCGTCTCTGGGAAATCTATCTGTTTTATGGCCTCATCATCGGAATGGGGGTTAGCGGAACCGATGTGGTGCTCCTTTCCACCGCAGCGCGATGGTTTTACACCATGCGGGGCACCATGAGCGGGATCATCAAGGTCGGTACCGGACTTGGCATGGTGATTGCTCCTCTATTTATCGCTTTAATTATGAAGGCATTTCCGTGGCGTACCTGTTTTTTTATTCTGGGCGCAATCGTTTTCATCTCGTATATCCTTTTGGCACAGTTGCTCGTGCGGGATCCTTCCCTCAAAAAACAATATCCGGACAATGCAAGGCCTGTCGAATCGGTCGGCGCTCGACAGCCTGAGCGTGGCATCCCATTTCGAGCGGCCTTGAAGACGCGGCAGTTCTGGTGCCTTTGCCTGATTTCCCTTCTGGTAGTTTCCTGCACCTACACGATCCTGATGCATATCGTCCCCCATGTGATCGATGTGGGGATTCCTCCTTCAAAGGCTGCCACGGTCCTTGCAACCCTGGGGGGAGTGAGCATGGCAGGCCGCCTGGTCATGGGGGCGACCGCGGACAGGATCGGGACCAGGATGGCCCTGATGATCTCTATTTCCTTAATCCTTATAGGGATGTGCTATCTCCCCTGGGCCGGCGCATTGTGGATGTTCTATGTCTTCGCTGTCTTCCAGGGCCTTGGCCATGGAGGATTTTACGCCCTCATGTCGCCCACGGTGGCGGAGTTTTTCGGGACGAAGTCCCATGGGGTCCTTCTGGGGATGGTCATCTTCAGCACCACCATCGGCGGGGCTTTAGGTCCCTTTCTGGCCGGGTATCTTTTCGATGTGACCAACACCTATCGGGTAGTTTTCCTGACCCT
>CAYLJZ010000122.1:0-5680 GCA_964384085.1 uncultured Desulfobacteraceae bacterium
GCGTGATCTGCTCCAGGACCTTGCCCGAGGCATCCAGGACGAAGAGTCTATAACCGGCTTCAGCCGCCTTTGGAGCGAGGTGTTCATATTCAATGGCCTGCACCTCGTATTTGACCCCCTGATCCCGTGCCAGAAGTTTCAGGCCGGCGACCGCCGCATCTTTTTCGAGCCAGACGGGAATGAAGGATATCCCTTTTACATCATCCCGCTGCCCCAGAAACTGCTCATTTCCGCCCGGGTCTTGAACCACCACCCACAACCATTGACCTTTTTGAATCATATCGCTCATACCCTCCTCTATTTTGATGCGCTATTCTGGTCACAAAACCCCGGCTCGTCAACCCTGTTCTCAGATCAAAAAGACGAACCCCGAATCTCATCCACAGATTGCGCAGATTCCATAGATACCCCGTTCATCCATCCTAATCATCCCAAAATCTTCCCAATCCTTAAATTCCTCAATCCCTTCATATAAACCTGAATCGCCATGATGGCCGCAGGGGTCACCCCGGAGATCCTGGACGCCTGACCCATGGAGATGGGCCGGATTCTTCCGAGCTTTTCTCTCACCTCGTTGGTGAGCCCGTGAACGACTTTGTAGTCGATATCCTCCGGAAGTCTCACCGTTTCCATCCGTTTCATCTTTTCCACCTGACGCTCCTGGCGCTCGATATAGCCCTCGTACTTGATGCGGGTCTCCACCTCGGCGGCCACATCTTCCCGGACGTGGGAAAGTTGAGGGTCAAAGCGGGAGAGATCGTCAAAGTAGACCTCGCTCCGCCTCAGGAGCTGCTCCAGCGATGTGGCATCCCGAATGGGCCCAGCGCCCAGGGCTTGCAATCTATCCAGGGTCCCGGGCTCCGGTTTTAGTTTAACGGCCTTCAATCGCGACAGCAATTCGTTGACCTGGTCCCGTTTTTTGCAAAATTCCCCGAAGATTTCATCAGAGACCAAACCCAGTTCGTGGCCCTTGTCTCTGAGCCTGAAATCGGCATTATCCTCCCTCAAAAGAAGACGGTATTCGGCCCTGGAGGTGAACATTCGGTAGGGCTCACGGGTCCCTTTGGTCACCAGATCATCAATCAGGACCCCTGTGTAGGCCTGGTCTCTGGAAAGGATGAGGGGGGGCTCGCCCCGCACCTGGAGGACCGCGTTGATGCCGGCCATCAGGCCCTGGGCCGCAGCCTCCTCATAGCCGGATGTCCCGTTGATCTGGCCTGCATGAAACAGCCCCTTTACGATCTTGGTCTCCTGGGTGGGTTTCAACTGGATCGGATCGATATAGTCATATTCGATGGCATACCCCGTCCTCACGATCTCGGCCCGCTCAAGCCCCGGAATGGAGCGGACCATTCGAATTTGAATGTCCACGGGAAGGCTGGTAGGGAGACCATTGGGATAGACCTCGGTTGTGTTCAGCCCCTCCGGCTCCAGAAATACCTGGTGACGCTCCTTTTCGGCAAAGCGCACCACCTTGTCTTCAATGGAGGGACAGTACCTGGCCCCAACCCCCTTGATGACGCCGCTGAAGAGGGGGGACCGGTCCAGACCCTCGCGAATGATCTCGTGGGTTTTTGCATTGGTGTAGGTGATATGACACGGGACTTGGGGGAGCGGAATGTGGGTGGTCGTAAACGAGAACGGTTTCGGGACGTCGTCCCCGGACTGGACGGTCAACCCGGTGTAATCGATGGTCCGGCCGTTCAGCCGAGGCGTGGTGCCGGTTTTGAGCCTCCCCACCTCAAAACCGAGGGAGGCTAACTGCTCAGACAACCGAAGAGACGGGGGGTCTCCCATACGCCCAGCCGGAAAGTGATCCAGGCCCACGTGGATGAGACCACCCAGGAAGGTCCCGGTGGTCACTATGACGGTGCGCGAGAGGAATTCTTCATGGATATGTGTCTCGACCCCCCGCACGCGTCCGTCCTTTATCAGAAGCCGGTCCACCATGGCCTGGCGGACATCCAGGTTGAGCGTGTTTTCGACGACCGATTTCATCCGTTTCCGGTAAAGGTCCCGGTCGTTTTGGGACCTGGACCCCTGCACGGCCAGGCCTTTTCGTGTGTTGAGACGCCTGAACTGGATGCCGGTCTCATCGGTGTTCCGGGCCATCTCGCCCCCGAGGGCGTCAATCTCTTTCACCAGATGGCCCTTTGCAAGACCGCCGATGGCCGGGTTGCAGCTCATGGCCGCGACCTGGTCCATGTTGATGGTGAGAAGGAGGGTCGGGTGTCCCATTCGAGCGGCAACCAGTGCCGCCTCACACCCGGCATGTCCTGCCCCCACCACGATCACATCATATTGCTTGTCATAGGTTGACATGATTCAAAAAAGGCACACATAGCGCCTCGTCTCACTTTAGAAGCTGAAAGCTGAAAGCTCAAAGCCTCATCCAGCCCGCTTTCAACTTTGAGCTTTCAGCTAAGGGACGAGCTTGGGTTGAGGGTACGTCCCGCTTTAGGCACTTCTCCCGCTCACATGCTCCATTTCATGATCGACGCCGCCCAGGTCAATCCCGACCCGAAACTGACCAGCAGCACGTTCTTGCCTCTGCTCAGCAGGCCCCCCCGCCAGGCCTCATCCAGGGCGATCGGTATGGAGGCGGAGGAGGTATTTCCGTATTTATGGAGATTGGTGAATACCCTGGTCATGGGGACTCCGATGTTGTCCGCCATGGCCTGAATAATCCGGATATTGGCCTGGTGAGGGACCACCAGATCGATCTGGTCGCTCGAGAGGGAGTTGTGCTTCATGGCGTCTTTCGCAATGGATGACAGGCATTCGATCGCCCTCTTGAACAAGCGGTTGCCGTTCATGTTAAGGTGGAACGGCATTTTGCTCAGGCCTTGAAGAATAGTGGGCGTATAACCGTTTCCATCGGAAGAATAAAGGAGATTCCACAGCTTGCCATCCGACTTCAGGTGACTGGAAAGGATTCCGCCCTCTTCCCCGTTGGCCGTTACCACCACGGCCCCGGCCCCGTCCGCCAAAAGGACGCATGTGCCGCGATCATGCCAGTTGACAACACTTGAAAGACGGTCCACGCCTACCACCAGGGCCTTTCTGCAGGTCCCGCACTGAATGGCGTTATTGACGGTGTCGAGTGCATACAGGAATCCAGAACACCCGGCCGAGACGTCAAATGCCACGGCATTCTCTGCGTTCAGGGCCTCTTGAACCATACAGGCTGTAGAGGGAAACTGACAATCCGAGGTCACGGTGCCGATCACGATCATGTCCAGTTGATCCGCACTGACCCCCGCCATCTCCAGGGCCTTCTTTGAAGCCTGGGTCGAGAGATGAGTGGTGGTTTCATCCCTGTCAGGGGATGAGATACGGCGTTCCTTTATCCCGCTACGGCGCACGATCCACTCATCGGTTGTGTCCACGATGCCCTCGAGATCCTTGTTGGATAATATTCTTTCAGGAACCGACAGACCTGTTCCAATGATATGTGCCCGCTGCATCATCTTTGTTACCTCTGTTTCTCTGATGGTTTTCTAAAAAAGCATTTTTGTTCATACAAAAGGAAAATTTAACTTTATACCAAAAGTATTGTGCATTTGACAACATTAAATGAGATTGTGAAGAAAAAAGGGGTTGTTATCTTCTGGCCTTCGAATCACTTTTCAGAAATCTTGACAAATAGATGGCCTGCGAATATGTTTTCTCTACTTTTGAGCGGCGACCCTGGCAACACGAGCTCCTGAATCAGGGGTCAGGGGTCAGAGGTCGGAGGTCAGAGGTCGGAGGTCGGAAGGGCCAGAGGTCAGGCCTGCCGCTGGCCGCCGAAGCGCCCAGGTTGGTCAACCAAGAAACTGAATTTGCGGCAAAAATGATTAGCCACAGAACCCACAGAAGGACACAGAAGGGATAGAAAATGCCCTTTTCCGTGTGTTTCTGTGTGGGTCTGTGGCAAAGAGAATTAAAGAGCTCTCCTGTTGAACGGCGGATCTCCGACATCGGAAATCGGACATCGGACATCTGGTCACGTAGTTTCAGACAAGGGATCAGGGGTCGGGGATCAGGAGTCGGGGGTCAGGGATCGGGGGTCAGGGATCAGGAAAAGATAGCGTTCCAGGCATCCCGTATTCAGCAACCAGAACCGAGTACAAAGGAATTTTTATGGAAAACCAAGTGCTTATTGATCGTTTAAAAGGGATTGTGGGAGACGATCATGTTTTGTCTTCGGATATGGACCTCACCCTTTACAGCTATGACGCGTCGCTGGATCGGGCCATGCCGGATGTGGTGGTCCTGCCCGCTTCCACTGAAGAGGTTTCCAGGGTTATGGCCCTGGCACATGCGGAAAAGATTCCCATCCTGGGGAGGGGATCGGGGACCAATCTGACCGGAGGGACGGTCCCCATTGCCGGGGGGATAGTCGTCCATTTTTCCAGAATGAACCGGATTCTGGAGATCGATATTCCCAATCGTACGGCCACGGTGGAGCCGGGCGTGATCACCCTGGATTTTCAGACGCAGGTGCTGAAAAGGGGATTTGTATACCAGCCGGACCCTGCAAGTCAGAAGGTGTCTACCCTCGGGGGGAATATCGGTGAGAATTCAGGCGGACCGCACTGTCTCAAGTACGGGGTGACCACCAACCATGTGCTGGGCATGGAGATCGTTCTCGATGACGGTACGGTTGTCTGGACAGGGGGCAAGTGCCCTGACAGTCCGGGATATGACATCAAGGGCCTGCTGGTGGGGAGCGAGGGGACCCTGGGCCTGGTCACCAAGATTATGCTGAAGCTGGAGCGGGCCCCCGAGGCGGTCAAGACCATGCTGGCCATCTACGATACCATCCAGGACGGGGCCAACACGGTTTCGGCCATTATCGCCGAAGGGATTGTGCCTGCCACCCTCGAGATGATGGACAACATCGTTATGCGGGCCGTGGAGGAAACCATCAAGGTGGGATATCCGCTGGACGCCGCTGCCGTCCTTATTATCGAGCTGGACGGCATGCCCGAGAGGATGGACAGCCACGCGGAAAGGATCATGGAGATCTGCCGCAGGAACAACGTGCGCGAGGTCAAACTGGCAAAGGACGATGAGGAGCGGGCGGTCCTCTGGGCAGGCCGAAAGGGCGCCTTCGGGTCGGTGGGGCAGGTCAGACCCAGTTACGTCTGCTGTGACGGGACAGTCCCGCGCACTCGTCTCCCGGAGGTCCTGAGCAAGGTCCTGGAGGTGGGTAAAAAATACAATGTTCCAATCGGCAATGTTTTTCATGCAGGCGATGGAAATCTCCATCCGCTGATCATGTTTGACGACAGGGACCCGGAAGAGAAGGCACGGGTCCTGAAGGCCTCCTCGGAGATCCTGAAGCTTTGCGCCGATGCCGGTGGGACCATCAGCGGCGAACACGGGGTCGGTCTCGAAAAACTCGGGGAGACCTGTTTTGTTTTTAACGACAGGGACCTGGAATTCGAGCGCAGCATCAAACATGCCTTCGATCCCGAGGACATCCTGAATCCGGGCAAACTGATTCCGGATCAGCCCTGTGGCCGGTAGTTTTTCATTACACAGAGCCGTAAAACACACACAGAAGGGTCTGAAAACCCCTTGAAGACTCTCCGTGTCTGAGTATCTCCGTGTGAAAATGTGGTATCACTTTAGGTGTGTGAAAAAGGTCCGTGGGGGTCTCTTTCCCAAAGGACGCAAATCCTTGAGTCAT
>CAYLJZ010000123.1:0-5679 GCA_964384085.1 uncultured Desulfobacteraceae bacterium
GAATTGGTGAATCGGACAATCGGGGGCATTTCGGTCAGGACAAGGAGTTCGTGGGTGTCCTTTCCATCCGGTTCCTTTTCCCGAAGAATCTCTATCTCTGCGTCTATGGCCGGCCCCAAATCCAGGTCTCTTTTGAGGTCTCCTTTCGGGTAGTGTCGTTCAATGGCGTTGACAATATCGCCTTCAGGGACGACGGCGACATCTATGGGCAACTGGGTGAAAAAGCGAAGGTCGTTCAGGGCGTCCAGGTCCAGAGGATCCGCCATGGCGACAAGAAGGCCTTTTTCTGTTCTCTTGAGAGGAATGACCAGATGATTTTCTGCAAGTTGGGCGGATATCAGACCAGTGACCTCTTTGGAGATGTGAGCATTCTGGAGGCGGCCATACGGTACCTTGAGCTGCTTCGCGAGGGTCTTGGCAATCACCACCTGGTCAGCCACCCCCATATCCACAAGGACCTTGCCCAGGCGCCGCTTCTGGAACTTTTGAATTTCAAGGGCGCTGGCGAGGGTTTCGCTGTCAATAAGGCCGGATTGTACCAGAAGTTCCCCCAGACGCATCTTTTTTTGAGGGGGACGCACGGTTGTACTGGTTCCATTCATGAGTAATCGTCCGTTAGCAAAATTGAGATAAAAAACATTTGACTCTGAAAAGAGGAACTCAGACGCCTGCGATTTGTGCAAGTTCGCTAAATTTTATTTTCAACCCCTGAATAATCGCTGGAAGTTGATCCATGGTATTGTTTCGCGCCACCTGTTCTCCCTGTCTGGCCAGATCGTATATCTCCATCAGGCCGAGATTGCCCGCAGCTCCTTTTATTGAATGGAGTGCGCTGGCCGCCTCATTCGATTGTTGTTCTCCGGCGGCGGTTTCGATACTCGCCAGATCTGCCCTGCTGGTTTCGATCAGGAGCTGGATCAGTTCCAGGTATTCATCTTCTTCCAGTTCCAGATTCTTTGCCAATTCGCTGAAGTTCATCCCCCCTCCTAACGCGCCACAGCCATCACCAAAAAATGAACCAGGGCTTCACACAGACGAGCAACAGAGACCTGGCATCGAGGTTTAGGAAAATTTTTGTTTAAAGATCTCAGCACCAACAGCGTCTACGTTCAAACAGTCACCAGGACCAGGGTTTTTTCTGAAAGACCGGCGCGTATGGGATCTTTGTCCATGCTGGCGTCCGGTGGAGACGCAGGCAGATCTATTCTTTGTAAAGACGCACTTTCCCCCGACGATGGTTCGAAGGACCCGTTTCCAAAAAGTTCTGCTCCAAAGCTCAGAACAGAGGGGGTCATGGTCAGGAGGATGCTGTCCTTCGGAACAGATCGACCGAACAGGCCGAACCAGGCGCTCAGAACCTGTCTCAGGTGCCGCTCCTCGATGGAGGGATGTGAATCGGAAAGGAAAAGATCGTCAAAGAGACCATTAGGGGAGGTCTCCTCCCCGATGGCCTCTGCCAATGGGGACCTTTCCGCCTTGACGCGAAGGAGCATCTCATCGGCAGATGTCTGGTTTTCCTCCAGTTCCCGTTCCAAATGGAGAATAAGGTGCCATTTGATCGCGTGTTCTTGAGCCAGGTCGCGGGCATCCTTGCCGCCATGACGAAGGGTGTGCCTGATTTCCCAGGCAGCATCCTCTCCCATCCCAGGAAGCAAAGGGGTGTACCCTCTGTTCTGACTCATCCAGAGCCGGTATTCGGCAAGGAGTTTCATGAAATCGTTCGGGGGCTTCAGCTCTTCGGGGGGATGTATGATGTCGATACGAGCGTTACGATCTTCCGCGGTTGCCGCATCTTCCATATACCATGGTTTGCAAATGGTCAGCGTTTCAAAAGAAGACAACATCCGCTCTTCAGCAGTCTTGGGAAGGTAGGAATGGGGAAATAAAATGGCCTTGCGGTGTTGCATCTCTTTACGATCGCCTATCGTCATGGTTTTGAACCTACTCCAAAGCGGCATAGCCGCAAAAAAAGATCAGAGGTCGGGAGCGAGAGGTCAGAAGTCCGAAAAAATCACCCTCTGAAGCATCCCAGTCATTCTATCCAGTCACCCGATTCATCAATCCCTCAACCCCGTCTACAGCCCCTCTTTCCGGTATTGGCGGGCCAGTCCGGCATATTCTTTATATCCTTCCTTAACCCACCAGAGCTGCTTTTCCGTCGTGTTCCCTTTGATCCTGCCCGGCACGCCTGCCACAAATGAATTTTTGGGGATCTTCATCCCCTGCCCAACCAGGCAGCCCGCGCCGATAATGCAGAAGTCGCCGATTTCAGCGTCATGGAGGACCGTTGCGTTCATGCCGATGAGAACGTTGCTCCCGATTTTCCAGCAGTTCAGGACGGCCCCGTGACCGATAAGGACCCTGTCGCCGATCTCCACGTCTCCCAACTCCGAGGAAGGGGTTCCGGAATGAATCACGCAGTTGTCTTCTACAGAGGTATTGCTGCCAATCAAAATCCTGCCGAAGTCGCCCCTTATGACCGCTCCTGGAAAGACATTGGAATTGTCCCCGATTTCTACATCGCCCACGATATAGGCGGCCTCGCTGATATAGGCGGATGCCGCTATACGGGGCGTCTTGCCGTTAAAGCCTCTTACCATTTGCACACCCTCATAAATTTTTGCTCACTATACGCCTGGCAGAGGTTTTCGTCAAGCATACTAAAGGCGGGCCATCAATTCTCATAATTCAGTGGACTTGGAGCCAAAATGCTGTGTGAGTGGCATTTTGCCATCCCGCGCGGCGGGACTCGGAAGCCACTCCCACACGGTTGTTTTTCCAAAATGAGAATTGCTGACGGGGGATGACGTTACAGGCATGGGACGTTGCGGTGGAACTCCTTGCGTCATGGGTAGTTTTCTGGTAGGTATTCTCGTGAACTCAAGTGTATGGCGGAAGATGGCATAAACATTTCCATCGGGAAAAAGCGCGATGTCCGGCATAACGGAAATCCTATTGATTATTGCGATCATACTGGGAATCTTTATACTCCCCAGTCTGATGCCCAGGAAAACTGAGCAGGTCCGGCAACGCTCTGAAGGGGGGCCCCCGCTTTCCGGACGGATGCGGTTTGCCATCCTGGCGTCACTGTTGTGGCCGGTCCTTGTGGCCTTTTTTCTCAAGCCCTGGAACAGCCACTGGGTTGCCTTTTTTTATATGGCTGTAGGCCCCGTGGCCCTGATCTGGGGGATCTACTGGGTAGTGTCGGGATTCAGGAAAGAGCGCAAGTAAGCCCCTTTACTTGAACGTTGAACCCCTGAACCCTGAACCTTTGAACGGTTAATAATGATTCGAATAACAGAAGATATCACCATTGACGAAAGGGAGATTCAGGAGACGTTTGTTCGGGCCTCGGGCCCGGGCGGGCAGAATGTCAACAAGGTCGCTACGGCTGTTCAACTTCGGTTTGATGCGGCCGGGTCCCCTTCGCTTCCCGATGATGTCCGCAGGCGTCTCGCTGCCGTTGCCGGAAAACGGATGACGGATGCAGGGATACTGATCATCCAGGCCCGGCGATTTCGAACCCAGGAGCAGAATCGTCAGGACGCCGTGGAGCGATTGATCCATCTGATTCGCGAGGCGGCCCTGCCACCCAAACCACGGCGCAAGACTGTCCCAACCGCCGCCTCCAGAGAGCGTCGACTCGACTCCAAACGCCATCGATCTCAGACCAAAAAGGTCCGTCACGAGACGCCAGAACCCGATTAGAAGGATCATTTCATGCCTATCCGGTTACTGAACAATTAGAGCTTGGCAAGAAACTTCGGTGATGATTCCCGAATGGCAGCGTTTCTTGAGTCAGGCAGCCATAGGCAATCTCGGCATACCAATCAAGATGTCACCGGATTGAACACATTTTCACGCGAAAATTGGAAAATCCAGACATTCGCATAGACCCGGATTTCAAAACTTGACCGAAGTTCAGCTCGTGCCCGAACAGAGCCACAGTTTGTTCAGTAACCGGATAGGCATGGATCATTTGGACTGCCTACGCAATATCTGACAGGGCACGGGCCAGCCGATCGCATCCATCTTCGATCTCTTCCCGTGTGACCGTCAGGTGCGGCGCGATCCGAATGACGTTGCCGTAAAGCCCCCCTTTACCCACAAGGAGACCGTTGGTTCGGGCCGCATCGATGAGGGCCACGGTTCGGGCCGGATCCGGCCGCTTGTTCCCGCTGCAGCGGGATTCAACGATTTCTATGGCCTGCATCAGACCCATCCCACGGGTATCCCCGATAACACTATGTTTTTTCTGGAGGTTGGTCAGACGGTCTCGAAGAAGTTGACCCTGAATGTCGGCATTTTCAGGGAGATGATGATTTTCAATATACTCGATGGTCGCGAGCGCGGCCATCATGGTGACCGGATTTCCTCCGAAGGTGGCGAAGGTAAGCCCCTTCACCGCCTCGGCAATTTCAGGCGTGGCAATGGTGACGCCGATGGGCGACCCGTTGGCCGTTCCCTTGGCAAAGGTCATGATGTCCGGCTCCACCCCCCAGTGTTCGATGCCGCAGAAATACCTGCCGGTCCGGCCCCAGCCGGTCTGGACCTCGTCGCAGATGAAGACGCCCCCGGCCTCTCGCACCAGTGGAAGGACGCGTTTGAAGTAGTCCCTGGGCATGACGATAAATCCCCCCACCCCCTGTATCGGCTCGGCCATGAATGCGGCGATTTTGCCGTTCGTGGTGGTGGCCAGGGTCTCTTCCAGGTCCTGTACGCAGAGATCGATGAGTCCCTTTTCGTCCAGTCCCAGCGGGGCACGATAGGTATAGGGGTTGCGCACATGCCGAATGTGGCTGTCAAAGACGCCCCCCAATCGCCACGCGCCGTGACCGGTGAGACTCATGGTGGTCATGGTGCGTCCCGCATAGGCGTGTCGAAGGGTAAAGACGTCGCTGTTTCCCGTATACATCCTGGCGGCCATGATGGCGGTTTCGTTGGCCTCGCTGCCGCTGTTGGTGAAGAGGCATTTCTGAAGCCTTCCCGGCGTCAGATCGGCAATCTTGTGCGCGAGCCGGACCATGGCTTCATTGATATAGAGGGTCGAGGTGTGCTGGACCTTTCTCATCTGTTGGATGGTCCGCTCCGTGACCTCTTCGTTGCAGTGGCCCACCGAGACGGTCAGGACCCCGCCGAAGAAATCGAGATATCGGTTTCCCTCCATATCCCAGATAGCGCTGCCCGTTGCATGGTCCACAATGAGGGGGTGGTCTCCATAAAGGGGCATGATGGCGGGAAAGATATATTGGCTGTAATCGGTTAATAGGGCTTGAGTGGGGTGTGTCTGTTCCATGATATTCCTTGTGCTCCTTTCATTCTGTGGATGGCCGATCCAGCTGTGCGATGAACCGCGAAGCGTCTTGGCGAGATGCCACCCACACAGAATGGTAACTCCGGGTCTTCGTCATAATGAGAATTGCTGATGCCGGCCTGTTTCCCTTGCCATTTGTCAGGGAATCTGTTCATATGCCGATTATTATCGAAATGGGGGATAAACTCAACCGCTAATTGTGATGAATAACACCTACACATTTTATGCCGTGGCGCCAAAGGGCGTCGAGAACCTGCTCGTGAATGAGCTCAAAGCTCTGGGGGCACTGGAAGTGAAGGCGTCACGATCGGGTGCTTTTTTCCAGGGAGACATGGAGACAGGGTATCGGGCCTGTCTCTGGCTGC
>CAYLJZ010000124.1:0-5670 GCA_964384085.1 uncultured Desulfobacteraceae bacterium
TCCTGTGTTCGGTCTCTGCCTGCGGCAGAAGGTGAGTGGCCCCGACATAAACCAGCGCGCCTGCAGAAAAGGCCAGGAGGGCACCCAGAAAAGGCTTACTGATTTGACTGATGTATGGGTATGACACGAGCATTCCCAACGGCGTCGTCACGGCTGCTGCGAGAAATGCTAAAAGGAAAGACCGTTTCTCAGCGAACCCGGCACGAATGAGGAGGAGGTAGGTGATAATACCCTCGGGAAATTCGTGAAGGACCATGCCGGTGGCGGCCAGAAGACCGGTAAAGACGCTCACGGTGAAGGTGATGGAATAGATAAATCCGTCGATGAATGAATGGAACCCGATGCCGAACATGGGGATAAGGCCGATTGCGTAATGTTCATCCGAGCTTTTGTCGCAGACAAAGGCATTGACGAACCGGTTGAACAAATGGAGGCTGAGATACCCGGCAAACAGATAAAACGGCGCATGGACGTTCATGGAAAACGCCTTCGGAATGATATGCAGGAAGGATACCGAAATCAGGACACCCGCGGCGAAACAGACAAAATAGATACTGTTGTCCCGGCCCCATCGCTCAAAACGTCGAATGACATAAATGCCGATCGAGGTTACAAAGGCGGCCAGAAGACTCGCGCCGAAAGCTGTCCAGAATGTATTTTCCATGCCACCCACCGCTCAGCCTTACAAGCGTCATTTGGCGGAATCCGTTTCAGGGTTCGCCATTGAGCACTTTCATGAATTCATCATGGATCAAGCCATTCGTTGCCAGACACTCAGGCAACTGGACCCGATACGGCTCCCCTTTCATCGTGGTACACTCACCTCCCGCCTCCTTGACAAGAAGACTGCCGGCAGCCGAGTCCCAGGGCTTCAATCCTGGCTGAAAATAGGCATCCGTCCACCCTGCAGCCACATAGGCCAGCGCCAGTGCCGCTGAACCCGAGGCGCGCAGGGTTCCGCAGCGAGGCAAGAGCCGGTGCAAATAGTTCAGCATTCGGTCCCTCACGTCATTTTCGTGGCCCCAGTCCACGCCCAACAGGGCGTTTTTGAGCTCGGCAACGTCGCTGACATGAATGGGGACATCGTTCAGCCTCGCCCCCGCCCCCCGATGAGCCACAAATGTCTGATCACGCAACGGATCATGGATAACCCCCACCAGCGGGTTGCCATGCTCCAGCACCCCGATGGACACGGCGAATACCGGATGATGGTGCGCATAATTGGTCGTCCCGTCCAGAGGATCCAGCAGCCATGTAAATCCGCTGCCGATGTCACTCCCTCCAGCCTCCTCGGAGAGGATGGCGTGATCGGGAAATCGTCCGTTGATCAGTCCAATAATAAAGGACTCTGCCGCGATGTCGGCATCGGTTACGATATCGCGAAAGCCTTTTTTCGTGATGCCCCGTTCCTTTGAATAGCGCTCGACAATGATCCGACCGGCGCCTGTAGCCGCCTCGATGGCCGTCTTCAGCATATCCGCGCCTCCTCACGGGATTTGGTTGGCCATTTGGATCGCACATAGGCCATAATATGTTCTGCCGATTCCCGGGGAGAGAGGAGATCCGATCGCACCACGACTTCAGGGTGTTCAGGCGCCTCGTAAGGGGCTGAGACACCAGGCATCTCTCCTTTTAACGCCCCTTTCATGGCACGGCGATAAAGGTCCTTTTCAACAGGTTGACCCCGACGCAACGCCTCCCGTTCTTCACAGATCTCGAGAGGACACTGGATGTAAATCTCTGCAAAATCGGCGATGAGCCGTCTGGCCAGGTCTCGGAACTCCCTTCGATTCCCTGTTGCATCGATGATCACATTCCTGTGACCCTCTGTGATCAGGAGGTGCGCCATCATGACCAGAGACCGATAAACAATGTTCCGTTCTTCTTCGGTGTATTTGGGATCGGGCGTGACGATCTTCCGTATATGATCGAGGCTGAGGGTAACGGTTTCAATCCCCGATGCCGACAACATCGCCAGAAGCTCTTTCAGGATGGTGCTCTTGCCTGAACCCGGAAGCCCAGTCAGCCATAAACAAAAGCTCATTTTCTCTCCAGATAGGCCGCAATCCGGTTCGGGTCGAATCTCTCCGTCTCAAGGACTGAGAGTCCAAAGTCAATCAGTTTCCTCTTGGTATCGCTTGTATCATCCGGATAGAACTTCGGGTTGGCAATGACCAGCACTCGAAAGGCGAAAAAGGGTTGACACACATCAAAGAAGCCGTTATCGCGGGTCTTCTCGAGGTAGGCATTCAAAAAGATCCGGAACAACTCAGCGAAAGGACCTTCAAACGTCCCGCGGTCTTTAACTGCGTAATGGATGTAATTCATACTGAGACACGATACATCGTCGGCCGGTTCGCCCCAGCTCCCCCTGGAGCGGTCCATCAGGATAAAATCGTTTTCCTGCAATCGAATGTTGCCGGGATGATAATCGCCATGCACACTGCACAACCGTTCTCCCCGATCCCTGATTTTTCCCCACCAGGTCAAAGACTTCCCGGCATAGGCAACCAGTTCCGTGTCTGTCGTGAAATCAACGGCGTCATAGACATCGATGATCCCCATGATGCATTCGCCATGCCCGATCAGATCGCGGATCCGCCGCCGGTAAAGGGTCCTGGCATCTTCCCCGGAATACCTGATCGCATGGATATCCGCGATAAAACAGGCGAGCATTCTGGCGCGTTCTCTGTCAAGCTCAATGAGCTGCCCCCGCTTCAGAATCGCATCCAGATCCTCGAAGTAAGAGCCCCCCGTCGCCTCCTCCATGAAGATGTAAAATTCCCTGGCGTCTTTAACAGAGATGAGTCTTTCGGGCGACTCCCCCACCACATCCGTTGCCCTCACATGCTTTTGCATCTCGTTGTAGTTGGCCTGGGCGAGGAGGAGGACCTGGGCCCGGTCGGAATAATGATCATGTCCGAATCTGGAATGAAAGAGGGTCTTCATGATCAACCGGCCTTCTCCCTGCAGTTGGTTGAATCTCAGCAGATAGGCTGTGCCGTGGACCCCCTCGCCGAGTGGCTCCATGGAGATCAGACGGGTCTCTTGTCCGAAACGCTCTTTCAGATAATTCTCAACCTTGACGCCAAGTTCCATCAGCCTTCTCCATAGTCCTCACAGGGTAAGCAATCACAGGGGGCCTATCTCCCCACCATCAGATACTCCAGGTTAGGACCCGGCGGCACGCCAGCCGGGTCCAAGGTGAACCGGTTACTTTTCTTTCTCTAACGGCGCCTTTTTCTTGCATACCTCACACAACGTCCCGTAACCAGGCACGGTATGACTGATGATAACATCCGTTTCCGTCGGATAATCAGGACAGTCTTTACTCCAGTGCCACCTATCGCTGTTTTGTCTTCTACGAAATTCTGTCATGGCCGGCCTCCTTTCATAAGCGTCTTCAAAGATCGCTGGTATTGGTGCACGGCGCCTTGTTTCACCATTGTTTCCAAATGTCCATAAGCTGACTTTGGCGTCTTGTTTTGTCTGATAGTTTACATGCCGACTCCTTTAATGCCTGATCCACACTCGGGACAGGTTCCATCCTGCAATCGATTCCGTATCAGTTCCAAACCATAGCGTTCAATCAGCAAGGCCCCGCAGGAATGGCAGTAGGTATTTTCTCCCCCCTCGCCCGGCACATTCCCTTCGTACACATAGTGGAGCCCTTCTTCCTTTCCGATATCCCGAGCCCGGCGCAAGGTGGATACGGGCGTTCGCGGTTTATCCAGCAACTCATAGGTGGGATAAAATTGGGTGACATGCCACGGGATCTCGGCCCCGACCCCTTTTATGAAACGCGCAATATTGCGCAGCTCCTCATCCCCGTCATTGAGTCCGGGGATAATGAGCGTGGTCGTCTCCACCCAGACCCCAAGCGCCTTCAGCAGCCGAATGGTTTCCAGGACCGGTTCAAGACGGGCCCCGCACATGGTCTTGTAGAAAGTATCCGTGAACGCCTTGATATCGATGTTGCCGGCATCTATATAGGGTGCGATGTGACGGGCTGCCTCTGGGCTCATATAGCCGTTGCTTACAAATACGTTTTTGATCCCTTCCTCCCGTGCCAAAACCGCCGTATCCAGTGCAAATTCGTAAAAAATGGTGGGTTCGGTATAGGTGTAGGCGATGGTCTCGCAACCGCTCTCTCTTGCGGACGCCACAATCTGTGCGGGGGTGCGGTCCCGGCCGATGATCTCGCCCCCGTGTTCCCGCGGATACTGAGAAATATCAAAGTTCTGGCAAAACTTACAGCGGAAGTTACATCCCACCGTTCCTATGGAGAATGCCTTTGAGCCGGGCAGGAAATGAAAGAGGGGCTTTTTTTCGATCGGGTCAATATGTTCTGCAATGACCTTCCCATAAACGAGGCTCATGAGTTTGCCCCCGCGATTTTCCCTCACCCCGCAAATCCCACTTTTTCCATCACGGATCTTGCAACGATGATTGCAGAGGTTGCAGCGGACCGTATTGTCAGACATGGCTTCATAAAACATCGCTTCTTTCATCATCCGCCTCCCTTCTCCTTTCGGATCTGGCGCTCTCTCCCAACACTCAGCACCACTTGCCGATGGATCCCTGCCGGCTGGATCGGGCATCATCTCATCAGTTGAGACCTCCCTTATCTATCATCACCGTGCCGCCCAGGAGGTCCACATCTCTAATCGTCCCTTCGATAAACGTCCTTTCTCCAAAGAGATCGATCGCCCAAAAACCAGCGCCTTCTGCCTCTATTCTGGCCACATCCTTCATGACCTCCCGCTTCTCATTTTTCGAAATCGCATAAATGGTGCTTAAACACATAGTCCCTCCCAACGAATGACCTTCCCGTCGCCTCTTTTGTGGTGGTCCCTCACCGGTTCAGGGAATGTGAATGCCCCATTCCACAAATCAGGCCATTTCCGCAATAAGGTTGTCTAAAATATTTTTTGCCACCTGAAGGGCCTCTCCCTTCTCTAAGACACTGCCCTCCAGTGAAGCGTTGAATACATCTGCATCATTTGGAATAGTCCCTATGACTTTGATTCCGCGCTGCTTAAGCTCATCTTCCAGCTTCTGGGCCACCCCTTCGGAAGGCATTTTATTGAGGACTGCGACAGCCCCCTTCTTCATACCAGCGGCGAGCCCTTTAATCTTTTCAGCGATCATAATGGACTCAAAAGAGGGTTCCACGACCAGGAGGACCTCGTCGATTCCCTCATCGATGCCCCTCCCGAAATGCTCGACGCCTGCCTCCATATCCACAAGGGCAATCTCATTTTCACCGAGTCGAAGCTTTTTCAAAAATTCACGGCTGAGTACCCCCATGGGGCAGGCACATCCTTCGAGGGACTGAAGGATCTTCCCGATACTCACCATCATCCGTCCATCCCGACGCTGAATATAGGGATACTGTATGTCCTTGACGCGAATGTCAGATTGCTCAAAAAGACCCGGGCTCCCCATCCTTTTCTTCAACGAGGCCTTCCCCCCCAGAAGATCCATGAGCGGCACCGGCGGACCATCGAGCCCCAGCGTTCGAAAGAGACCGGAATTGGATTCATCTGAATCCACCACCAGAACGGAGTACCCCTTCTCCTGCGCCGCGTGGGTCAGCAAGGCAACAACCGTGCTTTTACCACTTCCTCCCTTTCCACAAACAGATACTTTCATCAGTTAGATCTCCAC
>CAYLJZ010000125.1:0-5662 GCA_964384085.1 uncultured Desulfobacteraceae bacterium
TAATTAGGATACCGACGGTATCGGCTTTCTGTCAAATCATTTTTAAGGTCCCTTGAGATTATGCCTTGTCTTTTTTTGTCTGTTGGTATACCTTCGATATCAATTCAAATGGCCTGTTTTTGTGAACTGATTTGTTATGAAAAATAGTGTGAAAATCGGTGTGCTGTCCGATACCCACCTTCATCGAGTGACCGAGGAATTTATCGAAATCTACGATCGCTATCTATGTGATATGGATCTAATCCTCCACGCCGGCGATGTTGTATCGCCGCACATCATTGATTTCCTTAGTTCAAAGGAATTTCACGGTGTTTGCGGCAACATGGACCCCGAGGCAGTCAGGGAACTTCTTCCGGAAAAGATGGTTTTAAATTCAGCCGGCTACAGGATAGGGCTGATCCATGGCTGGGGTCAGTCCGATGGCCTGGAGGATCGCATTCTCCCGCTGTTTCACAACGTGGAGATCATCGTTTACGGGCATTCCCACATTGCCTCGAATCACGTGAAGGAAGGGATCCTTTTTTTCAATCCCGGGACGGCAACCGGATACAGTGCTTCAGGGAAGCATAGTATCGGCGTCCTGGAGCTGGGTGAGACGGCACGCGGTAGCATCATCTACCTTTGAGGCATCGATATGAACGTATTGTGGGCGCCATGGCGCATGGAATATATCCTTTCGGATCAGAAAGCCGCTGCGTGCATCTTCTGTCCCGGAGAGAATCGCGATACCGATAGCTCACGGCTCATTCTGCATGTGGGTTATCTTTCCATGGTAATCATGAACCGGTTTCCCTACATCAACGGCCACCTTTTGGTCGCCCCGGTGAGGCACGTCAAGGGATTGGAATTGCTCTCACAGGACGAGAAGCTGGACCTTTTGTCAATGGTTGCACGTTGCATTGAAATCCTAAAAGAGGTCATGAACCCTGAAGGATTCAACGTGGGCCTGAACCTCGGGAAGGTGGCTGGAGCGGGCGTCGAAGAACATATGCATTTCCACGTGGTTCCACGCTGGAACGGGGATAACAATTATATGACGGTGCTGGGGGAGGTAAGGGTTATTCCGCAACATATTGAAGAGACCTACCGAAGACTCTTGCCGCATTTCAAAAAAGCTAACTTCGTTCATGGAGGCAAGGAATGAAACATGTAAAAGCCATTATTGTCGTCTTGTTTTTGCTGATTGTTGTGATTGTGGCGGTTCAGAATTATCAGGCCCTGACAACGTCTATCTCTTTTAAGATAGACCTCATTTTTTTCAAGGCCGAGACCCCCAACCTCCCGGTTTTTTTGATTGCCATTATCACGTTTCTCATCGGTGTGGTGTGTATATGGATTTATGGAATTTCCGAGCGTCTTGACTACAAACGGCAGATCAAAATGCTGATGAAGGATGTAAAGGAAAAGGAGCATGAATTGAACTCCCTCAGGAATCTCCCTGTCACCAGCGAGGTCATGGATTCAGACCGGCCTCCTGTCAATTCATGAGGAACGACCTTCCACTCTCGCGCTTCGCTGGTCTGATTCCTGTCCGTAGCAACGAGGTCACCATGAGCGAATCAGGAGTGTTGCGTTTACGTGGCGATGTGTTGGCGAGGGAGGGTTAAAGCGGGCCGTCATCGGCTGACGGTCGAGGTTTCGCTGATGGCAGTCTGCGGGTGCTTTCCCGTCATGTTTTTTAAAACTCCAATCACACCTGCTCAAAATGGGAGAGATCACGGTGTTGCAATCCGTTTGGCAATGGCTTCTTGAACCCGGCGTCCAGCAGATCCTGATCGTTTCAGCAATCGCACTTGTGATGGGGCTTTTTCTGGGCTACTGGATCAAGGCTGCGAACAACGAAAAGAAGAAGACCGTCGCCAGCAAGGGCGATAACTCCTTTTTTAAGGGGATTCAATTTCTCCTTTCAGACGATCACGATCAGGCCATTGAAGAATTCACCAAGTCGGTCCAGGTGAATTCAGATACCATTGAGACTTATGTGGCGCTGGGGAACCTGTACCGTTCAAAAGGCGACATAGACAGGGCCATTCGAATCCGACAGAGTATCATATTGAGGCCCAATTTAGATCAGCGAATAAAGATCCGGGCCATTTTCGATCTGGGCAAAGACTACCGGAAGGGGGGGTTTATGAACCGCGCCCTCAAGACCTTTCTCGAGGCGGAACAGCACGACCCTTCCAATGTGAAAACGTTAAATGAAATAGAAAAGATCTATGAAGAATTAAAGGATTGGGAGAACGCCTACAACACTCGACAGAAGATTGCGCGATTAGAAAAGGGAGATCACCATCACATCCTGGCGCATTACCTGGTTGAAACAGGGAAAGTCTGCCAGGAAAATGGGGACATGGGCCGCGCGAAATCTCTCTTTACCAAAGCCATAGCCACGGACAGACGATGTGTGGACGCCTACCTTCACCTGGGAGATCTTTATTTTGCCAGGCAGGAGTACAAAAAGGCGATCTCCACCTGGAAGAAAATCGTGGAGATCACCCCCCAGTTCACATTTCTGTCCTATCGCCGGCTCGAGGGGTTCTACTCTCAAATGAAAGATCTGACCCCCGTGGGGGATTTTTTGAAGGAATGTTCTCGATCTATCTCCGATGCATTCACGCACATGGCCCTGGCCCGATATCTGAACAATGAAAACGATGCGGAAGGCGCACTGGGGGAGATCGAAAAGGCCCTCGAACTGGACCCCTCTTTCTGGGAGGCCAGACGATTCAAGGGCGAGATCCTTTTGAACCAGGGAAGGGAAAGAGACGCGATCAGCGAATATCGTGACGTGATCGCCCATCTCAACGTCCCTTATTTGAGGTTTCAATGCGCGCACTGCGGCTTCGAACCCGCCGAACTTTTGTGGAAATGCCCCCAGTGCGGCCGATGGGATACCATCGGTCTGATAGAGTCCAAGGGCGCAGTCATTTAATCTGGCTGCGGGAGCCCTTTCATGAAGAATGGACAACTGGGTACGGATGAGCCCCGATGACCCGGATCTGAATTATTCGTAACTTCTCAATTTTGCACCTTAACGTCGATCGCTAACAGCTAATTTGCAATTCCCAATGACCCCACTGACACCTATGCTGAGGCAATACATGGGCATCAAGGATCAATTCCCTGATGCCATTTTATTTTTTCGCATGGGTGATTTTTATGAAATGTTTTTTGAAGATGCGCAGATCGCCTCCAGGATTTTGGGCATCACCCTGACATCGAGGGGAACCTACAACGGTGACAAGGTGCCCATGTGCGGCATTCCCCATCATGCCAACCGCGCCTATATCGGAAAACTGCTGGAAAGCGGATGGAAGGTGGCCATCTGCGACCAGATCGAGGACCCTGGATCAACCAAGGGGATTGTGAAACGGGAGGTCGTGAGGCTGGTGACGCCCGGGTCGGTTGTGGATGAAAAAGAGCTGGACGACAAGACCCACCTTTACATGGCCGCCGTATCGGGAGGCGAGGGCGTCTACGGGTTGGCGCACGTGGACCTTTCTACCGGGGAGTTCAAGGTGACAGAGATGGCGTCGATCGAGGCTGTTCTGAATGAACTGGCGAGGATCGACCCGGCCGAGGTCCTGATTCCTGAAACAGACCCTGCGGCAACCCGGCAGACCCTTTCCAGTTACCGGCTGGAGGTACTGAAGAGGGATACCTATGATCCCCTCGATGCGGCATCCCTCCTGAAAGAGCAATTGCAGGTGAGGTCGCTGGCCGGATTCGGATGCCAGGATATGCCCCAGGGAATCATCGCAGCCGGGGCCATCGTATCCTATCTGCGAGATACCCAGAAAGGCTTTCCCGAGCATATCAGGGAGATCGTCACCTACCACATGGGCGATTATATGGTATTGGACGAGTCCACATGCACTCACCTGGAACTGTTGAAGACCATGCGAAGGCAGTCGGTGAAAGGATCTCTCTTCCATATCCTCGATCAAACCGTCACTCCAATGGGGAGCAGGCTCCTCAAAGACTGGGTTTCTTATCCGCTCGTCCATCTGGACCAGATTAGGGAGCGGTTAGCGGCTGTCGCTTCCCTCAAGGAGGCCCCCCTGTTGAGGAGAGAACTGCGGGATGAGCTCAAAAAGATTTATGATATTGCCCGGTTGAACGGTCGAATCGCCCTCAGGAGGGCCAATGCAAGGGATCTTATCGCCCTCAAATCCTCCCTGCTGAGGCTCCCTTTCATCAAAAATGCCCTGAAGGATTCAAACAGCACCCTGTTGTCCGCTATCGCCTCGAAGCTGGATGCCCTTCAGGATGTCGCACAATGGATAGAAGCGTCGATCCATGAAGACCCCCCGGTTTCTCTGAAGGAAGGCGGGATCATCAAAGAAGGGTATGATAACGAACTCGATAGATTGATTTCCTTGAGCCGTGACGGAAAAAGCTGGATCGCCAGGTTCGCCCGGTCTGAGCAGGAAAGGACAGGGATATCGAGCCTGAAGGTAGGATTTAACAGGGTCTTCGGGTATTATATTGAGGTCACCAAGTCCAACCTCCATCTCGTACCTGACGACTATATTCGAAAGCAGACCCTGGCCAATGGAGAGCGCTACATAACGGAGGCGTTGAAAATCAAGGAAGGAGAGGTGCTGGGCGCAGAAGAAAAGAGGGTCGAACTCGAAGAGGAGATTTTCGAGGGCATTCGACAAAAAATTGCGATCGAGAATCAGAGACTGAAAGAGACGGCCGTCCGTGTCTCCCAGATTGACGTGATTGCCGCACTGGCAGAGACCGCGGAGACCAACGATTACGCCTGTCCGGAGGTAAACGACGGCACTTCCCTCGACATTCTTGAGGGAAGGCATCCTGTCATCGAGCGGAGCGTCAAAGAGGAGGATTTCGTCCCCAATGACATCCACCTCGATTCGGAAAATCAGCAGGTGATTATCATCACCGGGCCCAATATGGCAGGTAAATCGACCATCCTGCGGCAGACCGCACTGACCGTGCTGATGGCCCAGATGGGGGGATTCGTGCCTGCATCAAGGGCGGTCATCGGATTGGTTGACCGTATTTTTACCAGGGTCGGCGCATCAGACGATCTGGCAAGAGGACAGAGCACCTTCATGGTGGAGATGAATGAAACGGCCAATATTCTGAGACATATGACCCCCAAAAGTCTGGTGATCCTGGACGAGATCGGACGGGGGACCAGCACGTATGATGGTCTGAGTATTGCGTGGGCCGTTGCAGAGGCCCTTCACGACAGGGACGGTAAGGGTGTTCGAACACTTTTCGCTACGCACTATCACGAATTGACCGAGCTTGTGGGCACTAAACGGAGGGTCAAGAATTTCAATATTGCCGTCAGGGAGTGGCATGATAAGATTATATTTTTAAGGAAGCTCGTTCCGGGCGGGACCAGCCGGAGTTACGGCATACAGGTTGCCCAGATCGCGGGAATCCCGGATGGCGTTATTCAGCGGGCCAAGGAGATCCTGAACAACCTGGAAAAGAGCGAGGCGGATGAAACGGGGAGACCTCGTCTGGCCCATCACCCGCTGTCCGAAACCGAGGAAGGGAACATGGTCCAACTGGGACTTTTCGAGCCCCAGGATCGGCGACTGAGAGAATGGATCAAGGGGCTGAACGTCGACGGCATGACCCCGGTTGAGGCACTGGTGACGCTCAATGAACTGAAGGAGCG
>CAYLJZ010000126.1:0-5636 GCA_964384085.1 uncultured Desulfobacteraceae bacterium
CATGTTTGGACTCGGTCCCTCAGAACTGATTATCATCGCCATTATTGTCCTCCTCATATTCGGCGCCAAGCGTCTTCCGGAAATCGGAAAGGGGCTGGGGGGTGCGATTAAGGAGTTCAAGAACGTCAAAAAGGAATTGAATTCGGATAACGATAGCGATGCCGACAACGAGAAGGAGAAGAAAATGAGCGCCGAGGAACCTCCCCCTTCTCTGGAAGCCAAAATCGCCAACAAGGTCCTGGATCAGGTACCGGGCGTCAAGACGGTAAGAGACGTGAAAAAAAAGGCGGACGCAGTCAAGAATCTGCTCAGTTAGGTCGTTTCATGATGGATAAGATCTCGTGTGAAATGCCTGACGGAAATCCCCCGTCAAAAGAGATAGAAGAGATTCTCGCCCACTGCAGGACCATCGCGGTCGTAGGGCTCTCGCCAAAGGAGGCAAGGGACAGCAACCGGGTGGCCCGATACCTGATGGAGCACGGCTACGACGTGATCCCTGTCAATCCGGGGCAGAAAGAGATACTGGGCGCAACCTGTTACCGATCTCTCGGGGATATCCCGTTTCAGGTAGACATGGCCGACCTTTTTCTGAACCCGAACCGGGTCCCGCCGGTGGTCGACCAGGCGATCGGAATCGGGGTCCGCGTGATCTGGATGCAGTTGGGCGTCGTCCACAACGGCGCAGCCCAAAAGGCCAGGGAAGCGGGCATTCAGGTTGTCATGAACAAATGCATCATGCAGGAACACAAGAGACTGACAACAGGTTAGCCCGCAAGGGCGACCATTTCAATCTCCACGGCCGCGCCCAAAGGGAGGGCGGCGACCTGAAACGCGCTTCTTGCCGGGGGATCCGACACAAAGTAGCTCCCATACACCCCGTTGAACGCTGCAAAATCATTTATATCAGCCAGATAGACCGTCGCCTTTACCACCTTTGAGAAATCAGCGCCCCCGGCCCGCAGGACGGCCTTCAGGTTTTCCATGGCCTGACGGGTCTGGGCTTCAATCCCCCCGGTGACCAGCTTTCCGGTAGCCGGATCCATCCCCACTTGACCCGATGTAAAGAGATAGTCTCCACCGCGAATCGCCTGGCTGTAGGGGCCCAGGGCCCCCGGCGCCTTATCCGAGCGGACCGCCTTTTTGACGGGAGATTCCCTCGTTGTCCTCCAGCCTTCTTCCCCTTTCAGGTACTCCTCAACGGCCATTTCAGCCAGCTTGTATTTCTGCACCTTCCCGCTTTTGGTCATGGGAAACCCGGATACGATCTTGAAATAGTGCGGCAAGAGGGCCTCCTCCACGTAATCCTTTGCATAGGCAGCCAGGGCGATTCCGGATAGACGGGATCCCTCTTTCAGTTTGAACCATGCCGCCACCTCCTGGCCCTTCTTCGGGTGAGGGAAGCCGAATACCTGCACCTCCGACACATCCGGATGTCTGTAGATGCGCTCTTCTACCTCAACCGGATGGATTTCGACACCGTCCCTTACAATCACATCTTTGAGCCGGCCAGTCATTCTGAAATAGCCGGCGTCATCCATCTCCCCCAGGTCCCCGGTGTGAAACCATCCATCCCGATCGATAGCCGAGGCTGTGGCCCCCGGCATCCGGTAGTATTCCTTCATCAAAAAGCCCCTGGTACACAACTCCCCCTGTGTCCTGGGCGGAAGATCTTCCCCCGTGGCAGGGTTCACGATCCTGACCTCATTGCATGGCAGCGAGGTGCCGATGGTCCCCACCCTCAGCTCGATGGGATCGTCCGGTCGGGTCATGGTAATCCACGAAGACGCCTCGCTAATCCCATATGCCACGGTAATATGCGAGACGCCCACATCCTCCACGATGCGCTTCATCAGCTCCATGGGGCAGGGGGCGCCGCCGACTGTTCCCTTCTTCACGCATGCCCACCATTTCTTTCGAAAATCGGGATGATCCAGGAGGGCGATCAGCATCGAGGGGGAAGCGTACAATGCCGTACACTGTTCCCTGTGAATCGCCTGAAGTACCTTGGAAGGGTCAAACACATCGCACGGCATGACCAGCGCGGCCCCCCTGATGAGGCCGGACAGCGCAATGCAGGTATTTCCGAACATGTGGAAAAGCGGGAAAAAAAGGCACATTCGATCCTCATGGCCGATTCCCTGGCGCTCTGTGGAGGCGAGCGACTTGTTGATCAGGCCCAAGTGATCCAGGACCACCCCTTTGGGCGTGCCCGTCGTCCCCGATGTATACATGATCGCTACAGGGTCTTCGGGCGAGACGGCCTTTTCCATGGCGGCCAACTTCACTGCATCCTCATTTTCTCCCATGCCGGTCAGCTCGGTCCATGGGACAGTCATCGAAAAGGTCTCATCCGCGATCACCACCACATGCCTAAGGGAATCAATCAGATCCCTTGCGTAGAGAACCGCATCCAGGCAGTCCTCGTCTTCCAGGGCCTTTGAGACAATAATCCCGCTGCATTCTGATTGCTGGAGGACAAATTGAAGCTCATCCCTACCTGCTCCCGGTTCCACGGGAACCGTCACCGCCCCCAGCCTGCTGAGCGCCAGCATGGATATGAGCCACTCCGGAACATTGGGCGCCCATATGGCGACCCGATCGCCAGACTGGATTCCCAAGTGAACAAGCCCTTTTGCCGCACGCTCTACCTCCCACGACAGAAGCGCATAATTGAACCGCACCCCCCTATCTGTGTGAATAAGCGCTTCGCGATCCCGATATGTGTCGGATATCCGCCCTACCATTTCCCACAGGGTTTTTCTGACGGTTTCCATGACTCACCCCTCCTTATCCTCGGCACACCAACCTATCGGACCGATAATCGATCGACCACGATTTCTGTGTCTCCTCACCTTCACTCCACGCCGTGCGCCTCACATGCTTTACGCCTTGCGCCTCGTGCCTTACGCCTTGTACCTCACTTTACCACATCAGCCCAAATACAACAAGACCGCAGTTGGAGCTTGAAAACCCCTCGCAAACCATTATATATAGACGACACTATTAAAATGAATTGAGCGTAGCCTTTTCTCTTTGGATTTGTCTTGCCTGCGTCCATACATGGTTGTTACTGGCCCGGAACAAAAAATGATTACACTCAAATGAATTTGTAGCCGTTCACGGGTTCAAAGGTTCACACTTGGTGTTTAACGTCCTCAGTGGTAGTTTGCAAGGCAAGCATGCCGCAGCACCTAATTCGGCACTTCAAAAGAAGTAAACGTCTACCCAACAGGCCCAAAGGAACAAAAAAGGGATGTGTTGTTCTCGAATCGGGTCTTTTTTGCTGTGTTCATGACTGACCTTGAACCCTGAACGGGGAACCTGTGGTTACATACAGGATTTTTAGCGCGAAAGTGCAGGGGGGTCCAAAGTCCAGGGTCCAACGTCCAGGGTCCAACGTCCAGGATGCGGTAGGCAGAAGGTAGGAACGATCAAATGACCATCAAGAACGGCCGCAAGGCAGATGACAGCCCCGGGGGAGGCACCCCCCGTTTTTACGAGCAGTTATACCCATGAGTCTCATCACGCTCATCAAGGTCTCCCTTGCTTTTTCCGAAAGGGAGATTTTTCACGAGATCGGGTTGCAGGTGGAAACGGGCGACAGGATCGGCCTGGTGGGCCGCAACGGCCTGGGGAAAACCAGCCTGCTCAGGCTCATCACAGGGGAAATCTCCCCTGACAGTGGAGAGATCAGGATTGCACGGCGAACCCGCATCGGCTACCTGCCGCAGGACGTCCATGAAACCGCTTCAGGCCCTCTTCTCGAGGCGGTTCTAAACGCCGTTCCGGGACGGGCCGAACTCGAAAACGCCCTTAATGTAGCGACCCACGACCTGAAGACCCTTTCCGATCCATCGAACCAAGTCCGCTTGGGGAGAGAGATCGCTGACATCCATCACGAAATCAATCACTTGGAGCAGGCATTTCCACAGCATGAGGCGGAAAAAATCCTCCTGGGGTTGGGGTTTAAAACGACGGATTTCACTCAATCCATTTCATTACTGAGCGGCGGGTGGAAAATGAGGGCCGCCCTGTCCGCCCTCCTCTACCAGAAACCCGACGTCCTCCTCCTGGACGAGCCCACCAATCACCTCGATATGCCATCCGTCAGATGGCTGGAGGAATTTCTGCAAGGCTTTAAGGGGGCATTGGTCCTGGTCTCCCACGACAGGGAGTTTCTCAACCGGCAGATTAATCGCGTGGTCTCTTTTGAGCCTGAAGGAATGAGATCGTATACCGGCAATTACGATTTCTATCTCAAGGCCCGACAGGAGGAAATCCGGTCCCTGGAAGCAAAGGCCAGGAACCAGGAACAGAAGATACGAGACGCCGAGAAGTTCATTGAACGTTTCCGTTCCAAGGCAACCAAGGCAAGGCAGGCCCAGAGCAAAATCAAACTAATCAAAAAGATGGAACTGGTTGAAACCCGCCGAAAGGAGAAGCCCATTCGATTTTCTTTTCCTGAAGTGGCTCGCAGCGGGAGAGAGGCAGCATCCATCGAAGGCGTCTCCAAACACTTTGGCGACAACATCCTCTACGAAGACCTTCATCTGATGGTCCTTCGGGGAGAAAGGATTGCAATCATCGGTCCCAACGGCTGCGGCAAGACGACCCTCCTTCGTCTGGTGTCCGGCGAAATGGAACCGGACCAGGGGAAGATCTCGCTGGGTCACGACGTCAGTCTTGCCTATTTTGCCCAGCATCACTCGGACTGGCTCAACCCCCGGAATACGGTCATCGAAGAGGTCTATCAGGCCGTTCCCCACGCTACCGTCGGTTTTGTCCGGTCCGTCTGCGGCGCTTTTCTCTTTTCAGGAAACGATGTGGACAAACCGATCGGGGTCCTTTCAGGGGGAGAGAGGGCAAGGGTCTCCCTTGCAAAACTCCTTGTTAAGCCCGGCAATTTCATGTTGATGGATGAACCCACCAACCATCTGGATATCGAATCGTCCGAAACGCTGATCCAAGCCCTGGAAGCGTACGGCGGAACCTTGTTGTTCGTCTCACACAACCAGTCCTTTGTAAATAGCCTTGCCACAAAAATATGGGACATTCGAGAACACGGGATCGTCGAATACCCAGGAAGTCTGGAGGAGTATTATGACCACATCCGGAATGATGACAATGCCACGGGACAAAAGGAACGCCGCGCCGAAAATGGGCTGGCCCCTGAAGACGGAAAGGCCGCAGAAAAAGGAAGGTCTGTTTCAAGCACAGGCACAGGGAAACGGGACCGCAAAAACGAAAAAAGGGAAAATGCAAAAAGGCGGCAGGTCATTCATGAAACGCTCACCCCGATTCAAAAACAGCTTGAACAGATGGAACAAAGAATCGCGGCCCTTGAATCCAGGCAACAGGAGGTAGAGAAAAGACTTGCAGATCCCGATACGTTTGCGAATAAAGAGATCAGCATGCCTCTCCTTTCCGAATACCGTGACATCCGCGACGAATTGGACGATCAGCTCCTTCAATGGGAGGATACCCAGCATAAGCTGGAATCGACCAAAAAGCGACTGGGAGTTCAGGACTGATGGCTGTCTCGGTCTTCCGGGTTCCTTGAGTCCTTTTCGTCCCTCGGGCGCTTAGCTGAACCTTCTGAGGCACTTAACAAACACCATTCACCGGCATTTGTAACT
>CAYLJZ010000127.1:0-1291 GCA_964384085.1 uncultured Desulfobacteraceae bacterium
ATTCGATTAGTGCGGCCTGACTCCAATTCGCATCGTTGGTCTATTCCTCGCATTTTTTAGGCCGAACATCCCCGTGTTTCCACGCCGGTCTCTGACGGGGGCGGCTCGCATCATTTTCTGCGGGGCCGATGGCGTGTAGTCAAAGTCTTTCAAGGTACGACGTTCAACCCTGGAACCCATGACACGATCGATGGCGTCGACCATCTGGTTGTCCTCACTGGTGATCAACGTGAATGCATCTCCGCTGTGGGCGGCCCGTCCGGTCCTCCCGATCCGATGGATGTACGCGTCCGTGGTGTTCGGCATATCGTAGTTGATAACGTGGGAAATCTGACAGATATCAATGCCGCGTGCAGCGATGTCAGTGGCTACCAGCACGTGAAACCTTCCGTTACGGAAGCCATCGAGGGCGGCCTGACGACGGCCCTGGGAAAGATTCCCCTGGAGTGAGGTGGAATTAAAACCAGCCCTGGTCAGTTGCTCTCCCAGGCGCTTGGCGCGGTGTTTGGTGCGCGTGAATACCAGCACGGACTGGGAGTTGATATGACTGAGAAGTTTCAGCAGGAACGCCGTTTTCAAGTGCTGAGCCACCGGATAGTGGGCATGGCTGACAGTTTCTGCCGGTGCGGTTTCCCCTGCCTTTATGGTAATCGGGTTGATAAGGATGTCTTTGGCCAGGCGGTGGATTTCATCGGGCATGGTGGCTGAAAATAACAGCGTTTGCCGCTGCGCCGGAAGATGTTTCAGGATTCGTCGAATATCCGGTAAAAATCCCATGTCGAACATATGGTCGGCTTCGTCAATGACCAGCGCTTCTATTCGAGTGAGGTCGATCGTTTTGCGGTCCAGGTGGTCAAGGAGACGACCGGGGCAGGCAACGATTATCTCTGGTCCCTGTTTCAGTTTTTTGATTTGGGTGTTGATGTTCACCCCGCCGTAGACGGTAACGCTTCTCATGCGGGTCTCTTTTCCCAGAAGGGTGATGGCATCGTGAATCTGTTCAGCCAGTTCACGGGTGGGGGCGATGATTAATGCCCTGACATGCCCTCGTTTCCCCTCCATTAATCGGTGCAAAATCGGCAGGGCAAAGACCGCCGTTTTACCGGTGCCTGTCTGGGCCAGGCCCATGACGTCTTGTCCCTTCATGACCGACGGAATTGCCTCGGCCTGGATAGGGGTCGGTGTGACAAACCCGGCAGCAGCTACACCTGCTTCGACGCTGGGGTTGAGATTAAATTCTTTAAATTCCATAACTCCCTTTCTTATGTTGAGCCGATCTCATACGACCTGA
>CAYLJZ010000127.1:1391-5617 GCA_964384085.1 uncultured Desulfobacteraceae bacterium
GGCACTGCTCTGAAACTGAGAACCTGTAGTTTCGCTGGCCCCGCAGGTTGCGGGGGGAGTGGCAGGATCAAACCCCTCATGAGAGGAGCAAAATGAATAAGATCGATAAGGAGGTGTTGAGATCGGCTGTCTGTTCAATTGAAAAGCCCCGAAGATATTCCGGGGCTTACGATATCGCCTTTTTCATCTTTTTATCCAGGAACAGCAATTGTTGAAAACTGTATATCCCATTCGGTTCACCATTGTCAAGCAAAATACAGCAATTCTCATTATGAAGTGGACCTGGAGTCAACATGCTGTGAGAGTGGCATCATGCCATCCCGCCCATAAGCGGGACGGCTGAAAGCCGCTCCCACATGGCTATTTTTCCAGAATGAGAATTGCTGAACATATTGTCAGTTGAGTGCCGCTGAGGGCCTAAGGCGGCAAGCAGGCCGTCAACGCGCTGGCAGCGAACCCGCTGTCACCACCCACTCCCGGGAGAACAAGTGCTTCTGGACGCTGCCGGTGGCCATTTCCCAGATCTGGCGGGCCGTGTGACGACTGGTAAGGTGGATGCGGCTCCCGACGGCGCCTGCAGGGGCGGGTGCATCAAGCGGCCGCTGGATCACCACAAAGTCATCGGCCCCAGGAATGGATGCGTCGGGCATCTTCAACGCGGCTGGATAACCGTGTACCACCGCGTGAGGGAGCAGGAAGCGGTAGAGTTCAGCGACCGATCGAAAATTCTCCGGCACCCATACGACGCGGCTGGCGGTGGCCTGGGCGACGCGAGTGTCGAAGGCGCCCAGCGGCGCGTCGAACACCGACAGAAAGCTGGCAAGCGACAGAAAAACCGACAGGGTTGCGGGTGCGGTGCACATGGCAGTCCACCGGGGCCGCGCAATGGCCGTCGCCGCAAACGCGGTGGCCGCAAGCACCAGCGGCCAGTGCCACCACGGGAAGGCACGCACGCCCACCTCGCGCGCCAGGAGCAAGGAGATCCATCCGATGGAGAGGAGCACTGCGACGGCAAAAGCCAGTGACAGCACGAAGGCCCAGCGACCAACCTGGTGCCAGCGCAGCGCCATCAGCACAGCGAGCGCAGGCATGCCCTCCAGGAGATAACGCCCGCTGCGTTCACTGGGAATGCAAAAAACGATGAAGATGGCGAATACCCAGATCCACAGGAGTTGCTCCCCATCCAGCAGCGTACGCAGGTGTTTCCAGTATGCCGCCATCACACCGAACAAGGGAAAGGCCAGGAAACCGGCATTGAAGAACCAGCTCCCGGCGAGGGACCAGACCGTGTCGCCCTTCCACAGGAGACCCTTGAACCATGATCCGACGCCGCTCCCCATCTTGCCGACATTCTCGCCCACCACGAACTCGCGCCAGATCTCCGCGGGTTCAGGGTCGAGGACAAACCACAGCGAGAACATGCCCACCGAGAGGAGGGCTGTCCAAAGGATACCCGGCAGTGAGTCTCGCATAAATGCTCCCAGGCGCCAGCCGCGCACGTGGAGGTGCCAACAGGCAATCCCAACACCAATCGGGAGCAGTTGCGCAAAACTCTTGGTGAGAAGCGCCATGCCTGCCAGTATGCCCAGAATGGTCGGGAACACAAAGCGCGAATCGAAGGATCGCGGTTTCCACCACATCATGGTGAAGAAGCATGCGAACACCCAGAATGTTTCAGGTGGATTGGTCAGATAGGGCCGCCCGTAGCGATAGGTGGTGAAGAAGGCCAGATAGAAGAGCGCCGCCAGCGCTCCCTTGAACTCGTCGCGCCCGGACAGCCGCCACCCCAGCAGACCACAGAGGAGCGCCGTGCAGAAGGTCCACAGCACGCTGGGCCATCGCAGCGCCACTAACGACCAGCGACTTCCCCAGTCGGTGCTCAGCAGCCCCTGCCAGAAGAGCAATGGCGGCTTGGTGTTTCGCATGTCCGACATATCGCTCTGGAGGGGCAACCACTGGTTGGTCATACTGGTCACTCGAGTGATCTGCATGTAGACCAATTCGTCGCCGTTGCGAAGGATATGCAGTGAGTCAAGACCATACAGATAGGTGCACAAACCAAAAATGAGCCCGATGATGATGAGCGGCATCGCCAGCCTCGCTCGCTCCAGTTGGCTGGCCTCGGGATCGATCCCTTCGGTGCGCACATGGCGGTAGGTCCACAAATCATTCAAAGTGAAGTTGACCGCGGATGCCACTCCGATGCCGCACAGATTGGCCAGGAGATAGGGCATCCATCTTGTCAGCAGGTTGGTAAGAGCCACCTGTACCACAATGCCCGCCCAGTTGGCGGCGGCGTACTGGAGGTACTGATGCACAATCGGCACCTCCTGCGTGCGCTCACGATCCTTCCAGGTATACCGGCGGTTCCAGTGGAAGTTGCTGGTCATGCTCAGCAGAATTCCAACGGCCATGGACAGGTTGAGGCGAAGGGAGAGGTTATCGACGGCCGAGAATACAACTTCCTGACACACCCAGATGGCCACCTGATTGATGACGACGCCGCTGACGCCTACCATGCCGAACTTGAAGAAGCGATGACGCTGGCGCCAACTCCACGCGATCGCGGAAAAAACGGGATGGAAGGGTCTGTTCATGGGATAATCATCGCCTGCTTTCTTGGTCAAAAGGTGAGACTCATTTCTGGGCGCCCGTTGCGGGTCCTGTACCCAGCCTTCCACCGCCTTTCCTCGGGTGACGCGAAGGTGAGGGATGAGCTCTCTGAGTGACCGCATCACCATCTATTATCTTGAATATATTCGATCTTCGGAGATCTGCCGCCCCTCAAAAAAATACCGCAAAGACGAAATCGGTATCGGCATCCATAAAGAAGGGAGGCGGAAGCTGGTCTTTATAGATTTTATAGTGCTCCTTGATCAAAATAAGGATCACCGGACGTTTTCCCGCGTTTTCCTGTATCAATTCCTTCAACCCGTCAACGCTCAGAAGTTTTCCTGGTTTTGTATCGTCATTGTCCAGCCCATAACGAAGTTCTCCGACTTCTCCCAGCAGTTTCACGTCATCCCGCTTGAAAAACCAGCAGACTGCACAAATCAGATTGTCGTTGGAAACCAGCACGGCATCGGTCGTCACCCTGGATAGGTTTCGTTCGAGAAGCCTTCCCGGTGTTCTTGAATCCATGGCTTTGTCGGGAAGAGCAAAACTCACAGTGAAAAAAACCGTCAGGACGGCTGTACAGTAAAAAGCCAGTTTTTTCCGATAGTCTTTGATCCTGGTAGACCATAATACCAGAAGCGCAAATAATAAGAAGCACAGAGAGGCCACTATCCACTTCAACGACTCGTCCGGACCATAAACCCGTATCTCCTCAAACGGTAGTATTCTGGAAAACAAAAGGAATACGCCCGCAAGGCCAACTGCTACTCCCAGGACCCAGGCGGAAACCGAAAAAGCCCGGCTTCTCCCGGCTTGAAAGTAGGCTTCGAGGCCAATGGCAAAAAAGATGGCAAGCGGAGGAAAGCAGGGGAGGATATACGGAATCAGTTTGCCGCTGCAGACCGAAAGGAAAAAGAAAGGAAAAAGGAGCCAGCACAGGGCAAAACGGACGAGGGGATTTTTCATTTCCGATTTGAGGAGCATGGGCAGGGCAGCCGGGCCTTGAATGACCCATGGCAGCGCGCCACCCACCAGAATGGGGAGAAAATACCAGAAAGGCTCCGGATGCTGTCCGTCGACGGGATGAAGAAATCGTGCGACATGTTCGGTCCAGAAAAAATAATTCCAGAAATCCCCTTCACGGAAATGAATCATCAGGGACCAGGGCAAAGCGGTCAGAAGAGCCGTTACCATGGGAATCCAGGGGACTCTGATCAGGTCTTTGAAACGGCCCTCCCAGAGGAGAAAGGGCACGACTGTCAGCACCGGCACGGCAAAGGCCAGAAATCCCTTGGTAAGAAACGACAGCCCGCAGAAAACGCCCATGAGAATGAGAAAAAGGGTTTTCCGGGGGCCTGTCTCTGCCATATAGGCAAAAAAGAAACAGACCATCGCCCCGGTCAGGAGCATCGAAAGGAGGGTGTCCAGGATGGCGATGTGGCCTATGGCCAAAACCAGGGGGGAGGTCAAAAAGATGGCGGGGGCCAGGACCAAGGCAGGCCCTTGCCCTGCACCCCTTCGTACCAGCAGGAAAATCATGAGAGCGGAAATAATCACGGAGAGCGCCGATGGAAGCCTCAGGGCAAAGGGATTCTCCCCCATCGCGATGA
>CAYLJZ010000128.1:0-5575 GCA_964384085.1 uncultured Desulfobacteraceae bacterium
GGTGGATTTGAACTGCTCGGCCACCTGAAGGAGATTTTTTTCCCAGTCGAGCGCCAGGGGGTCTGCTGCGATCACGCGGCCCTCGATGGCCCGGGCGATGGTTTCCGCATTCTTCGTGGAGAATTGGGGCTGAACAAAGACCGCCCGTATCCCGTCGTGTCGCGCCTCGTCGATCATTTTTTGAAGGGCTTTGGGAGTCGGGGCTTTCCCTTCGCTTTCGACCGGGATTTGCACCAGACCATAGGCCCTGGCAAAATATCCCCAGGCAGGGTGGTAGACCATAAAGCGCCTATCGGGGTTCCCATCCGCAAACAGGCGGGTGATCTTGAGATCCAGGTCCACCAGTTCCGTAATGAATTGCTTGTAGTTCGCCTCATAGGCGGCCCTGTTTTCAGGGTCGGCCTTGAGGAGGGCATCCAGAATGTTCCGTGCCTGAATCATGACCAGGGGCGGTGAAAGCCAAATATGGGGGTCTCGGACTCCGGTTTCGGCCACAGGGCCCCCGGCATTTTCATCGCCAGGGTGCCGGTGCGGCGTTTTCATGGGAATCTTTTCTATCCCGGCCTCGGTAGGAACGATCTTCATGGACGGATGGGCATGGGCAAACTTGTGCAGCCAGACCGTCTCAAATGGGACGCCGATGGCAAAATACAACCTGGATTCTGTCAGACCTACCATCTGTCTCGGCTTAGGTTCATAGGTCGCCGGATTGGCCCCCGGAAGGACCATCACAGAGACCTCCACCCGATCCCCCCCGATCCGCTCCACGAAATATTTCTGAGGGAGGATGCTGACCGTGACCTTGATGGGATTTCCTCCAAAGGCTGGGGACAGAAAAGACAGGGACAACAGAAATAGCAAAAAGGCAATCCATCCAAACGTATTCAGCTTTTTGTCCATTTTTCATCTCCTTATCTCCCTTTTCACGTGCGTCGAATATTGCGGCCGTCTTCTTTGAGAGGTCGGTCGCCAACAGGTGTTTTTTTGTTCGCATCGTATTGACCTCGAATGAGGAATCATAGTCCGCATGATAATTTAATTATGGCCATGTGTCAATCCCGGTGCCGCCATCGCCAGCGAGACCGCGCATATCCTTAATCGGCATTGCTTTTCTTGCTATAGAAATTCCCAATAGCAAGCAGCCAATCCATCGGAACTTCCAGTTTGACATATCAATCCCCTCTCTCTACAGTCCGCCCGACAGGGAGACTTCCCCTCAAAGAAGGCGAGATCGCTTGAAAATTCCAGAAGAATGAAAGGGAGGTGCGGGAATGGGCCAGTTGAAAAACGTTTTTGCAAGCCGGTGGGGGATCATCGGCGTGGGGGCCTTTATCGGGATTTTGGCCCCGCTGCTACAGAAATGGGGCAACCCCGGGAACATGGGGATCTGCGTGGCCTGCTTTGAACGGGACATTGCAGGGGCAGTGGGGCTTCAGCGGGCCGCAGTGGTCCAGTATATGCGGCCCGAGATCGTCGGATTCGCGCTGGGCTCGCTGATGGCGGCCTACCTGTTCAAGGAATTCCGCCCCAGGGTCGGTTCCGCGCCGATCGTCCGGTTTATCCTGGGCGCCTTTGCCATGATCGGGGCACTGGTGTTCCTGGGGTGCCCCTGGCGGGCCCTCCTCCGTCTTGCAGGGGGCGATGGAAATGCCATTTTCGGACTGGGCGGCCTCATCTTCGGCATATGGATCGGCACCCTGTTCCTCAAAGGCGGCTTCAACCTGGGACGGACTGAAAAGACCTATTCCTCGGTGGGATGGCTGATGCCCTTGACGATGATCGGGTTTCTCATCCTGATGTTCATCTTTCCACAGATCACAGATCAACCCCAGAGCGGCATCCTCTTTTACAGCGTGAAAGGTCCGGGGGCCATGCACGCCCCGCTCATCGTTTCCCTTCTGGTAGGTCTTGCCGTTGGATTTGCGGCCCAGCGGAGCCGCTTCTGCACCATGGGCGCCTTCCGCGACCTCCTCCTTTTTCGTCAACCCCATCTCTTCTATGGGCTTCTGACCCTTGCGGTGGTGGCATTCCTCACCAACCTGATCGTGGGGCAGTTTCATCCCGGGTTTGTCAAACAGCCGGTGGCCCACACCATGCAGATCTGGAATTTCGGCGGCATGGTGCTGGCTGGTCTCGCCTTTGCCCTGGCCGGGGGATGCCCGGGACGTCAGCTCTTTCTGGCTGGGGAGGGGGACGGCGATGCTGCGGTCTTTGTCTTTGGCATGATCGTCGGGGCCGGCTTTGCACATAATTTCAGCCTGGCCAGTACACCGACCGGGGTCGGCCCCCACGGGATCGCCGCCACCGTCATAGGGCTTCTGGTCTGCCTGTTCATAGGCTTTACCATGAGAAGAAAATACGCATAACGAAGGAGGCGTGACATGGGTACGATTGTCGATGCACGGGGTTTCAGTTGCCCCCAGCCGGTCCTGATGACCATAGACGAAATCAAGCGGGTCTCCAAAGGGGAGATCGAGATCCTGGTGGATACGGATACCTCCAAGGAAAATGTGAGCCGGGCTGCCGCCAGCAAGGGATGGGCGGTGACGGACGTCAAGGAGGAGGGCGAAGGCTACCGGGTCACCATCGTGGGAAAGGGATAATGTCGATCCTGTCCTTTTTGAAGGGAAAGGGTTCCGAAGGGTCTACGAGGGCCGATATTCGGGACCGGGGCATCCTGGTGTTCGAGCACACCAGCGAGGTGATCCGGGCCGAGACCGTCCTCAAGCGGGCGGGGTGGAAGATCCGGGTCATGGGCCCCCCGCCCGAAATCCGGACCGGGTGCGATCTGGTCATCGAGTTTCCGCTTATCGAAGAGCTCAATATCCTGAGGACCCTCGAGGCCGCAGGCGCGAAGCCGCTCCAGGTGGTCCCGGTCAACAGCCCGCTCCTCCAGCCCGTGGATATCTTTCAGACCAAAGACTATGGCCGGTATCTCATGGTCCGGGCCGCCAACATGAAATTGACGGTTGATAAGGAGACCCTGACCGTGGTAAATGTCTCGGGAGGGGGATGTCCGGATGTCCCCTACCTGGCCCGGGAGATGGTGGGGAGGACCCTGTCTGAGGCCCCGGCCCCTGAGGAGATCGGCCATACCCTCTGCGGCTATGCGCTTCAACTGGCATACGAGGAGATGAGACGTCGATGTTAGCTGTGGTGGGCACTGTCCCTGAACAAGACTTTCCCCTCGCCATCGGCAAGGTTGTGCTGAATGGGGAATTCATTTCCATCGATGGGGTTCGGGCCCCGGTCAACCGTGGCACCCCGGCCCTTCTGGCCGCTGCGGTCAAGACGGGAGAGGTCCTTGGCCAGCCGGCCCCCGTGGGGTATCTGGTGGGCGATATCGGACTGGGGGACGGGAGTCGGCGTCTCTATGCACGGCTCAGTAACGCCTCCGGCGTGATCAGCGGCGATATCAGCGCCATCGCCTTTCACTACCTTCAGCCGGATGTGGACTGGCATAACAGAGTCCTCTTTGCCCTTCAGGAGATGCCCCGCCGGCCGGTATTGATTGCGGACGCCGGTTTCATGTACGCGGCCAAGATGAGCGGTCAGGCCCTGGAGTATGACCTGTTCACCCCGGATGTGGGGGAACTGGCCTTTCTGGCAGATGAAGAGGCCCCCCATCCCTTTTATACCAGGGGATTTATCCTGCACGAAGAGATGATGGCGCCCGCGCTCATTGAACGGGCCTACCAACACGACAATGCTGCCGCCTGTCTTTTAGTGAAAGGACAGCCCGATTATGTGGCCACTCGTGAAGGGATCCATGAAATGATCGACAGCCCGGTGGAAGCGGCGATGGAGCCGATCGGCGGTACCGGCGACACCGTGACCGGCATTGTCTCGGCCTTGATAGGGGCCGGTATCGAGGTGAAAGAGGCCGCTGTGTTAGCCGCGCGGGTCAACCGCCTGGCAGGCCATCTGGCAAGGCCCACCCCGGCGACCCAGGTGATGGATATCGTGGAGCAGATCCCGGCGGCCCTGACCCGGATTTTAAAAGAAAACAGCATCCTTTCGGGAAAACGCCATGCCTGATATCCAGGGACCCATCGACCCCCGAATGACCATCCTGGATGTGGTCTCCCGCTGGCGCGAGACCGAAGCGGTCTTCAAGCGGTACGACGCCCAGGCCGGGGAGTGTATCTGCTGCCAGTCCCTGTTTGAATCGGTCGAGGATGTGGCCCGTAAATATCACCTCGACCTGGAGGGGTTCGTGGCGGATCTCGAAGCAGCAGTGGAGGCCGCACACAACGAGGAAACACTTTTACAGCTATGAAGGACCAAATCCAAGGGCTGTCAGAATATTTTCGCGACAAACCCGAGTGCGTCAGTGATATCCCTTCGTGGATGTTGCCCCCTGACCGTGTTGAGGCGTATCGGTCCAAAAGCAGACTGGCCATGGTTGAGATCGCCGGTCGAGACAGCGTGGCCGCTGCAATGGAGGCCGTCAACCAGGAGGGGTTCACGGACCTCCTTCCCACCTATGCCTATACCGGGACCGAGTATGGGAGCTGGTCGAGCGTGGGTGACGCGGTAAAACGACTTGTGGAACGGTTGCCGCAGATCAGGGTTCACCCCCTCCTTGTCATAGGTTCCCCCCGGTTCTGGCAGGCCCTGAACGGGCGTTTCATGAGCGAGTTGATCGCTGCATACGGGGTTTTTTCGCCCTGCATCGGCTGTCACCTCTATCTCCACAGCGTCCGCATCCCCCTGGCCGTCTCCCTGGGCAGGATTCCCATCATCTCGGGCGAGCGGGAAAGTCACGACTACGCGATCAAGATCAATCAGATCGGCGAGGCCCTCAGCCGCTATGAGGCGCTCGTGGCCGAATTTGGGGTCCGGCTCCTCCTTCCCCTTCGGCATGTCCTGGACGGCCAACGGATCGGGGAGATCCTCGGCATGCCATGGAAAGAGGGTAAGGAGCAATTGGGATGTGTTCTTTCAGGCAACTACCGGGGGATGGATGGAAGTGTAGGCATGACAGGCGAGGAGGCGGCGCAATATCTGGATGATTTCGCCTGTCCGGTGACCAGAAAGATCATCGCAGCATACACGAAGGGGCAGGTCCCTGATCATTTAAATATCGCAGCCCGGATTTTGGCGCCCTGAGGTGACAGCCGATGAAACCTAAACTGGTCATGCCCAATATCTTCCCCGAGGTCGAGCAGGTAAAGGCGTTCGCCCTCGAAAACGGGTTTATGGGAGTTGACTGGTCCTTTGATCTGGACCGGCTCCCGAAGACGCCTCTGGAGGAATCCCGATGGGCGAGAGAGCAGGCTGCCCTGGCGCCCTTTGAGGTTCGATATCACTGTCCCTTTTATCAGATCGATCTGGGCCATGACGACCCTGTAATGGCGGCAAGGGCCGAGGCTGTTTTCCGCCGCATTATCCGCCTGATTTCCAAGGTGGGTGGACGATATTTCTCGATCCATATCGGGTTGGGGCACGATTCAACTGAGCCCCTCTCCTGGGAAACGACCCTCAACAATCTCAGACGGCTGGTGCAATTCGGGGCCGGGCACCGAATAACCGTATGCCTCGAAAACCTGGCCTGGGGATGGACCAGTAAGCC
>CAYLJZ010000129.1:0-5506 GCA_964384085.1 uncultured Desulfobacteraceae bacterium
CACCCCCACAACCAACGATGCGGGCATCCCCGTACCCAGCGACGAGTTTTCCCTTACCGTAGGGCCCGATGGCCCGATTCTGCTGCAGGACCACTACCTCATGGAGCAGATGGCCAGCTTTAACCGGGAGATGATTCCGGACCGCCAGCCCCACGCCAAGGGCTCGGGGGCCTTCGGCTATTTTCAGGTGACCCAGGACGTCAGCGCCTACACCAAGGCGGCCGTGTTCCAACCGGGTGCGAAGACCGACGTGCTGGCCCGGTTCTCCACGGTGGCCGGCGAGAGCGGCAGTCCCGACACCTGGCGGGACGTTCGCGGCTTTGCGCTCAAGTTCTACACCACCGAGGGGAACTACGACATGGTAGGGAACAACACGCCGGTGTTCTTCGTCCGTGACCCCATGAAGTTCCAGCACTTCATCCATTCGCAGAAGCGTCGTGCGGAGAGCGGCCTGCGCGACAACGACATGCAGTGGGACTTCTGGACCCTGTCTCCTGAGTCCGCCCACCAGGTCACCATCCTGATGAGTGATCGCGGCGTCCCCAGGAGCTATCGGCACATGAACGGTTACACGAGCCATACCTACATGTGGGTCAATGCCAAAGGCGAGCGCTTCTGGGTGAAATACGACTTCAAGACCGACCAGGGCATCGCGTATCTCACCCAGGAGGAGGCCGACCGGATCGCCGGTGCGGATGCCGACTACCACCGCCGCGATCTGTTCGATGCGATCAAGCGGGGGGATTACCCCAGTTGGACGCTGGAGGTGCAGGTCATGCCCTTTAAAGAGGCCGAAACCTACCGTTTCAACCCGTTTGATCTGACCAAGGTCTGGCCCCACGGCGACTACCCAACCCACGAAGTGGGCAGGCTCACCCTGAACCGAAATCCAAGCGATTTCCACACCGAGATCGAGCAGGCGGCCTTCGAGCCGAACAACCTCGTCCCCGGCATCGGTCCGAGCCCGGATAAGATGCTGCTCGCGCGTCTCATTTCCTACGCCGACGCCCACCGGGCGCGCCTGGGGGTCAACTACCGGCAGATCCCGGTCAACCGGCCCAAGGCCCCGGTACACAGCTACAGCAAGGGCGGTGCGATGCGGGTTGAGAACGTCTCCGATCCGGTCTATGCGCCCAACTCAAAGGGCGGCCCCAAGGCCGACCCCGAGCGGTATCCGGAGGTGGCCACCTGGAGTGCCAGCGGCGAGTTCATCCGCGCCGCCTACACCAAGCGCAAGGATGATGACGACTTTGGCCAGCCCGGAACCCTGGTACGAGAGGTGATGGACAACGCGTAGCGCGACCGCCTGGTGTCCAACGTGGTCGGACACCTGAAAAGCGGCGTGTCCAAACCTGTGTTAGAGCGTGCGTTTGAATACTGGCGCAATATCGACAAGGAGATCGGCGATCGCATCGCCAAGGGCGTACAGGGTGGCTGATCTCTGCATGCTTGTGAGAGACATCAAAAAATAGAAGCCGTCAGTCAACAAACCGTTTTCAACCGTGGCGGGGGGAATGGGCGCTGCGGACGCGGGGCGTCCATGCCTGCGTTCCCAAGCTGAATTTGGGAACGAGAAGACGCCCTGTGACCAGTATCAGGTGCGTCAGCCGACCAGCAATCGCTTCTTCACCTTCCCCAGGGGTGTTCTGGGGAAGTCTTCACAGAAAACGATCTCCCTGGGCCATTTATAGGGCGCCAGCCGCCCCCGGCAGTAGTCGACGACCTGATCCGGCGAGAGATCTGCGCCGTTCTTTCGGATAATGAAGGCCTTTCCCACCTCTCCCCACGTCTCATGAGGGACCCCTACGACGGCGATATCCGCCACATCAGGGTGGCCCTTGAGGATGCATTCCACCTCCGCCGGATAGACGTTTTCCCCTCCTGAGATGTACATATCCTTGATCCGGTCCACCAGGTAGAAATACCCGTCTAAATCCATTCGGGCCAGATCGCCGGTGTACAGCCATCCGTCTCGAATGGTTTCCCGGGTTCGGACCGGGTCCTGCCAGTACTCGGTCATCATGATGGCGCCTCTGACCGCGATCTCGCCGACCGCTTCGGTCTCAACAGGGCGCCCGTACGGGTCCATCAGCCTGACCTCCGCGTGAAAGACCGGCCTTCCCACGGTCCCTGGCTTCCTGGCATTGGCGTCTTCAGAGGCCCAAAACAGGATGGACGTTTCTGTCTGGCCCATGATCTGCCTCACGGGAAACCCTCCCTGTCTGCAGCGGTCCAGGAGATCCGGCGTGGCCATTTCTCCCCCGATCGCGGATATCTTGAGGGAAGAGAGATCCTGCTGCACAGTCGTCATGGCCTCGATCAGCAGTCGATACACCGTGGGCACCCCCAGGAATTTAGTGACCCGGTGGAGCGCGATATCCTGGAAGGTCAGCGCAGGGTCGAACCGCCCGTGAATAACGAGCGTGCCCCCCTTATACAAGATTGGGGATGTCTGGATAAAGAGACCGCCCGAGTGGAACATGGGGAGGATGACCAGCATGATGTCGTCGAAACTGAGGTCGAAGAAGATGTCGGCATTCAGACAGTTGAAAAAGGTCTTGCGATACGAAAGGACAGCCCCCTTGGCCGGACCGGTCGTTCCCGAGGTATACATGACCACTTGAGGGTCTTCCGGGTCCTTGGGGCCTATGGCGCCGGGAGGGAAAGGGTCCTGTCCGTCAAATCGACGCGTCTCTCGCACATAGTCGATCCCCGGTTCGCCCCCCTGTGCGGTCTCCGGTTCGCCTCCCACATAAGAGAAGAGAATCGCCCCTGTCCCAAGCTCAGCATGGAGGCGATGCGCCAACTCACCAAATTCACCGCCGAAGACAACCATGCGGGGCTGGGCGTTTTCCACGATATGCGTCAGTTCAGGGACCGTCAGTCGGAAGTTTACAGGGACAAAGATGGTCCCCAGCCGGGCGCATGCCAGGTAGAGCTCAATGAATTCCGGGCAGTTTTTCATCATGACGACCACCCGATCGCCTTTTCGCAAGCCCAGGGACTGAAGCCAGCAGGCGGCCCGGTTGGCGCGTCCATGGAGGTCTCGGTAGGTGATCCTTCCACCTTCAAAGAGGATGGCGGTCTTATTCGGATGGAGGTCGTTCCATCGCTCGACCCACCAGGCGATATTCATGGATTTGATCATTCGAACAGCTTCATCTCTGTCTATTGTTGATTTCTAAGTTCCGAAAGCGAAAGACGAATCGGCAACCCCTATCGCAAACCAATCAGCCCTGCCGACATGGACTCGCTATATTTTCTTGACTTATAACACCATGGCGCATTATCTATTAACGCCCTGTTGAAGAAAAAGGGAACCCCCATTCCCTCAATTGGGCTGCCATGTTCGACCGATGGCTCCCCGGCCAGAAATACCTGCCGCACGATGGGCAGAAGCGGATCTGGTTCATGTTTTGATAAAAAACATACTCGGGGACCTTCTCACGCGCCTCGCTTTCACGCGCCTCCCTCAATTGAGCGTTGCATATGAGACATCTGCTAAACCAGGCTGACGGCGGGGGGGGCGTCATATGGAGTTCCTGTGCCAGCGCAATCAGTTGCTCACCGACGTGATTGCCGTGTATGAGCAGGGCCTTCTGACCCGAGCTTTCTGCACGCTTCCTGTGCCGGGTGAGGAGGAGCCTCCCCTCGCTCATAAGGGCATATAGGACCTTCGGAGGGTAGAAGCTTTGATAACGGGTATCATACCCCAGCACTCTGAGCCATCTGGCCAACCTCCCCAGCATGGAATCCGCCACAAATCTCACGTCGGCCATGTTGTCTCCTCCCGCTAAAAGGGCCTTGAGGATCGTATCTTAACCATACCCCCGATTTTCGTCATTTGTCAACGGCGGCACATAGTGTGTCAGGGAAGACAAAGCCAGCAGTTCAACCGGATCTCTGTACCTGAAAGCGATAATGAAATATAACACCAGCAGAAATCTTTTTTTGTCCTTGATCAGTGGTCTGTTGCTGGGCATCCCCTGGTCTGTTTCGTCTCTGTTTTTTGTCGTTTTTTTTGCCTGGCTCCCCCTTCTAATCCTGGAGGAAGAAACCCGGCATGACTCGAATCCCTACACCCTTTTCAACTATGCCTTTTTCAGCTTCATCCTGTGGAATATCCTGGGATCATGGTGGATCATTCAAGCGCAGTGGCTGGGCGCCATTTTCATCATGCTGGCCAATGCACTGTTACAGGCCCTTGTTTTCTGGTCCATTAGCCGGGTTCGAGTCCATCTGAATATTCCCCTGGTATTTCCCTTTCTGATCATCTGGATGGGATATGAGCATTTTCATGAATCCTGGGACCTGGCCTGGCCCTGGCTCAATCTGGGCAATGCGCTGGTCACGGCGCCCAAACTCATTCAGTGGGTTGAGTATACCGGCCTTCGTGGCGGGACGCTCTGGATCATTCTGATCAATGTTGCGATCTTTAACCTGTGGGACACCTATCGGAAAAGAGGTCTCAAATCCGCCTTTCCAATGGGGGTCGCAACCGTTCTGCTGATTCTCATTCCAGTTCTGATATCCTGTCATATGTTTAACAATTTCAGTGAGGAGGGGGAAACCGTCACCGTGGCCCTGGTTCAGCCCAATCTGGATCCATACTCGGAAAAATTCGTGCTGAACAGACAGGCCCAACACGTAAATGAGTTCTTTGAGACAGCGGCGTCCATCTGCGATGGGGAAACCGACTACCTCTTCGGCCCCGAGACCCTGGTGGTGCAGCACATGGACGAGCGAAATCCCGGTACATCGCCGTACTATCGTCAGTTGGCGGATTTTCAGGCAAAATATTCAAAGCTCACCTGTCTGATAGGGGTTCACAGCTATCAGAAAGTCGAGGGAAATATCCCTCCCTGGAGCCGTTTCAACCAGGAAGAAGGGTTTTTCTACGAGGGCTTTAATTCCGCCCTGTTTCTGGCGCCTGGATCCGCGCCGCAATTCTATCACAAAACCAAGCTGGTCCCCCTGTTCGAGCGCGTGCCGTTTGTGCAGTATCTGGGCTTCCTTGGAAAATACTCCCTGGAAATCGGCGGATATAACGGCACCTACAGCATTCGAGAGGGGAGCCGTGCGTTTATGTCCGCCGATGCTTCCATCGGCATTCTGCCGATTGCCTGTTTCGAGTCGGCCTTTGGCGCCCATTGTGCTCGAAACCTGCCCGAAGAAAAGGGCTTTATCTGTATGATTACCAATGATGGGTGGTGGAAAAACACCCCCGGCTACCGCCACCACTTTGATTTCAGCCCCATTCGTGCCATCGAAAGCCGCCGGGATCTGGTTCGGGTCGCCAATACGGGTATCTCGGCCCTCATCGACGCACGAGGCGTAGTGATGGCTCAAACGCCCTGGTGGAAAAAAACCACACTCAAAGGGCGAATCCATCTTCGAAAGGGCCGGACCTTTTTTGCCCGCCATGGGGACTATCTGGGGCGGCTCTCCCTGTTTATAGGGATTTTTCTCATCGTGTGGGGGGAAACGGCAACCCGCTTGCGGAGAA
>CAYLJZ010000130.1:0-5494 GCA_964384085.1 uncultured Desulfobacteraceae bacterium
TCATTCTGTGAGGCCCTCATTCGTCATGACATGGGTATTCACTGGTGCTGCCAGACCCGGGTCACCGATGTGGACGACTCCCTGCTCCATTTGATGAAACAGGCCGGATGCCGCCTCATTCATTTCGGCGTGGAGGCCGGAAGCCCTCGAATCCTCAAACAGACCGGAAAAGGGATCAGGGTGTCCGACTGCGTGAGCGCCGTCACTCTGGCCCGCAAGAACGGCATTCGAACCGCCCTCTTCATGAATTTCGGGTTTCCTGAAGAGACGCGGGCCGACATGGCGTCCACCATCCGCCTGGCCATTCGGCTCGATCCCGATTATGTCGCCTTTCACCTGATCGTCCCCTTTCCAGGGACCCGGCTTGCTCAAGAGGTCCATCTCGACCCTGAGGCCTTTCCCGCACACCTCTATCCCCATTATAACTTTGTCCAACACGATCTCAGGATGTTGAAATCCATGCTGAGAAGGGCCTACCTGCGGTTTTATCTAAGACCTTCCTATCTGATACGGTCCATCAAGGACCACACCCTCCCTCGATTCGATCAGGGAAAGCTGTTTCTGAGGCTGCTGAAGGGATGACCCGTACCTGGCATATACGGGATTACCGCGAAGGGGACGAAGACCAGATCCTGAGCCTTCGTCGACAGGTCTTTGGAGATCTGGATCCTATCCGGCTGAAGCCTGAAACGTGGCGATGGCAGTTTCGCGACAATCCGGCAGGCAAGCCTGTCTGGGCTCTTGCCGAAGACCGGGACCGGATCGTGGGTCAGTACGCCCTCATCCCCACCCGGTTTTCCGTCCAGGGCAAAGAAACCCTTTTTGCCCTGTCCTGTGATACCATGATCCATCCCGACTATCGCAGGCAGGGCCTTTTTATCGGCCTGGCCCGGAAGGTGTATCAACGGATTGAATCAGAGGGCCGGATTGCCGCAGTCTGGGGCTTTCCCAACGAATCGTCGATCCCCGGCTTCACACAGCATCTCGACTGGCGACTGCTGACCGTCTTTCCGTTGAGGGTTGCGCCCATAAGACCCTTGACCATGCTGCGGAGACTGCTTGGTCTTCAGAAGGAGACCCGTAACCTGCCGATCGAACCTAGCTGGGGTCCTGTTGCCCCGCTGCGCGTAGACATTCCCGGCCTTGATATGGAACCCATAAACCGGTTTGGCGCCGAATACGATGACCTCTGGAACCGGCACCGATCCATCGCGCCAGTTATTCAGATTCGAGACGCGGCCTATCTCAATTGGCGGTATAGAGGCATCCCCGCTTTCGGCTACCGGCCCTTTGCCATCCGGTCCAGCGGGAGGCTTTTGGGCTATATGGTCATTCGGACCTTGTCCCTCAGGGGGCACTTTTTCGGGGTCCTGACCGATATCTTCCCCTTCCCGGTCCGGGACCCCCTCACTACGCAGCACGTTTTCCGCTGTGCTCGAACTTACTGCAAAGAGCAGGGTGCGGAATTCATGACATGCCTCCTTTCCCGAGCAGAGGCTGCCTTTTTCAAGAGTGCAGGCCTGAAAACGGTCCCGCCCATCCTCAACCCTCGAAAATGGCGCTTGGGGGCCCGATACGCCCCCAGTGACGCCTCCGTCCTGGGCGTCCCTGAAAACTGGTATCTGACCTATGGGGATACGGATATTGTGTAGGCGTGAGGCGCGAGGCGTTAAGCTCTTGAGTCCATCGCCCTACCCCTAACACCTCACCCGCTTATCAGCTCACCAGCTATCAGCTATGAGCCATCAGCCACAACCAAAAAAGATTGCCGAACTTGTAGACCCCCTCGTGGATCAGGTTGAACCGGCTCCCGCGAAGGTCCGTGCATGCGACCGGTATCTCCCTGAGCCGTGTTCCGTCGCGGCTTGCCCAATACACCAGTTGGACCACATAAAATGTCTGATCGTCCAAATAGGGAAGATATCTCTCCACCAAGGCCTTCCGATACCCTTTTGCGGCAATGGAATAGTCGTTGAAATGGATACGGAGGAGTATCCCGGCGAGCCTGATAAAGGAGATGCTGGCCAGCCTGCGGATCCATGACCGCTGCTGACTTCCGGTGATCTTCGAGCCGATCACCATGTCACACTGGTCGAGGAGAGCGCACGCCTCTCCAACAAAATTCAGGTGAATGGAAAGATCCATGTCCATGGTCACGATCCGTTCATATTGGCTGATCCTGACCCCCTCCTTAAAGGCCCTTCCCACCCCCTTCTGGGGAAGGTGAAACAGCCGGATTTGAGGATGTTGCCGACACAGCTCCCGGCCAATCCGAACGGTTCTGTCCGTAGACCCGTTGCTTCCGATGATGATTTCATAGGGATGCCCCAGGGACTCGAGGTATTCCTGCAGCCGCTTCGTGTGCGGAGCCACCAGGGCCTCCTCATTATACACCGGCACAAACACGGTCAATCCCGCTCGATCCGTCATCGCGCTTGAATCTCCTTGAGCCGATCTTCGGCGAACCGACCCCACACCTCATTCGGAAATGTTTCGACTGTCCTTAAAAACCATTCCCCGGCCTCTGGCAGTTGGCCCAGGTTCAGATAACAGATGCCCACATGATAAAAGACTTCTCCGGCCCTGGCGGTCTCCGGGTATTCCCTGAGAAGCCATATCAGCTCGCGTATCGTATCCTCCCACTTTTTTTCCCTGAAGGAACACATGGCCAGGTGATAGGCGGCCTGATCCACAATCAGCGTTTGCGGGAATCGTTCCAGTACCTCTTTAAAATACTCCCTGGCCGTCGAGAAATCCTCTTTAGTGAAAGATGCGATACCGCTGTTATAGCTCAGAACAGGGAATTCAGGGGATAGACGGACCAGATAGAAACCGACCGCAAGAGATGCCGCCCCGATAACTATCAGAACCCCCTTGAGGCACCAACGATCGAACCAGATGGAAATACGCTTCTCCACGCCCGACAGATTCCAAGTTTTCGGCTTGCCTTCGTGTCTTTGGTGTGTCTTTGTGTGAGCCATTTTCAAAAGAAGATACAGGATCGCCAGAAGGGTCATGGCCGCTCCTGCATAATCGGGCCAGGTCCGACCGTAATAAAGCCTAACCTTCGGTGATTCCGGGTAAATGAGCATAAAGGCCGGAGATGCCAGATAAATTTTGTCGGCGCCCTCCACCCGCCAGTTGGGATGGTACGATACCTTGACCATAAGCGGCGTGCCCGGCGATGCCCCTTCTACAAGGATCTCCTCCTCCGTGACGGTCTCCTTCAGAATGCCGCCCCCCGCTGCCGGCTCCCTTGGGAGATTCCGAATATCCAGTTCATCCAGCCCCACCCTGTGAAATCTTCGAAGTTCCTGGTCCTCCACCCTGTCCGCGAACACAAGCGGCACATCAAGGTCGCCCAGCCGGAACCATTTATAGGAAATCCTTCTCCAATCGCCTTCGGTCACCAAGACCGGTTGGAATCTTACCGGTTCAACGTAATTTCCCGAAACGCCCTCAAGGGCGTAAACCTCATAAGGACCAGCCCTGTGCTGGAGCCGAAATGCGGAAGAAGCCGCCAGCGCCTCCTTTGTTTCCGGTTCGGCGGCAATGACCTCTTGAACATTGAAGAGCCTCAGGTGCTCGACGCCTTTCCTTAAATCGAACCGGGAATAAGAGTAATCCGGTATGGGCGTGGAGGCCTTCTGGGATATCTCGGATTGGAGATAGAAGATGAAGGGGACCGAGAGACTCGCCTGGATATAGACCCCTTCAAGGGTGGACCGGCCAGAAAAGAGGGGGAGGGATTCAAAGGCCCTCACCGTACCGGCGCCTTGGTGGATCATGCTGTGCTCATACACCACCCTGGGGTTATTGGGGGTCCCCCTCAGAAAGCGATTGACCGACATGAACGGTTCCCACAGCCGCCGGCTCTCAACTCCCGAATAGTTGGAACGAATCCAGCTTCGAATAAAGGTCTCCCGCGCATCGACCCACAAACATGTCAACACCAGGGCCATCAGGGCCGACAGGACGGCAGCCTTTCGACAGGAGGCAATAAAGGAAAAGATCGTGGTTCCGGTGAGCACCAGGAAAAACTGGAGAAAGGGGAGAAAGCGAATATCGACAACGCCGATCCGGTATCCGATAACGTAGAGGGCCGCTCCGCACAGAGCCGAAAACCAGACATAGGCCCAGGGTCTTATCGCAATGGCGCGGGGAACCCAGGCCTTTTTGAGAAGCGCCCAGATCGCACCGGCAAGGCCCAGGCCGATAAAGGGATAGAGGATCACCGGCAAGATCTCTCTCCCGACCTGTTTCAGGTCAAAGAAAATCCAGAGGATGCTGAAACGGGTGGTATAGGGCAAAAAAACGATCATGGGAATGAGCCAAAAGGCCATCAGGAAAAATGCCAGGAGGTGAATGTAAATCAGGATCTTGAGGTTTCGCCCCATCTCCTTTACGGTAAACAGAAAGAAAACAGAGGTGAAAACCGCAACGAGAAGGGTGTACCCGTGGCACAGGCCCACCATGGCCAGGAGAACCGCGCACGGGATCCCGCCTTTTCCCTCTGTCACAGCCCGGTAAAGAAGGCCCAGCCACAAAATTGTCAGGGCGAACCCGAGACTGTAGCAGAAGGTGCCGGCCAGGGTGCTGGGGATGTTTCCCCCCCACATGGAATTTCCCTCCATGAAAAGAAATGGGAGGGTAAATACGGCCCCCATGGCCGGAACCGGAAAGGGTTGCCTCAACAGTCGAAAAAAGAGATACGTGCAGAAAGGGAGGAGAAAGGTTCCTGAGACGGTCACAATCTTGAAGGCAATCTCCAGTGGAATGACCCAGGAGAGGAGGGCCATCACGATAAACGGGAGGGGGAAATAGTTCTGGAGCATGGGAAAGCCGGCAAGATTACCCTGGCACCATCCGGAAATCTTGCCTTTCGGCAGAAGATAATTCCTCAGATACTCGGCCGTATAATAGTGGGAACCGGTGTCTCCCCCCGTAGTGATGGTCTTTGAGAAGAGAAGGTGCGGCTCAAAATAACAGAGAAGAAATGCGAAAATACCAGCGATGATGACGAGGTCCGTCACGAGCGTCCCCCGGCGCTGCAGCCATAAAAAAAACGCCTTGGTTGGTCCAGGGGTCGAGAGGTCGATGGGTTGAGGAGGTCCCATGGATAGGCTTATCGATCCGTTTCGCCGCGGGAGTTCTCCCCGAGGGCAATGAGCATTGCATCCACATAATCATCGCTGAAGTGGCTCCCCCGGTAGCGGTCCAAGGCCCTGGGAAGACACTGCAGGAAAGCCGTCACCACCGTGGGATCGAAATGGGTCCCGCTGTCCGCTTTCAGAATAGAGATCACTCTCTGTGGCGGCATCCCTTCGAGTCCCATCATCTCAGCGTTTAGGTATTTGGGATAATCCCTGCGGGACGTGAGGGCGTCAAATACATCGGCCACGGCGAGGATCCTGGAACCCAAGGGGAGACTTTCCTCTGTCAGGCCGTAGGGATAGCCCTTGCCATCCACTTTTTCGTGGTGATAGGCCGCCAC
>CAYLJZ010000131.1:0-5493 GCA_964384085.1 uncultured Desulfobacteraceae bacterium
CTGCCGATGGTGTGCGTCGCCGGATGCGCCAGACTGGCAGTGAACGCGACCTCATCTGTTGTCCCCAGCCTGACCAGTGCCTTTTTTGAGGAATGCGACCTGAAACTGGCAAGAGAATCCCTCCCCGCGCAGCTCAAACTGATGGAAGGGCTTCTCAAAAATTCCCCCAAAAACAGAGAGTTCCTGACGGCCCTCTGTATGGGGTTCACGGGCTATGCCATGCTCTTTGTGGAGGAAGAGGACCCCGCGCGGGCATCCAGTCTCTACATGAGGGCGAGGATGTATGGATTGAGGGCCATGGGCTTGGAAGAGCCGACCCATCAGACTATCCAGTCTCGCTTAAAGACCATCGGCCGGAGCGAGCTGGAACCCCTCTTCTGGGTGGCCATGTCGTGGAATGCGTGGATCAACCTCAACCTGGATAAACCCTCAGCATTAGGCGAGTTGACCACGGCGCAGGCCTGCCTGGACAGGGTCATGGAGATAGATCCGGGCTATTTTTTTGGGGTGCCCTACCTCTTGAGCGGTTCCATGTCAGCGGCGCTTCCCACCCTGCTGGGCGGAAATGAAGCCAGGGCAAAGGACTATTTTTCAAAGGCCATGGCCGCGAGCGATGGCGCCTTTTTCCTGACCCCCTATTATTATGCCAGATACTATGCGGTCCGGGTCCAGGACAAGGGATTGTTCATGGATCTGATTCGGAAGGTGGAGGAGGGTCAGCCCGATCGGCTGAAAGAGGTCTGTCTCATCAACGCCGCCATTCAGCAGAAGATGAAAGGCCTTGAGGCCATGGTGGACGATCTGTTTTTTTGAAGCGGCTGTCGTCTTGGAGTTGTTATCGCACAGAGCCGCGAGGGCCAGAGAGAAAGGGACAGCCCTCTGAATATAACTGTTATCTCTTTGTTCCTTTCGCTGTGTGTGAACATTTTTAAATGCCAGCCTGCCCCCATCAGATTGTTCGAAGGTGTCCGATGACAAAAATGTAAAAAAATTAACAGCTTACAGGAGACTTCGGCGTTATGAAAAAGTGGACATTCCTCATCTCTTCCGTTGCGGCCCTCTGTTTCGGTCTTTATGTGACGAGCGCGGCGGATGCGGCCAGCCCCCCGTATATGATCAAATTCGCTACCGTTGCCCCGGATGGGTCCACCTGGGTCAAATGCATGCGGGGCATCGACCAGAAGGTCCGGGAGAAGAGCGCGGGGAGACTCGGTTTCCGGATCTATGCGGGCGGGATTGCAGGCGATGAACTGGATGTGTTGAAAAAGATCCGGATCGGACAGATCCATTGTGCAGCCTTTTCCGGCGTCGGATTCGGGCAAATCCTTCCCATGGTGCGCGTCCTGGACCTCCCCTTTCTGTTCAGCGATGCGGAGAAGGTGGACCGCGTACACAGGGAGTTGTTCCCCTTTTTCACAGAGGAATTTCGCAAAAAGGGGTTTGAACTCCTGGCATGGGCGGAAGTGGGAAATGTCCATCTTATGTCTAAGAAACCGATTCGAACCGTCCAGGACCTTGCCGGTCTCAAGGTCTGGACATGGGCAGGCGACCCCATCGCCAAGGAGACCTTTGTCGCCCTGGGGGTCAATCCAATTCCGCTTGCTGTCACAGACGTCACCACAGCCCTCAATACAGGGATGATCGATACAGTCTATGCACCTCCCCTGGGGGCCCTCGCCCTCCAGTGGCAGAATTACCTGAATGATATGATGGCCCTCCCTCTTACGCACTCCACTGGGGCTATCCTTGTTTCTTCGGCCTTCTTCACTAAATTGCCGGACGACCTGGCCCAATTGCTGAAACAGTCCGTTTCGGAGGGTATGGCGGAACTTGCAATCCAATTAAGGGAGCAAACCCGGGAGGCGATGGACATCATTCAGAAGAGCGGTTTGACCATCGTTCCAGCCCCCGAGGGGGAAGACCTGGCGCAGTTTCACGCCATCCGTGCCGTCGTCGCCCGTAAACTGACGGGAGAGATCTACCCTAAGGAACTTCTGGACCGTGTATACCAGATCCTGAAGGAGTCGAATGACTGACGGTTTGCCAATTAACTATTTAAAATAGTTATAAATTCCTGGGAACCTGAACTCTAAGCTTCGAATCCCCCATGAATATATTGAAACGGATCGACAACTTCCTTTCCAAGATTGAAGGGTGGCTGATTGTCCTCATGCTTTGGCTGATGGTCCTCCTCACATTTATTCAGGTGGTCCTCAGGAGCCTTTATACCTATGGGCATTTTCAGTGGGCCAATGCCCTGCTGGGGAGCATCGACTGGTCCGGACCCTTCGTCAGTCTTCTGGTGCTGTGGCTGACCTTTCTGGGGGCGTCGCTCCTCACCAAAGAGGGGAAACACATCAACATCGATCTCTTTTCAAGTCTTCTCCCTGAACGGTGGCTCCCGGTGCGAGAGGTCCTGCTGGCCTTCGTGTGCGTTTTAATCAGCGCCATTATGGTCAAGGTCTCTATCGACTACATTCGAATGGAGATGGCCTTTGGCGGAAAGGCCTTCCTTGATCTCCCGGCCTGGTCGGGGCAGATGATCCTTCCTGCGGGCTTTGCCCTCCTCTGTTTCCATTTTCTGATCAAGGCCCTTCATGAGGGGGTTCGACTGGCAAGGGGCATCCCATGATCCTCATGATGGTCATCCTCCTGATTCTACTGATCCTTCTGGGCCTTCCCCTGTTTGCCGGGATACTGGCAGCGGCCATGATCGGCCTCCATGTGAGCGGGGTCGAACTGGCGGCCATACCGATCGAAATCTTCCGCCTGGCCAATACGCCGATCCTTCTGGCCATCCCCCTGTTCACCTTTGCCGGGTACCTTCTCTCACAGGGAGGGACCTCGGCCCGCCTTGTACGGTTTTCGAGGGCGCTTTTCGGGTGGCTCCCCGGCGGCCTCGGGGTCGTCGCCCTGGTTTCGTGCGCCTTTTTCACCGCCATCACCGGGGCCACTGGCGTCACCATCATTGCCCTGGGCGGTCTCCTCTACCCCGCCCTCATCTCTGAAAAATATAAAGAAGGCTTCTCGTTAGGCCTCATGACCACATCCGGAAGTCTGGGCCTTCACTTTCCGCCGAGCCTCCCCATCATCCTCTACGGATTTGTTTCGGGAACCAGCATCGAGGACCTGTTTATGGCCGGCCTCCTGCCGGGCGTCCTCATGGTGGGAATCCCCTGTCTCTTCTCTATTTACATGGGGAGAAAATGGCGGCTCGAAAGACCCGCCTTTTCAGTCGGGGAATTCTTACGCGCCCTCAAAGGGGCGGCATGGGAACTCCCCATCCCGATCCTCATCCTTGCAGGGATCTATTCCGGATTCTGCACCGCCACAGAGGCCGCCGCCCTCACGGTCGTCTACGTTCTCTGCATCAAAACCATGGTTTTTCATGAATTGAGGCTCATAAAAGACCTTCCCGTCATCATGCGGGACAGCATGAAAATGGTGGGGGGCATTATGATTATCCTGGGGGCGGCCCTCGGCTTCACGAACTATCTGGTGGATGCTTTTATCCCGATGAGGATCCTGGACATGATGGAAGGGCTGGTGGCAACCCAAATCGGCTTCCTCCTGATCCTCAACCTCTTTCTTATCCTGGTGGGGTGCATGATGGATATATTCAGCGCCATCCTGGTGGTGGTCCCTCTCATCGTCCCACTGGCCGCCAGATTCGGAATCGATCCGGTGCACCTGGGCATCATCTTCTTGGCCAACCTGGGAATCGGTTACAATACCCCCCCGGTAGGGCTGAACCTCTTTATCGCAAGTTCCCGATTCGATAAAACCGTCATGGATGTTTACAAGGCGACCCTCCCCTTTCTACTGCTCCTCCTCTTTGCCCTCCTTTTGATCACCTACTGGCCCGGGCTGAGCCTATTTTTACCTAACCTGCTGACATCTTAGCTGAAACCTGCCCCATCTCACAGCTAATGCCTTGCGTCTGGCGCCTTCTGACCCCCGGTTTCATTTGCAATTCCCTATCTGATGATCTATCTTATTGGTCAACGGTTGCAGAATCCTCAAAACAATTCTGTAACCTTCTTTTTGATTTCGTTTCTTTATAGAAATAATGGACAGTATGGTCAACAAGGAGGAATAGATGCCTATTTTTGAATTCAAATGCAATAAGTGTGGAAACGTTTTTGAGTCCCTCTGCTTTCGAAGCAGCGGTGAGGATAAGGGGCCCTGTCCCGTGTGTGGTTCCAATGACAGCGAAAAGGTTTTATCAACATTCTCTTCTATGGCTTCAGGCTCGGGGAAAAGCTTAGGAAGCCTTTCGAGCTCGAGTTCGTGCGCTTCTCATGGAGGGTTCTCCTGAGGGTAATCGCTGCAGCCGTGGGCTGTAAACGATGGTAATAGACGAGGAAGAGCATTGAAAAACGTGGAACAGGATAAAACTCAAAAAAGAGGAAACGGCATGAGTATATGGGTAATCCTTTTGATTATAGCGGGTTGGGTCGTATTGCAGGCATACGTCCTCCCCAAATTCGGCATTTCAACCTGACTTAGAAACAGTTGCCAGTTAGGCGACACCCAGCAGAAGATCACCGATATCCGTAAGAATCAATAGAGTCGTCCGTCGAACCGCAGAGGCCGGTTCTTGAACAGAAGGGACCGGCTGCTGCCCTTCCCCTCGCCCAATCTCCTCCGCACCCTGGTGCCTGTCACTCATCCCTGCTCCCTCTCCTGGCTGAGAGAGGTTGTAACTCCCCTACCTTTTTATCGATTCTCCCTCACTCCCCCAGGAACGCCGATCCCCTGATCGGTTCTTTGGATGCGAGACCTATGAAATCAGGTCATTGAATACTGCCAGCTATTGTGTTATAGGCAAAATCATGGCCGCGGTTTTCGAGGGGAGCAGGGGCCGACGGTTGTGATATTGAAATCGGCGCCGGGATGGTAACGAAAAGAAAATAGAAAGAATATTATGAGCGTACTCGAAGCGGTCATCATTGCCATTGTCGAAGGCCTTACCGAATTCCTCCCCGTTTCTTCCACCGGCCATATGATGATTACCCAGGAACTGATGGGTATGGAAATTAGCGATTTTATCAAAGCGTTCACCGTCAATATCCAGTTCGGCGCTATTTTGTCCGTGGTTGTCTTGTATTGGAAGAAATTTATTCAAACCCTCGATTTTTATTACAAACTCTTTGCGGCCTTCATTCCTGCCGCTGTGATCGGATACATTGCAAGTGATTTAATCGACAGTCTGCTCGAAAACGTGGTTGTGGTGGCGGTCATGCTCGTGTTGGGGGGAATCGTTCTCATCTTCGTTGACAAGTGGTTTGACAACCCCTCAGAAGATCAATCCATAAGTTACCCTTCTGCATTTAAAATCGGTCTGTTCCAATGCATCGCCATGATCCCCGGAGTTTCGCGTTCCGCTGCCACCATCATCGGCGGCATGGTCGAAAAGCTTGACCGCAAAACCGCGGCCGAGTTCTCGTTCTTTTTGGCTGTTCCCACCATGTTTGCCGCTTCAGTCTACAA
>CAYLJZ010000132.1:0-5462 GCA_964384085.1 uncultured Desulfobacteraceae bacterium
GTCCGTCTCGGCGGATTCATGATTCTCGAGCCGAATTGGATTGCCTCGGGAGGGGGCGATCCCAACTCGGTGCATGCCAGTCTGGCTACGGGCATTCACGCCTCTCTGGATATGGACAAGGCCCTTGGGATCCCCGGAGGGACGCTGGGTGTCGAATTCCTCGGGTTTACCGGGGATGACATGACGGGTGCTGCCGGTTGCGTTCAGATGTTTACCAACATGGACGGCCCCCCGCCTCGAAGCCGCATCGAGATGATGCAGGCCTGGTGGCACCAACGCCTCTTCGATGACAAGCTCATTTTCCAAATCGGGAAGATGAATGCTCCCGGTCTCTTTGGCACGGTAACGAAACCCGTGTTTCTCACCGAAGGGCATCTCCAGGATAGCGGTAACGATATCAGCAGCCTGATCTGGGTGCCCGTAGGCCTCAACCCGACAGCGCTCAGCATATTCCCTGGTTATTACAATACCGCCCATGGGGCCACGCTCCACTTTGCCCCCACCCATGACTTCTATGCCTCCTATGGCCTTTATGACGGGAATTATGGCCGGGGCGTACAGACGGGTCTCAAGTGGGGGCCGGAGTTCAACGCCTACAAGCTTCACATCGGAGAATTGGGATATTCCTGGCGCGTTGGGAAAAATGGCAAGCCGGGCAGACTTGGCGCGGGGGCCTGGCGACAGACTGGAGACTTTTACACACCCGCTCTCACTGCGGAGGATGGGGCAACGGGCTATTATCTGTTTGCCAACCAGCGGCTCTGGTACAAAAAGCCGGGCATCAATAATTCCGGGCTCATCGGGTATTTTCAATATGGCCACACGGGCACCGATTCAGTGATGGTGAACGACTATGTGGGCGCCGGGCTCAACGGGGTCGGTCTGGTGCCTGGACGGCCTTATGATACCCTCAGTTTGGGTATGGCGTGGTCCAAGCTGAACGACCTGCCGGGGGCAGGCGCCTTTTTCTACCCCGATGTGAAGTCCGATTCAAAAGACCTGAGGGCCAGCGAATTGATGCTCCAGGCCGCGTATCAGACGACCTTTGTCTTCAAGACGTCGAGTATCTTCTGGACTCTCACATCGGAGCTGGCCTACACCTTTATCCCCACGCCAGGGGAAAGTCCCGACCTGGATGCAGCCCACATATTCACGGCACGATTTATCGTATTGTTCTGATCTGCATGGTCCCTGCGCCTCAACAACGAGCAGATGGAGGAGAAGCCTTTGACAAAATCGTTACGGACAGATTTCCCTTGAAAGCATGGAGAAATAGCATGTGTTGAGGACGCATCCGCGATCACCCCAATGGGATCAACCAGGCAATGGAGGGGGTATGAAAATGTACGAGTTATTGAACAGCCCTGTCGCCATCGGGCGACTGACGTTGAAAAACCGGGTCGCCATGACGGCCATGGGGACCAGCCTTGGTGCCCCTGGAGGGGGCGTAAGCGATGACATCATCGCCTTCTACGAGGAGAGGGCAAGGGGCGGCATAGGCCTCATCATCACGGAGATCACGCGGGTCATGGACGGCCATGGCGCGGGGATGCCCAATCAGCTCGCCCTTCGCAAGTTTTCGGATGCCGTCGGGATGGAAAGACTGGCGAATGCGATCCACAAATATGACGCGAAGATCTTTGTCCAGCTTCAGCATCCGGGAAGGGAGGCACACCAGGCGATGCTCGGCGAACCCTGCGTGGGGCCATCCGAGGTCATGTGCAGGGTCACCGGGGAAATGCCGAGGGCGCTTGCGACCGGGGAATGTGAGGAGATCGTGGAGCGGTTCGTGTACGGCGCCCGGCTTGCCCAGATGTCCGGAATTGACGGGGTCGAAGTCCACTGCGCCCACGGGTATCTTCTGGGCGAGTTCCTCTCTCCCCATACCAACAAGCGAACCGATAAGTACGGAGGCAGTTTTGAAAACCGGATGCGCATCGTTGTGGAGATCCTGGAGGGGATTCGGAGTCGCTGCGGACCGTTCTTCCCCTTATGCGTGCGCATCAGCGCAGAAGAATTCATCGATGACGGTGTCGCTCTAACGGACGGCGTGGAGATCGCCAGAGCGCTTGAAAGGGCCGGCGCAGACTGCATCGATGTCAGTTGCGGCATATACGAAAGCCCTGTGCCGGCATGCGTGGAGCCGGGCACCTATGAGCAGGGATGGAAGAAATACATGCCGGCCGAGATCAAAAAGAATGTGAGAATCCCGGTCATCGGCGTGTGCAATATCAAGGAACCCCATGTGGCCGAGGCGCTCCTGAAGGAGGGCGCCTTCGATATCGCGGGGGTTGCCAGGGGCCACCTGGCAGACCCCGAGTGGTGCGGCAAGGCCTTTTCAGGGCGTGCCGATGAGATCCGCACGTGCATCGGTTGTCTGGCCTGCTTCGGCGAACTGGACCGGCTGCATCACATCAAGTGTGCAGTGAACCCGCTCACAGGACGGGAGAGGGAGTACAAGTTCCCGAAGATGAACGGGAACGGACGTACGGTCGCCGTGGTGGGCGGAGGGCCTGCGGGAATCGAGGCCGGCCTCCTCCTCGACAGGAGGGGATTTCGCGTGGTCCTCTTCGATAAAGGGGAAAGGCTCGGAGGTACGTTGAATGTGGCGGATAAGGGCGAGGGGAAGGAAAAGATCACGCGGCTGGTGGATTCCCTGATCGCCTTGGTGGAGAAAAGCCATATCGAGGTGAGGCTCAATACCGAGGCCGACGTGTATAAAATCAAGGCACTTAACCCGTATGGCGTGTTCGTGGCCTGTGGAGCATCGGCGATCATTCCTCCCATCCCGGGCATAGACGCCAACCATGTGGTGACTGCGGAGGATGTGATCCTCGGGAGGGCCTCCGTCAAGGGCGACTGCGTGGTCATCGGGTCCGGCATGACAGGCCTCGAAACCGCAGAGGTCCTGATCGCGGCGGGTCATCAGGTGACGATCGTGGAAATGCTCGACACCATGGGTCCGGGGGTATATCCTTCGGTACTCATGGATGTCATGGGCCGCATCATAAAAGGTGGAGTTCTCCTGTTGCCGGGTCATAAGCTGCTGCGCGTCAACCCTGACGGGGTTTTACTCGAAAAAACTTCTGATGGAAGCCATCTGGATGTCAAAGGAGAAACCATCGTGCTGGCCATGGGTGTCAGGCCGAGGAAAGACGTTGCGGATGCCTTTTGCAAGGCGTTTGAGAATGTCCGCGTCATCGGGGATGCAGAGAGGGGCGCTCGCATACTCGAGGCCACGGCAGCCGGATACGGCAAGGCCTTTGTATTTGAATAGGACGGTAAGAGCCAAACAGGTTCTTCCATCTGTCATGCATACAGGCTGGAAGATGGACTGCGGCTGATGCCGCGTATTTTTAACGGTTATGAAGGGTGGATATGGGGAGACGTACAGAGATAAGGAGGATGAATCGATGAAAAATTATTATGAAGGAAAGGTTGCGGCAGTTACGGGCGGCGCCTCGGGGATCGGGCTGGCGCTGGTGGAGGCCATGCTCGAGATGGGAGCCAGGGCCGTGACCCTGGCCGACATCAATGAGGCCAATTTGGGAAAACACGTGGAGCGCCTGAGTGCGCGGTATCCCGGCAAGGTGAAGGGAGTGCGGACGGATGTGACCAAGGAGGAGAGCGTCAAAGCCATGGTGGACAACGCGGCAGCCTTTGGCAGCGGCAGACTGGACCTGCTGTTCAATAATGCCGGGCTGGGCCTGGGAGGCGCTTTCGATGAACTGGGCAACGAGGACTGGGCAAAGGCCTTCGGCATCAATTTTTATGGGGCCCTTTACGGCATCCGCGCGGCCCTCCCCTACATGAAGGCCCAGAAAGACGGCCATATTCTGAATACCGCCTCCGGCATTGCCTTTGTCAATTTCCCCCTGCAAAGCATGTATGCGGCCACGAAAGCGGCATTGTTGGGCATGACCAACTCGCTCCGCTTTGAATACTGGGACGACGGCATCCGGTTTTCTACCATTATCCCCGGCACCGTCGCCACTGCCATCTGGGACAGGGCGGGCAAAGCCCCGGCAAATGCTATCATGCCGGAGGAATGCGCGGCGGCGGTCCTAAAAGGCGCGGAAGAGAACAGACGCGTCATCTTTGTCACGGAGGACGACCGTAACGGCTGCGTCAACATGGCCCTGGGGGCTGCCTACATGCCAAGCGCAGAGGCAGGGTTAACCACCTATTTACTGGGTGTGGCGAAAGCCAGAAAGGCAGGGGATTTTACCTCGATATAATTGGGGGAGGAGTGTAGCGCTTCTGCCAGGTGATCCTAATCGCGCCGCGCGCGAGTGGCGAATAGGTTTCCGTCTTCGTATGGCCAGGCATTCCCGGTTGAAACATACCACCAGATTCAGGAAGAAAGGATAATCATGATGAAAAAAGGAAGTTATCTCATCTCGCGGGAAGAGTTCAGCCTCTTCATGAAGGACGCCGCAATGAACAACGAGGAAGGCGTCTATGTGTTCTTTCAGACCGATGCAGGCGTGGCAAAGCTTCTTCCCCCGCCGCTGACATTGGCTTCTTCCGAAATCCCTCTCGGATACATCTACATCGTGAATATCCGGGAGCCGACATTTGCCCCATGGTACATGGAAGGCGGGATCGGTGTTTTTGCAAAATACGGCGAACAAGTAGGCATGTACTTTTTCAGTCTGCAACTCAGCGGCCCAGGGGCCCTGATGGGTGCGTTTTCGGGCCGAGAAGGCTCCGGACTTCCCAAGAAGCTCTGCGACAGGATCGTGGTAGACAGAATCGATGACAGCGCGCACGCATTTATTGAGCGCCATGGCGTCAGGCTTGTGGACGTAGAACTGGAGATCGGTAAATACAACGACCCGGGCATGGACCTGATGCAGGCGGACAAGTCGCCGGGGGTTGAGGAGCAGGGCGGCTGTCTTCTGCATAAATACCAGATGGGCGGGAAATCCGGCATCACCAACATGAGCCTCATCTATTACGACAGCCCGACCGTATATCATACGTGGGAACCGGCCACCGCGGCGGTAAGGTTGGCATCGTCCGTTGATGACCCGTGGGCGGAGATCCCTGTCGTACGGGTGCTCGGTGGTGCATACAGCATCAATTCCAACCGGGTGACAGATGTCTATGAGCTGAAAGCATATACCGATGAGGAAGCCAGGGAGGCGATGTGTTACCTGTATTCGGGCCGCTATGACCGCTGCTGCCTCTGCAAAGGGCATCAGCTTTACGGAGCCTAAAACGAACAACACACGGCTGCCCAACGAAAATCCGATGGTGGCCAAGAGCGGGAGAAGGCCGAAGCAGATGGCGCAATCCGGGCTTTTAAAACCGGCCGACCTTTCCCTTGAGGTCGTTATCCTTCTATTTGCGGGAATGGCTATGCTTATCCTAGGCCTTCTCCTGTTTCCGGTATACGCAGGTATCCTCCCTTACTATGAAAACGGTCTTTTCGGCCTGATGCTCGTCGTATTTGCCCT
>CAYLJZ010000133.1:0-5443 GCA_964384085.1 uncultured Desulfobacteraceae bacterium
AAGATCCGGCCAGAAAGCTCCAGTGCCTTTTTCAGATAACAAATCTCGGAGTCTGTGAAGCCCTGTGCCAACCGGAACATCTCCAACTGAAGATGGAGGGGCAAGGTATAGTCTCGGGAAAAGATCCGGATCGTTGGAGTAAGTCCCATCTCCTTCAAGACCATGACCAGCATCCGATGGTCCGGCACCTGGGCTTCTTCTCCTCGAATCTCACGGATCACATCCGCAAGGTCATGTCCTGCCAGGTGGACCAGAAAGAGGCGTCGCCGGGCCAGTTGTCGCATTTTTGATACCGCCGCGGCCATACCCGTCATAAAAAGGCAGTAACTTGCCACGACCACGTCGTGACGTTCCACTTCTTCGAGACCAACTGTGTTCCAGTCTTTCTGGATCATGGAGATATTGCCGATTCCCTCCAATGCCGCGGCCTCATTCAAGCGTCTGCACTGGGCCCATGAAGGCTCTACGGCTGTCACCCATCTGGCCTGTTTTGCCAGGGGAATGGCGAAGGTGCCGCTTCCAGCCCCGATATCGAGCACCGTCTGATTGGAATCGACAGAATCGAGTACAGGCCGAATCAGTCGGCCCGGATAGTTGGTATAGCGCTCGTAATCCTCCCAGATATGGAGACTGTCCCAGAACGCCGCACAAGCAGGATCGGCGCCCTTTTCTTGGCGTACGCGCCGCCATTCCGCCATCTGTCGCTCCCAGGCCTCTGCATGGCTGAAGGGATGTTCATGGTTTGTCTTCATGTTCATGGACCTTTTTTGCCTTCTCTGATGTCTGGACCTGTCCGTCGCAAAAGCGGGTTAATTTTCCGTCTGTCAGTATCATCCTGCGGGTGCTGAAATGCCTGACGAGATCCGGACTGTGGCTGATGAAGAGATAGGCCACACCGGTTTTTTTCTGGATCTCCTGAAGGAGCCGGATGACCTCGGCCTGGGTGATGGCATCCAGCATGCTGGTCGGCTCATCCAGCATCACCACCTCCGGGTTCAGGCTCATGGCCCGCGCGATAACCAGACGCTGCAATTCCCCGCCGCTGAGCTGACGCGGCCGTCGGTTGAGTACCTGCATCCCGAGGCCCACCTGCCGCAGATCCGCCTCAACCTGCCCCAGCTTCATGGGGAGCCCGTGGATGCGATACGGCTCCAGCATACTCCGGCCCAGTCTCCACCGGGGATTGAAGGCGGTTTCAGGATGCTGCCAGACGATCTGGATACGTCGGCGGATCGCCTTTGCCGTGCCCTTTTCCCGGGGCCAGACAGATAGGCCATTCAGACGGACCTCTCCCCGATCCGGCCTCTCCAGTCCGGCGAGGATGAGGGCCAGGGTGGTCTTGCCGGCCCCGCTGGGCCCAACGACACCCAGGGTCTCCCCGCGATCCAGAGAGATGCCCACCCCGTCCAAGACCGTGATACGCCGTGTTTTCCGCCTTCCGGTCCGAAATGTCTTATGGAGGTTATGTGCTTTAAGAAGCATAGCGCCAGCATCGCACCCAGCGGCCACCCCTGTCCACCAGGGGCGGCACGTCATGGCATATTGAAGAAGTCTTGCTGCAACGTCCGGCAAATGGACACCCCGGCGCCTGGAATGGCCCGGACTCCGATGAAGCAATGACCTGTAGCCCATGACGGGGCTGGGCCTTCAGAAGGGCCATGGCGTAGGGATGAAGGGGTTCATTGAAAAAATCCCCGGATGGGGAGACTTCCACAATCCGTGAATCGAGCATCACAACCACCTGATGGGCAAATCGTTCCGCAAACTCCAGATCATGGGTCACTGCCACGAGGGTCTTCTCGTCCATCTCCGTCAGGATATGAAGGAGGGCATCCCTGTTCATGGGATCGAGCCCCTTGGTCGGTTCATCCAGCAGGATGAGGGAGGCCCCTGAAGCCAGCCCCATGGCCACCAGTGCCCGTTGGACCATGCCCCCGCTGTAGCGATGGGGATAGTCGCGGCTGCGCCTTTCGGCCTCGGGAATTCCGGTTTTGCGGAGCATCAGAACCGCCCTCTCCATGGCTGCAGCCCTGGATATTTTCTGATGCGCCCTTGCCTGCTCGGCCACCTGATATCCGACCGTCAGCAGCGGATTGAGGGCGCACCCCGTGCCCTGGGGAACATAGGAGATTTCCCTGCCCCTCAATTTTCGAAGTGCCTTTTCAGGCAGTGACGCCAGTTCCTTATCCCTGTATCGGATGTGGCCCGACATCACTCCATTTTGTGGAAGAAGGCCCATCAGGGCCAGTAACAGGACGCTTTTTCCACTGCCCGTCTGGCCGATGATTGCCGCTCGCTGACCCCTTGAAACAGCCAGATCCAGATGATCAATGGCGCGGGTCAGGGTGCGATCCGGGTTCAGGAAGTCCACAGACAGATCCCTTACCCGGAGGATCTCTTCTAACGGATTTTCAGGGTCGTCCGAACCAGATGGCAGCCGAACGGGCTTGCCGAACACGGGACGTTCATCAACCGGATCCAGGAGGCGTTGCCCCACCAGGGTCAGGGACAGGACCGTTGCCGATATGCAGACAATGGGGGGGAGATACCACCAGTAACAGCCATTCAAAAGCCCCCCGCTGGTAAAGGCATCATGGAGCATGGCGCCCCAGCTCCTGTAATGGGGATCGCCCAGTCCGAGAAAACTCACCCCGGCCTCGGCAACCATGGCGGACGCGGCTGCCAGGGTCCCCTTGGCAAGAACCAGTGGATAGATGTTGGGCAGGATGTGTCGGAGCATGATGTAGATGTTTCCGGCCCCCATGGCCTCGGCGCTTCTGATGAAGTTGCTCTGGCGCACCTGCCCTACATTGGCGCGGACCACACGGGCCGTGCCGGGCCATGCGGTAAGGCCGATCACCAGGGCAATCCCTGCCAGCCCCGAATTCAGGTATGCGGCCAGGAGGATGATCAGCGGCAGCCCGGGCAGCAGCAGGAACACATCTGTCATGCGCATGAGCCACTCATCCCAGAGGCCCCGGAGATACCCTGCGGCCAACCCCACGAAAACCCCGAGGGATGTGGCCACCAGCGATGCCAGGAGGGCTGCGCCCAGGGAAATGCGGGCCGCAACCACCAGCTCGCTCAACAGGTCCTGGCCGATGCTGTCGGTTCCCAGAACGTGCCCCGGTCCTGGTTCCATATAGGGTCGATCGAGCGTTCCTGGAGTACCAGGAACGAACAGGCCCGGGACCGCAGCAGCTATGCAGAGGAGTCCAAGGACAACGGCAGGCGCCAACCCCTGCAGGCGTCTAAGCAGAGGCAGCGTCATCTCTCACCCTGGGGTCAATGAACGTGGAGAAGAGATCGGCCATGATGTTGGCCCCGATTACCGCAAGCGCAAGGATCAGAAAACAGCCGGAGAGGACCGGGTAATCCCTGGCCAGGACGGCCCCGTACATGAGGCTGCCCATTCCCTGCCATGAAAAGACCACCTCCACGAGGAGGGCCCCGCCCGCGATAAAGCCAAAGTTGATGGCCACGGCCGCGACAAAGGGCGACAGGGCATTGAGAAGCACATGGCGCAGCATCACTGCCCAGGGTTTGAGGCCCTTGGACACAGCCGTAACTACAAAATCTTCCGTGAAGGCCTGACGGACAGCGCCTCGCATGATGATGGCCAGATAGGCCGTATTGTGGAGTACCAGCACGCACAGGGGGAGGGCCAGATGCCGCAAGACGTCCCCTGCTCTCATATAACCTGTTTGTCCGGATGCAGTCATGCCGCCTAACGGCAACAGGTCGCTTGAAAAGGCAAATATGAGCAAAAGGAGAAAGGCCAGACAGTATGCAGGAGTGGCATAGACGGTGAGACAGAGGGGAGTCATCACCCGGTCCACGCGATTCTTTCCTGGACGGCCGGTTAGGCAGCCCAAAACCAGGCCGAATAGCGCAGAGAGACATACGGCGGGGACGAGGAGGAGCAGGGTCCAATTGAGCCGGTACAAAAGGACCTGGGACACGGGTCTTCCATACTGATAGGACCAGCCCAGGCGGAGTCTGAGAATATCGGCCATGGCGGTCAGGTAGCGCTCATGGATCGGTCTGTTCAACCCGTACTTGTCCCTCAGTTGTGTCAGGGCGCGGGGATTTCTTGTCTGAAGGTGAACATAGGCCTCTTCGCCCAGCAGGTGCACCAACGGATCGCCTGGCAGGAACTCAACAATGAGGAAATTCAGGCTCAAGACAAAGACAATGCTCAGCAGATAGCGCGATATTTTCCCCCGTGACATCGTGCCTCCTAACGCGCCTCCATCGGTCCGGTTCCGGGAGGTTCGAGCACCGCCCAGGAAAAACGATTGGCCAAGCCCCCTTCCAACTGATTTATTTTAAAACCCTGCCATTCTCTTGCATAGGGGAATATACTCCTGCCCCAGCACAGGGCCACTGCCGGCAGGTGTTCAGCGTAATACTGCTGAACTCTGCCGTAAAGGGTTTCAAGGGGCTTGGATTCGGTGGTCGCCAGAATCCGGTCGCAGAGATGAGAGAACTCCCTATCCTTGAGACGGCATATATTGAGGCTCCCTGCCGTCCTGGAATCAAAGTACCCGCTGCCGCAACCCGCATGCATCATCATGCCCCATGGCGTGGTCCGAAAAAGGACCAGGTCGTAGTCGCCCTCCTTGAGAAAGGCAAGGTAGGTGGAAAGGTCCGCAGACCGCACGGTCAACTTGATGCCCACTTCCTCGAGGTCCCGTGCCAGCAGCTTGACGATCTGCCCCTCGCCCCACAGGTCGGACCGAACCAGGAGGGTAAGCGTCGCAGCCTCTCCTTCGGCGTTTTTGAGAATCCCGTCCTTGTCTCCAGGGACAAGCCCTTGGGAAGAGAGGAGCGCCCTCCCCTTCTCCACATCCCGGGACCATGGGGCAAGGTCCGCGTGAAATGGAAACGAGGGGGGAACCAGACCCGGAGAGGGGATCATTCCTTTCCCGTTCATGAGGGAGGCATTTATCTGGGGATAGTCAATGGCCAGGGCAATGGCCTGGCGCACAGCGAGTGCGCCGACCAAAGGCCGCTCCAGATTGAATCCCAGCACGGCCGGGACACCCATGGAAACGGCCTCCTGGAGGCCCAGGCGAGGTTGCGCGACAAGTTTTTCCACATAGGGGGCAGGCATGCCGGCGGCGTACTGGTAGAAAAGATCCACCTCTCCCCTGATCATGTCTAAGGCCAGGAGGTCCATGGTTCCATAGGTGCGGTATGTCACCTGTGCCGTTCGGGGGACCTGACCGTAATACCGGGTATTGGATTGAAAGCGGATGAGCCCGGCGCTTGGATCAAATCCGTCGAATCGATAGGGGCCGCATCCCATGGTAACCCCTGAAGACTGGGTCTGATAGGGATCTGAAATCGTTTCCCAGATATGGCGAGGCAGGATCCGGACCACAAAACCGGCATTGATCAAAAACCGGCTGTATGGCCTTTTCAGCCGAAAGGTCACGCG
>CAYLJZ010000134.1:0-5384 GCA_964384085.1 uncultured Desulfobacteraceae bacterium
ATATCGCAATAAGACAAAGGCGTCTAAACCCTACCCAGGGAAGACGCCTTTTTTTGTTCTCTTCCCTGACCCACTAAAAAGGAGGACAACAGAGTGAACTTACAGAGACCCAATTCAAATGAAGCGCTTCAAACCAAAAACCGTTCGCGGGATGTGGCCCCCCAGTCCGGCATTTGCAGCAGGTGTGTGGATGGATGCAAGGGCAACTGCGACATGTTCAATGCCACCTTCCGGGGAAGGGAACTCCTCTACCCACAGCCGTTCGGCAGCATCACGGCCGGCGCAGACAAGGACTATCCGGTTGATTACTCCCATCTGAACATCATGGGCTATGCCATGGGCGCCAAGGGGGTCGAACCTGATCCGGACAAGGCAACCTTTCCGACGGTCAATACCGAAACCTCGTTCGGCGTCACGGAAAAGGTAAAAATGAAAGTCCCCATATTTACGGGGGCCCTCGGGAGCACCGATATCGCGAGGAAAAACTGGGACCACTTTGCCATCGGGGCCGCCATCAGCGGCATCACCCTGGTCTGCGGAGAGAACGTCTGCGGCATCGACCCGGAGCTGGAGTTCAAGAACAACGGCAAGGTAAAGAACTCCCCTGAAATGGACCGTCGCGTCAGGGAATACCGGCGTTACCACGAAGGCTATGGGGATATCCTGGTTCAGATGAACGTGGAAGACACTCGGAATGGTGTCGCCGAGTATGTCATCGACAAACTGGGAGTGGAGACCGTTGAACTCAAATGGGGCCAGGGCGCCAAGTGCATCGGTGGAGAGATCAAGGTCAATTCCCTGGATCGGGCCATCGAACTCAAGAGAAGGGGCTATATCGTCACCCCTGACCCGGACGTCCCCGCGTTCCAGGCCGCCTTCAAGGCAGGCCCTCTGAAACAGTTCGAGCGTCATTCCCGCCTGGGCTTCATCGACCAGGAAGGGTTCATGAATGAGGTGAAGCGGATACGGGAGTTAGGGGCCAAGAGGGTTACCCTCAAAACCGGGGCCTATCCCATGCGGGAACTGGCCATGGCCATTCGGTGGTCCAGTGATGCCAAGATCGACCTCTTGACCATCGACGGGGCCCCCGGGGGCACCGGCATGAGCCCGTGGCGGATGATGAACGAATGGGGGATCCCCTCCATCTATCTCCACTCCATGGCCTATGAGCTGTGCGACCGTCTTGCCAAGAGGGGCCTATGGGTCCCGGATATCGCCTTTGCCGGCGGGTTTTCCGCGGAAGACCATGTGTTCAAGGCCCTGGCATTGGGGGCCCCCTACTGCAAGGCCGTTTGCATGGGCCGCGCCCTGATGATTCCGGGCATGGTGGGAAAAAATGCGGAACGGTGGCTGAGGGGCGAACAGGGAGGGCTCCCGCCAAACGTTGCGAAATATGGATCGACAAAAGAAGAAATCTTCATGAATTATGAGGTCCTTAAAGAGAAGTACGGGGCCGAGGCGGATAACCTCCCCCTCGGAGCCGTTGGCATATTCAGTGCCGTGGACAAGCTCAAGGTGGGACTTCAGCAATTGATGGCGGGCTCGAGAAACTGGGAAGTCCAGTATATCAGCCGGAAGGATATCTTCTCTCTGACAGAAGAGTGCGCCAAGATAACGGGGATTCCATACGTCATGGATGCGTACCGGGATGAGGCCCTCGCCGTCATCGATTCTTAAAACTCAAAAGACCCTCCCATTTGGGAGGGTCTTTTAAGAAGCTGCACCCCGACAGTGAACCCTTGAACCTCGACACCCATAAAGGGTTGCAACAAAACAACAGGCTGCCATGGAATTTTACGCCCGCTTCAAGATCTATCATGAACTCATGTCCAAGAAAATCCGGGAGATCCTCCTGGTGTCGAGTCCCTACGACGCCTTCATCATGGAGGAAGACGGCAGCCTCGCGTCCCGGATTATCAACGAATACAGCGGGTTGAACCTGAGCCATCCGCCCAGGGTGACCCGGACGTCCTCTGCCTTTGACGCCCTGGCCCTCCTCAACATGAGAAAATTCGACATGGTGGTCACGACCCCCCACCTCGAGGAGATGGACGCCTTTACCCTGGGATTGAAGGCGAAAAAGACCCACCCCGGTCTTCCGGTCATCCTCCTGGCCCACAGCCCCAGGGGGATCTATCCTCTCCCTGAAAACAAAAACTGCGAGGGGATCGACAAGATTTTTATCTGGTCGGGAAATTCCGATCTCCTCCTGGCCCTGGTCAAGAATGCCGAAGATCACCTGAACGTGGACGCCGACACCGAGAAGGCCATGGTGCGGGTCCTGATCCTGGTGGAGGACTCGCCGGTATACTACTCATCCTTCCTGCCGCTCATCTACAAGGAGATCGTCAAACAGACCCAGGCCGTGCTCAAGGTGGGGCTGAATGAAGAACACCGGCTGCTCACCATGCGGGCCCGGCCCAAGATCCTCCTGGCCACCAATTATGAGGAAGCCCTCTCCCTTTACCAGAAATTTCGGCCTTTCCTCTTCGGCGTGATCTCAGACGCGCGACTCCCCAAAAACCACCGAATGGACGACAATACGGGATTTCTCCTCCTTTCCCAGATCCGAAAGGAGGTTCCTGACGTTCCGCTCCTCCTGCTGAGCTCGGAATCGAGCAACCGGAAAAAGGCGGAGCTGGTCCCGGCAGATTTTTTGGACAAGAATTCTCCTCAACTCCTCTCTGAGATACACGACTTCTTCCTGTCCCGTCTCGGGTTTGGAGATTTTATCTTCCGTATGCCTGACGGCAAAGAGGTAGACCGGGCCTCCAATCTCCACACGCTGGAAACCAAGCTGGCACGAATACCCGATGCGTCACTCAGCTATCATGCCGAACGAAATCACTTTTCCAACTGGATCATGGCCCGTTCCGAGATCGCCCTGGCCTCTAAATTCCGCGAGGTTCGAGCCAGTGATTTCGCCAGCGTCTCTGAAATGCGGGACTATATTATCTCGAACATTCGGGCCTTGCGAAGACTGCGCCAGAAAGGGGTGGTGGCCCGGTTCAGGGCGGAACACTTTGATCCCTTCATCGCCGATTTCCTCAAGATCGGCCAGGGCTCCCTGGGAGGCAAGGCGAGGAGTCTGGCCTTCATGTCCACGGTCCTCGAGCAAAACCAGGAGCTTCACGAAAAATATTCCGGAATCAAGATTCGAATACCAAAGACCCTGGTCATCTGTACAGACGGATTCGAGTCGTTCGTAGCGCAGAACCACCTGGAACACTTTGCCAAAGACGGGTTCACCGATGAAGAGGTCGCGAAAGGGTTCCTGGAGGCGGAAATGCCTGAATGGCTGGCCAAAGACCTGGAGGCATTTGTGGCCCAGGTCAGCATCCCCCTTTCCATCCGGTCTTCAAGCCTTCTGGAAGACGCCCAGTTTCAGCCCTATGCCGGGCTGTATGAGACCTATATGATTCCCAACAATCATCCGGATTCAACGGTCCGCCTAAGGCATCTCATAACAGCGGTGAAGCTGGTCTACGCTTCGACCTACTACGAAAGCCCCAAGGCCTTTGCGAGAAGCACATCGAACCAGCCCCAGGCAGAGTCCATGGCGGTTATCATTCAACAGCTTTCCGGAAAGGAATATGGGGACTATTTCTACCCGTGCATCTCGGGCGTGGCTCAGTCTCATAATTTCTACCCGGTATCCCGAATGAAGCCCGACGAGGGGATTGCCCATGTTGCCCTGGGCCTGGGTAAGACGGTTGTGGAGGGGGAAAAAACATTACGCTTCTCCCCCAGATATCCGGAGATCATGCCCCAGTTCTCCACGGTGAAGGACATCCTCGCCACCAATGCGCAGAGATTTTTCTATGCCTTGAGGATTCGGAATTATCCCGAGGGACCCGAACTCTGGCGCGATTCCAACCTCGAAAAGCGGGACGTGGATGATGCGGAAAGCGAGTTCCCGGTCAGGGCCCTCGCCGGCACCTATGTGCCCGAGGAAGACCGCATTCGAGATACGGGGTATATGCCGGGGCCGAAGGTCCTGACCTTTGCCCAGGTCTTGAAACATCATATTTTTCCCCTGCCGGACCTCCTGTCCGATCTCCTTCTATTGGGAAGAAAGGGGATGGGATGCCCCGTAGAGATCGAGTTCTCTGTGGATCTCCCAGAGGACAAGAATCGTAAGGGCGAGTTCTCTTTCCTCCAGATGAGGCCGATGGTCGCCGACGAAGAACGGTTCAGTGTGGAAATCACCCCCGAAGAGTTCAGCAGGGCCTTCTGCCGGTCCACAACGGCCCTGGGAAACGGCAAGAATGAGGAAATCAAAGACATCGTCTATGTCAAACCCGATGCCTTCGATGCCGGAGCAACCGTGCGGATTGCGGAGGAGATCGGTCAGATAAATGCCCAGTTGCTAAAGGAAAATCGTAGATATCTACTCATCGGTCCCGGCCGCTGGGGGTCGGCGGACAGATGGCTCGGCATACCGGTCCAGTGGCGGCATATCTCGGGAGTGGGCGCCATCATCGAACTCAGAAATAAGCAGTTGAAGGCCGACCCTTCTCAGGGCTCTCATTTTTTTCAGAATATTACGTCCCTGGGCATCGATTACATTACGGTGACAGAGGATGGGGGAGCTGAAGACTATTTTGACTGGAGCTGGGTCCGTTCGATTCCAACGGTTCAGGAAACGACGTTTTTAAGGCACGTGACAATGGAAAAGCCGCTTGTCATCAAAATTGACGGCAGAAAGTCCCAGTGCGTGATTATCGGGACGGGGGATGAGAATCGGCAATTTGAAATTTCAGATGTGAGATCTGAGATGTGAGATTTGAAACTGGGGCACCGTGAACATTAATTTTTAACGCTATATCACACCATCATCAATAAAAACAGGAGGTTATTCATGGAAGAGATTTTGAAATCGGTTATGGCAAGAGATCCTCACGAAAAGGAATTCCACCAGGCGGTGAAAGAGGTTATGGAAACCATTCAGCCCGTTCTGGAGCGAAACCCCGAATACCGGCAGGCGGCCATATTGGAAAGGATCATGGAACCGGAAAGGGTGATCATGTTCCGGGTCCCCTGGACGGATGACCATGGACAGGTGCATGTCAATCGTGGTTTCAGGTTACAGATGAACAGCGCCCTCGGGCCGTACAAGGGGGCATTCGCTTTCACCCCTCCGTGAATCTGAGCATCCTTAAATTTCTGGCGTTCGAGCAGGTCTTCAAGAACGCCCTGACCACCCTCTCCATGGGGGGCGGGAAAGGCGGCTCCGACTTTGATCCCAAAGGGAAATCCGAAAATGAAGTCATGCGGTTCTGCCAGAGTTTCATGACCGAGCTGAGCCGGCATGTGGGCCCTGACACGGATGTTCCTGCCGGAGATATCGGCGTAGGGGCAAGAGAGATCGGGTATATGTTCGG
>CAYLJZ010000135.1:0-5379 GCA_964384085.1 uncultured Desulfobacteraceae bacterium
AGATCGCAACTTAAACTTTCGGTCAGCGATACCCTGGAATGGAAGGGTGAGTGGGGGCCGGTTACAGCCCCAGGTAGGTTTTGCGGATGACCTCGTTCTGAAGGAGCTCGTCGCCGTGGCCCTGGGCGATGATCTTGCCGGAGGAGAGGACATAGTTCCGGGAGGCCATTTTGAAGACGGTGCTTACCTCCTGTTCCACCAAGAGGACCGTGATGCCGAGGCCGCTGATCTCCCGAATCTTGCTGAAGACCTCGGCCCTTGTCTTGGGGGCCAGGCCGGTGGAGGGCTCATCGATGCACAACAGGCGGGGGTTGGACATCATGGCCCGGCCGATGGCCAGCATCTGCTGCTCGCCGCCGGAGAGGGTCCCGGAGATTTGTTTGACGCGGGCCTTGAGCACCGGAAAGAGGTCGTAGACCCTCCCGAGGTTTTCTTCGATACGGACCCTGTCTTTCATCAGATAGGCCCCAGCCAGAAGATTGTCCCGAACGTTCATCTCCCGGAAAGGCCGCCGCCGCTCCGGACAATGGATCAGGCCCTTTTCCACGATTCGGTGCGCCGGGACCAGGTCGATCCGCTCGCCGTCAAAGACCACCTCCCCCTGGACGGTGATGTCCCCCTGGGCCGAGCGCTTTTTGAGCCTTGCTTCCCAGGCCACCAGCCCGGTAATGGCGCGCAGAAGGGTCGATTTGCCGGCCCCGTTGGGGCCTACCAGGCTCACTAACTCGCCCGTGTCCACCTCCATGCTGATGTCGTTTAAGAGCATGGCCTTGTCGTAGCAGACCGTCATGTGGGAAACCGTCAGCAGCACTGTCACATCTCCTCCTGGCCGAGATAGGCCTCCACCACCTTTTCGTTGGTCACGATGTCCTCAGGCCTGCCGTCGGCGATGATGGTCCCGAAATTGAGGACAATGATTCGATTCACGATCTTCATGAGCTGTTGGAGCTTGTGCTCCACGATAATCATGGCCGGTCCCTCGCTGTGAAGCCGGCCGAACCGGCCCCCCTTGTTGAGCCTCTGAATCGACTTGGCCATCAATTCCGTCTCCGCAGGGCTGAGCCCGCCAAAGGGTTCGTCCAGGAGGAGGAGTTCGGGTTCGGTGGCAATGGCCCGGGCCACCTCCAGGCGCTTGAGGTCCCCCTGGGACAGGGTGGACGCCTTTTCAAGGGCCATGTCCGAAATCCCGGCAAACTCCAGGGCGTCCATGGCCTTGGCCTCCACCTTCTTGACCCATTCCCCCCGTTTCATGGCGCGGGGCGACAGGCACGAGACCATCACATTGGCAATGATGGGGAGCCGCCGAAAGGGCCGCATGTTCTGAAAGGTGCAGGCGATGCCCCGGTTCACAATGCTCCATGTCTTGAGCCCGGTGATCTCCTCTCCCTTGTAGCGGATGGATCCGGAATCAGGCCGCAAGATGGCCGTGATGAGTCTCAGGAGGGTTGTTTTCCCCGCGCCGTTGGGACCGATCAGGCCCAGGATCTCATCCCGTCCCATGGAAAAACTCACGTCATTGACGGCCCGAAGCCCGCCAAAGCCCTTCCGCAGGGCCTGGACCTCCAGAAAGGGTTGCGACATATCAGATTCCCTCGGCCTCTTCTCTCAGTTCACGCCTGGAGACCTTTCCCACGTCGGTCTTGGGGAGTTCCCCTCGAAATTCGATGATCTTGGGGACCTTGTAGTGGGCCATGCTCTGTCGGCAGAATTCCATGATCTCCTCTTCCGATACCTTACCCCTGGCCTCGCTCTGAAGGACCACATACGCCTTGATGATCTGCCCTGCAGCCGGGTCGGGGACGCCAACCACCCCAGCCGCCTTGATCTGGGGATGGCCGTAGAGGACCTCCTCCACGTGCCTGGCAAAAACCGAGTAGCCCTTGTACTTGATGAGGTCCCGCTTTCGGTCGAAGAAGTGGAAATATCCCTCTTCATCCATCCGCACCAGGTCCCCGGTCCGAAGCCATTTTTTTCCTTCGATCTCCACCAGGGACTCCTCGGTCTCTTTGGGCCGCTTCCAGTAGCCCTGCATGATGTTGGGACCATTCAGGATCAGCTCCCCCACCTCGCCCACGGGGACAAAATCGGTCCCGTCCACATCCACAATGGCCGCAGTAACTCCCGGCAGGGGCACGCCGAAGGAGCCCGCTTTGGGTCGGTTGTAGGGGGTGCTGTGACTGACCGCAGTGGTTTCGGTCATGCCGTACCCCTCTAAGATCTTGACCCCGGTCCGCCGCTCCCATCCCTGAATGGTGGACTCATGGAGGGTGTCGGCCCCGCAGGCAATGAGCTTCAACCGCTTCCAGTTGACCCGATCCGTCTTTTCATACTCTTTGAGATACTCGAACAGGGTGGGGACCCCGTAAAAGGCCGAGGCCTGGTATCGCTCCATGGCCGATATGATCTCATCCAGGTCCGGAGTGGTGAATAGGACCAGGGTGGATCCCTGAACCAGCCCGCTCAGCATGACCACCACCTGACCGTAGATGTGGAAAAAGGGGAGGAAGGCGATTCCCACCTCTTTCCCCTCCTCGAAGATGGGCCAGAAGGCGAGTATCTGGGCCTGAAGGGCCACCATGTTGCGATGGGTCAGGATGGCGGCCTTGGGAAGCCCGGTCGTCCCGCCCGTATAGGGAAGGGCCGCAATGTCCTTTTCGGGGTCAATCGCCACCTTCGGCGGATCGGGCGGGGTGTCCTTGACCAGATCCTGGAAAAGGTGGAGCCCCGATGCCTTTGCACGGTCTGCGGAAGGGGCCTCCATCCCCTTGTAGGCCTTGGCCAGGGCGTTTCTCCCAAAAAGACGCTTGATGGCCGGTAGATAATCGCCGATATTGGTGAGAATGATATTCTTGAGGGAAACCCCGGCCTTGGCCACATTGTCGTAGAGGATGTCCTCGCAGACAATGGTCGACGCATCGCTGTCCACGATCTGGTGGCGCACCTCCTGGCTGGTGTACACCGGGCTGATGGGCGTTACCTTGGCCCCCAATTTCAACGCGGCAAAGTAGGCGACCACATACTGGGGACAGTTGAGGAGATAGAGCGCGACCGTGTCGCCCTTTTTCACCCCCAGCCGATGCAGGGCCGTGGCAAAACGATCGATCAGGTCCTTGAGCTTGGCATAGGTGATCTTGCTCCCGTAAAAGATCAGGGCGACCTTGCCCCCGTACTTTTTTGCCACCCCATCGAACAGTTCCGGCACGGAGACGGGGGGAACGTCCACGTCTTCTGGCACGCCCTCCGGATAAAACTCCAACCACGGCTTGGACAGATAGGATTCTTTCGGGTCCATAGTCTCCTCGTGTGAAGGTTCAGGGTTCAGGTTATTCGGGTTCGTTGAGTTCCTTGGGTTTGTTGGGTTTATGGGGATCGAACCATGCCTGCCTCCACCAGGTTTTCATTCTTCACTCTTCACTTCCCTCAATCCAGCGACGCCGTACAGATCCGGCAGGTCTTTCGGGTCGCCACGTTCCGTATCTTGCACCGGGGACACTCGACCTCGATCTTGTCGCGAATCCAGGGAAGGAGACCCTCGGGCATATAGAGAAGAATGAGAAGTACGACCCCTGCAAACATGAGGGTCCGGTATTCCGGCCAGAAGCGGAAGAACTCCAGCATGGGAAAGAGGATGAACACCGCGCCCACCGGGCCGTAGATGGTTACGATCCCGCCGAAAATGGCCCAGATCACCACGGTGAACGACATGGAGACCTCCAGGGTGGATGGGCCGGCTATCCGCATGAAGTGGGCATACAGCCCGCCCGATATTCCGGCGAAGAACCCGCTGAGGCTGAAGGCCAGGAGCTTGTAGCGCGTGGTGTTGATGCCCGCGGCCCTCACCGCCAGATCGTCTTCTCGAATGGCGTGAAAGATAATGCCGGTGTCGGAATCCGTGATCTTCCACATGACAGTGCACAGTACCAGCATCAGGCCCACGGTGATGTAATAGTCCCAGATTCGAGAGTTTGTGAGACGTGCGAGTCCCGAGACGCCCAGCTCGCCGCCGGTGATCTCCGGCAAAGCGAAAATGACGCCCAGCAGAATAATCGGAAAGGCCAGCGTGGTCAGGGCCAGGTAGGTGCCCCGCAACCGAAGACAGGGAATCCCGATGATCAGACCGGCCAGGACAGCCGCCAGTCCGCCCAATGGGATGCTTCCCCAGGGGGGGATATGGACATGAAGATTCAGGAGGGCCGCAGTATAGGCCCCCACGCCGAAAAAGAGGGCGTGACCGAAGTTCATCTGGCCGGTATATCCGGAGAGGAGGTCCCAGCTCGCGGCCAGGATGGCGAAGATGCTGGTCAGGATCAGGATTCGAAGGGTATACGCATCGTGGGTAAAAAGGGGCAACAAAAGGACGGTCATCACAAACAGAACCAGAACGACCCGGCTCGGGAGAACCAGGACCTCATTCTTGACCACCCGATACCCTTTTCGAATATAAAACCACAACAGATCCATGCCGCTACCTCTCTTCCTCAAAGGCGATGCCGAAAAGACCTTCCGGCCGGATCAGAAGGACCAGGATCATGATGCTCAGGGCGACCGATCCCTTGAGAAAGGCCCCCTGAGGGATCAGGAAAACCACCAGGGATTCTGCAAATCCAAGGATATAGGCCCCCGCAAAGCTCCCCTTGATGCTCCCCATGCCGCCCAGGACCACCACTGCCATCATCATGATGAGGGGATGCATCCACATGAAGGGGGTGAGGATGGTCAACGGCGCGATGACCGCGCCCGTGACCGCGGCCAACCCCACGGAGACCCCCATGGCTGTCATGGCCACCCGGCTGTCGTTCATGCCCATGAGATTGGCCACCTCCCGGTCCTCGGCCGTGGACCGTATGGCGAGCCCGAGCCGCGTCTTCATGAGGAGGACCCACAGAGCAAACAGGATGACAATGACCATGCCAAAGGTGAGAAGCTGCTGGTAGAAGACCTTGACGCCCGAGACCGCAAAGTAGCCCTTGATCAGGGCAGGAACGCTCACATAGTCCCCGCTGAACACAAGAAGCATGAATTCCTGCATGGCGATGGCAAGGGCGATGGTCCCGATCAGGACCGCGCCCTCGTGCTCCCGTATGGGATCGATGAAGAGCTTGTAGGCCAGGAGGCCCAGGAGGGTGACGATGACAAAGGCAGCCAGCATCGCCCAAACAGGATGGAGCCCCCCCTTCTGGACCATAAAATAGATGCAGTAGGCGGCCAGCATGTAAAAGGCCGTATGGGCGATATTGACGATGCGGGCCACGCCGAAGATCAGGGAGAAGCCGATCGCGAGGAGGGCGTAGACGCTGCCGCTGATGAGACCCGTGATCAAGATGTCGAGAAACATAATGCCTCTGACGCTGATGGAGTGGATATGGGGGTTCAGTGGTC
>CAYLJZ010000136.1:0-5345 GCA_964384085.1 uncultured Desulfobacteraceae bacterium
CCGGCCGCGAGCCATCGATCCGCCAAAGACTTCATGATGCTGACCCACTCGCCGAAGGTGTTTGGTTTCGTAATGAACGACTGTGCCCCCATTTCAACACTGTAGGCGATATCTTTACTTTCACGGGATGTGGTGAACACTACAACGGGAATGTGCTGAAACGCAGGCGTGGACTTGATCTCTTTCAGGACTTGTCGACCGTCCTTGATGGGCATGTTAAGATCGAGCAGTATCAGAACAGGGGCTGATTCGGAGCGGGAGAGGTAGTCCATGAGTTCCATCCCGTTCTCGATACAGCGCATGGCACCGCGAGCCCCCGATTCCCTTAAGGCATTCCTGGCCAGGGTGCAATCATCAGCATCGTCGTCGGCCATCAGAATGAGTGGTTCACTATTGGTATTCAAGACCTATCCTCCCTTGATAGGGTGTTCACTACACGAAATCCTGAGCAGGATGTGCACGCTTCTCAGGATCACCAAAAGGTCAAGCCCCAAGGCCGAAAGTTTATAGGTTCACACTGAGCATCTTACTCCAACTTCGGCAGGCTGACAATGAACGTCGTTCCTTTTCCCGGGACGCTCCTGGCCGTGATGATCCCTCCGTGCCGCTCCACGATCTTTCGGCAGATAGCCAGCCCCATGCCCGTACCCTTATAGGGTGAACTCCTCCCGTGGAGCCGCTGAAAGGGCTTGAAGATCTTGTCTATGTAAATTTCGTCAAAGCCGATCCCATTGTCTTCCACTTGAATATCCCAGAACAAACCTGAATCCGATGCGTTGGCATAAATACGGACCAGAGGTTTGCGCTCCCCCCGATACTTTAAGGCGTTGCCGATCAGGTTCTGAAAAAGCTGCCGAATCAGGTCCCTATCCGCTTTGACCTCGGGCAGCTTCCCTATCTCCACACGAGCCTCCGCCTCCTCGCAGAGTGCCCCCAGGTCCCCCATCGCCTCTTCAACAGGCTCCCTCAGATTGAAAACAGTATAAGACTCCAAATGGGAGGTGATGCGGGAGTACCTCAGAAGGGCCATCACCAGGGTGTGCATTCTCTCCGCCGCCAGGTTCATCCTCTCCAGATAATCACGGACAGTCTCGTTCAGGGAGTCGTTATGGAGGCCGATCAGCAAATCCGAAAAGGTTCGGATCTTGCGCAGCGGCTCCTGCAAGTCGTGCGATGCCACATGGGCAAAGTCTTCCAGGTCTCGGTTACTCTGCTCCAGCCTTTCCATATACCTTCTCAGGTTCTCCTCCGCCTGTTTCACTTCGGTGATGTCCCTGGCGGCGGCAAATACTCCCTTGACCTCGCCGGTTTCATTCCTATAAGTCGAGGCATTGTAAAGGACCTCCGTGAGGCGACCTGATATATGACGGATCGCAAGAGGATAGTCTTTTACCAGCCCTTCGCGAAATACCTGCTCATATCCCTTCCTCGCCTTCTCCGGATCCTCAAAATAGTCGCAGAAATCTCTCCCGATAATCTCCTCACGGGCAAACCCCGTAACAAGTTCTGTCGCCCTGTTCACATCCATGATCTTTCCATCTCTACTGATGGTGACCAATGGATCGAGACTCGCCTCAATGAGACTCCTGGCATACAAGGAGGCAGCCTTCACCTGTTCCTCTGCCCGCTTCCGCTCCGTTATGTCGATGCCCATCTCCATGATGAGCGTAGAACCGTCCGTGTCTGTGAAAGGGAAGTCGGAGACGTCGTACGTGCGGCCGTCCGGACCGGTCCATTCCCAATGATGGGGGGCATGGGTCTTCATCACCGTAAACGTTTCGCATTCGTCGCATGGCTCTTTTCGGTCGAACAGATACTCATAACACCGCAGGCCGTGGGACTCCCCAAAATGCTCTCGGAAAAAACGGTTGGCAAAGGGCACGCTATAATCCGGCGACAACAGCACGACGTAGGCCGGCAACGCCTCCAAAACGTCATAAAGCCTCTGGCGTTCCCCCTTCCCGATCTCCTCAGCCCGTCTTCGTTCGATGATCTCAGCCTGCAACGCCTCGTTGATGTCGGCAAGCTCTCTGGTTCGCGCCTCCACCCTGATTTCCAGCTCATCGTGCGCCTTGCGTAATGCGTCTTCAACCCGCTTGCGCTCGGTGATGTCACGGCTGAAGCAAGCAATGCTGACCACACGGCCCTCCTCGTCCAACACGGGATAGAAGTCATGGTGGAATAAAATGCCGCTGCGCGCGTCTTCAAACTCAATCGGTTGTCGGGATGCCACCGCCTTCCTCAAAGAGGCGAGGCGTGACTGGGCCAGCTCGGGCGGTAAGATTTCATCAAAATGCCTCCCGAGGACCTCTTCAGGGGGCTTTCCAAAACGTATCAGGGCCGTCTTATTGCCCATGAGCACAAGGCCCTCAGGGCTGAACAACCAGATGGACTCCTTGGTCGCGTCCAGAATCCCTCGCAAGGTCGCTTCGTTTTCCCGCAGGGCCGCCGCAATCCGGATCCGTTCTGTGATGTCTCGGAACAGGACCGTCATCGTGTCCAGGCCGGGATAGGCATGGACCTCCATCGTCTTGTCCATGACCATGGAAGGCGTTTCAAAATGAACCGGATCGCCTCCTTCCATGGCGCGACGGAACTGGGTCTCAAAGACGGAGCCCCGGAAAGCGGGAAAAACCTCAAAGAGGCTGCAGCCCATCACCTCTTCCCTCAACTTGCCGAAATGGTGGAGGGCTGCCTCGTTGATATGGATAAAACGCCATTCGCGGTCAAGGGCAAAAAAACCGTCGGCAATACTTTCCACGATGAGCGCAAGCCTGCGCCTGGACTCGCGCAAGGACTCCTCCGCCTGTTTGCGGCCGGTGATGTCGCGGTTCGAGGCGCGGCGTCCCATGGGTTGCCCCCGGGCGTCCGTCACGAGCTGGCAGGAGTGAATGATCCAGCGTTCCCGGCCATCCCGTCGCACGATGCGGAATTCGAGTTCGTACGGTTCATGTTGGCATAGATCCTCGCGCATGTGCTCTATCATCCGCTCGCGATCATCCGGGTGTATGATCCTCGCGTAGAGACCTGGATCCTGCATGAACGCTTCTCGGCTGTAGCCAGTGATGCGTTCGCAGGAAGGCGAAACGTAAGCGAAACGATTATCCGGCAGGCGCCAGTGCTCCCAGTCGTAGGTGAAGTCCGCCACGATGCGGAACTTCTCGGCCGCCTCCAGAATCTCTTCCTGCGCTCGGCGCTTCTCTGTTACATCATGAAAAACGATCACAACGCCCACCGCCTTCCCCTCGGCGTCCCGAATCGGGGCTGCGCTATCCTCGATAGGAATTTCCCGACCATCACGGTGGATAAGGCTTGTGTGATTGGCCAGGTTGACCACCTTCCCCTCGCGCAGCACGAGATTCAAAATGTCATCGGCCGGCCTGCGAGTCTGTTCGTTGATGATTCGAAACACGTTCTGGATCGGCTGAGCCCGGGCCTCTTCCGCTTCCCAGCCCGTCAGGTTTGCGGCGACGGGATTGAGAAAATTGACCCGACCCTCGGCGTCTGCTGCAATTACCGCGTCGCCAATGCTGCTGAGGATAACCCGCAGCCACTCCCCCCGCCACCTCGCCTCCTCTTCGGCCCTTTTTCGTTCCTCCACCTCTGCACGGAGACTGTCTCTGGAAACCGTGGTATCAGTTAAGCGTTCAGCCATCAGGTCAAAGGCGCGAGAGAGGTCCCCGATCTCGTCCCGCGCCGCCATGCCGATCCTGTAATCGAGATGCCCTGCTCCCACGGCATCGGTTCCTTGCCTTAGGATGGCAAGCGATGCGGAGATGCCTCTCATGATCCGGATCAGGATAAAGGTAAGGGGAACGCCTGTGCCCAAGAGAACGAAAAGGGCGAGCCAGCTAACCCTGCGCTGGGTCGTAGCGATCTCTCCGTCGATCAGAACTTCGAGCCGCAATGCATCGGAAACCAGGTCACGTGACGTCGTGAGGACCCGGGCCGCCAGCCGCTCCTCCGCTTCGCTGGAAAGAGCATAGCTTTCCGCAGGGGCGGGTCGTTCATAGGCGGCTACCAGTCTGAGGAATGCCATCCTCACCGATTCACTATTGTGGCGAATGCGGTCCAGGAGCTTCTGTTGGGTTTTGTCCCGAAATCGAAGGGAGTCGATGAGTTTGGTCATGGAGTCGTGTTCACTGAGGAACTGCCGCCTCGGTCGATCCTCGTGATAGAGGATGAAGTAATGGGTCAGGCGGTTCAACTCATTCATGCTGCTCATGAGCTGCTTGGTCCTTTGCCCTTCTTCCCTGGCGCGGTCTAAGACCCTGTAGGAAAAGAGGAGCGCAAGGCCGATGACGAGGGCTACGAGCCCGGGCACCAGCGCTGCAATCTTCAATTTGGAACTGATGCTCATTTCCGTCCCCTATCTGTCGCTGATCCCGACCGCCTCAGGCCGCACCGCCTTCAGACCGTCGGTATGTATGAAATGCGTGAAGTCAGGGGCTCTACCCTCACCAGGTCTTCTCTTTCTGTACCAACGCGCCTGATCTTCCAGATTCACGATCAGGCTCTCCTCCAGCACAGTGGCGAAACTGAGGTCCTTCCATTCCTTCTCGAACAGGGCGCGCTCGGTACCGATGGCCGTGGAAGCGATGGTCCTGGCCTCTTCCGGTTTTTCTGCGATAAACCCCTCTGCCCTGACCACTGCCCGAAGGAACTTCACCATTCGTTCCGGATGGCTCTTGACGAAATCCTGAGCGGCCACAAGATTCCATGTCATGGTGTAGATGCTCGAGTCGTGAAGCGCCAGCGCGTTGTTCCCAAGCCTGTCCTGGAGTATGATCGTATGGGGCGTCCAGGCGCTGACCGCATCCACCTCTCCGTTCAGCAGGACATCGACCATCCTGTCTGCCACTATGGGAACTATTGTGACATCCTGCGGATCCACATAGGATGTGATCAGGTAGATATGGAGAAAAAAATCTGCAGTCGTGCCCTCAACTACCCCTACGCTCCTCCCCCTGAGATCATGGGGTCCGGAAATGCCCCTGTCCCTCCTCGCGATGATCAGGATCGCCCGATCGATTTCACAAATCGTGGCAATCACCGAAAACAGCTTTCCTTTCATGGCGGCCAGTGCGATGGGTGTTTCACCAACCGTTGCCAGGTCCGCCTTCCCCGCGAGCACCGCATCCAGCCCAAGGTGCCCGGAGTCATAAGACTGGAGGGTTACGTCAAGCCCTTCGTCTTCGAAATAGCCCTTGTCGTGCGCTATATACAGAGGAGCGGAAGCCGGCCATGGCGTCACCGCAATTGTGAGCTTATCAACGTCCTTCGCATCCTCATTTCGGCTGCACCCGGACATGCCCGCAAGCATCACGGCAAAGAGGGCCAGTACG
>CAYLJZ010000137.1:0-5265 GCA_964384085.1 uncultured Desulfobacteraceae bacterium
CGCCATTCAAGGAACCGGAAAAGGCACCGGAGAGTCTGACGGAACTGGACTATTCAACCTATCGTAAAATTAATTTCCAGCAGAATGCGGCGATCTGGGGCAGTTCACCCACCAGGTTTAGCATACAACTGTTCGCGCCCGGCTATTTGTTCAAGGACCTGGTCGATATTGATGTGGTAGAAAATGGTCTGGACTATCCGGTCAAGGTATCGACATCATCATTCAAAGTGCCGAATGAGTCATTAGGCACGCTACTGGCGCAAGTCGGTAAATATGCAGGGCTGCGCCTCCATTACCCGTTGAATCGAGATGACTACAAGGACGAGTTTATTGTCTTTCAGGGGGCGAGCTATTTCCGTGCTGTATCCAAAGGGCAACTTTACGGTCTGTCTGCACGCGGCTTAGCAATCAATGTGGCCCAGCCCAAAGGAGAAGAATATCCGATTTTCAGGCGGTTCTGGGTCGAACGCCCTTCCATGAAGCAAAAGGCGGTTGTGGTTCACGCCCTACTTGACAGCATCAGTGTCGCCGGCGCTTACCGGTTTGGCATTTATCCCGGCTCACCGACCCGCATCGATGTCGATGTTGTTTTGTTTCCGCGTCTCGACATTAAACACGTTGGTCTGGCGCCGTTGACGTCCATGTTTATGCACGGACCGTTGGATCCGTCCGACAAACCCGATTACCGGCCTGCAGTCCATGATTCCGAAGCCCTGGCAATGGCAAGAGGCAATGGCGAGCGACTGTGGCGGCCTCTCAACAATCCAGATAAATTACAGGTCAGCGCCTTTCTGGACGAGAAACCAAAGGGATTTGGTTTGATCCAGCGTCATCGCCAGTTTGATTATTATCAGGACCTCGAAGGCAAATACCATCATCGACCTTCCGCCTGGGTCGAGCCAATTGGCGACTGGGGCAAAGGGCAGGTTGAACTTTTCGAGATCCCGTCAACGTCTGAAGCCAATGACAATATTGTGGCTTACTGGAAACCGGCCCAGGGGCTGAAAAAGGGCCAGCCGTTTTCCTATTCCTACCGACTTACCTGGCCCGATGATGAATCCCCAACAGCTTCCAGGGTCCGCATTGTCCGCAGCGCTAGCGGGCAAAAGTTGTTCGACGACAACAAGGAAATCGTCGTCGATTACAGTGATATCCCTGTTGAAGAGATGAAAGACCTTCGGGCCGAAGCCAGTATCAGCGAAGGACGCATTCTGGAATCCCGTGTTGAACCGAATCCGACTATCGGGGGCGCCCGCGTCTTTGTCACCTTCGATCCGGAAGATGCCGATCTGTCCGAATTGCGTGTGCAACTGAAGAAAAATGACAAACCGGTTGCAGCCACCTGGTTGTATCGCTGGATCGATGAAGATTGGCCATTATGAGCAGACCGAACCCCTATCGGCTAACCAGGAGCGGCGATGATGCGCCATTTCACGCTGACCGTGCGCTGCCGAAAGAATCGCCTCTGGATATGCCGCGCCATCAGGTATACGAGGAAGGCCTCCCTTTACAGCACCGCCGACGGGCAGCGGCCTATATGTTTCGCACCCTCTTCTCCCGAGTGTTTGTATTGGCGGTAACCATTGCAGTGTCCGCTTATGGTGTCTTTGAGATGTACGGGGTGCTCAGTACGAACGTTGTCACCTCCTTGCAATGGCTGTTTTTGGTCTTGTTCAGCATCAACTTCATCTGGATAGCTTTTGCCTTTGCCCAGGCTCTTCTGGGGTTTTTGATCTGCCTCAAACCCCGCCTCATCAGACCGCGTGAAGTCGACGCCCCCTTCAACACCGCCATTCTATTGCCGATTTATAACGAAGATCCAGTTCGTATCCGGGCTGCCTTACAAACCATGCGAGCCGATTTGCTAAAAAAGGCACCCGGAAAATATGCGTTTTTTATCCTGAGCGACACCAACCGACCAGATGCGTGGATTGCTGAAGAGCATGCCTTTCTGGATGTTATTACCAGAGAGGAACAGGCCTGTCCCATTTATTATCGCCGCCGCAGCCACAATACCGAACGTAAAGCGGGGAATATCGCTGATTGGGTCCAACGCTGGGGAGGCGCTTACGAGGCGATGATCATACTGGATGCAGACAGCATCATGAGCGGGGAATGCATTCTGACATTGTCGCAACGTCTGGCCGGCGCACCTGACGTCGGTCTGATTCAGACCCTGCCGACGATCGTCCGCGCGACGTCGCTCTATGGCAGGTTGCAACAATATGCGAATCACTGTTTTGGCCCTATCTATGCCGAGGGCTTGTCTGCCTGGCATGGCCTGTCGTCAAACTTCTGGGGACACAATGCCATCATTCGGACCACGGCCTTCGCAGAGTCCTGCTGTCTGCCGATTTTGCCCGGCAAGCCGCCGTTTGGCGGCCATGTGCTGAGTCATGATTTTATCGAAGCGGCCCTGTTGAGACGCGCCGGCTGGGGCGTACGGTTCGACACCGACATCAAGGCCTCGTTTGAAGAAGTACCGCCTTCGCTCATCGACGTCCTGATTCGAGATCGAAGATGGTGTCAGGGAAATCTGCAACACGGCCGCTTCCTCCCAGCTCGGGGTCTGGTTCTCCCTACTCGGCTCCATCTGCTTTCCGGGGTGATGTCCTATCTGAGTTCCGTTTTCTGGTTGTCTCTGATCCTTGTGGGTCTGGCCATTGCGATACAGGCCGCGGTGATCCGCCCCGAATACTTTGCAAATCCTTCGCTGTTTCCCACCTGGCCGGTATTCGATGCCGAAAGGGCATTGCAGTTGTTCGCGGTTTCAATGGGGATTGTGGTGGCCCCCAAGGCATTCGGCTGGCTGGCGGCACTCCTGAATATTCGACGCTGTCTTCGATTCGGAGGGCCGATCCTGCTGACATTCAATACCGGCTTCGAGATGCTCATGTCGGCCTTGTATGCACCGATTCTGATGGTGTCGCAGTTTGGTGCAGTGGTCTCCATTTTTCGTGGAAAGGACAGCGGCTGGATGCCTCAATCGCGGAATGGCACTGCATTGAGTTGGAGATCCGTTGCCCGCGTTCATCTCGGCCACTCCGTGTTCGGTCTTATACTGGCCGCCATCGCTTGGCTGATCAGCAGCGAGCTGTTCTACTGGCTTTTGCCGATAACCGCCGGCCTGGCTCTGTCAATCCCACTCTCTTGGCTCAGCGGCGCCTGTCGCTCGAAATGGTTCAGCAACGCAGGGTTGCTCCTTGCGCCCGAGGAAAAACACCCCGATCCCATCCTTGTTCAATTGCAGCAGGAATTGGCCGCTATTCCCCCTCAAGAAGCAACCTCCGCACTGACCCGGTTGATCCACCACCCGGAACTATTCGCCTGGCACATCGCGCAGTTGCCAAGTGTGAAAGGCCTTAAGCCAGAGTTTCATGTCCCCACAGTCACCGCTGAATGGAAGGTGCAACATGCTCACAGTCTGGCACAATTAGAAACCTGGCTCGAACCCGCTGAGACCATGGCAGTGGTTTCGAGGCCGGATTTTATCGAGAAAATAAAAGCGATCGGCAATTGACGCAGCAGGAACCCAGGCCTATTTGGAGATTGAGAGGCAACTGGAATATCCGTTCATTTTAAAAGCCACTGATGGACCGCTGCCGCGGCCAGCCAGGCTCCAAAACTTGAGATAAGGACCACAGGGAGTGAGAGGTCCTTTCTGAAACAGACAAATGCCACCGCGAAGAAAAGGACGCTGGGCAGGATTCCCCAGAGGGCGCCTTTGGAAAAGTCCTGCATGATACGTGAGTCGCCCTGGTGTTCCAAATACACCCACACCAGAATAAGCGCGCCGGTAAGCGGCATGACACCGATCAGGCCGGCCGTGGACGGGAGCCTCTTTGCGATTGCCGTGGCCGCCACAATGACGGCTACGCTGAGCACGATTTTGACGATCATCTGCATCATGTTTCTGTTTTCCCAGCGGCCCTCTTCAGCCGTAGCGATCGCCTTTCGGCTGGGGAAGAATCAGGCATCTTGTTTCATCAGAAACGAAGTTTTTCGAGCGCCCTGCCTGCCGCAGGCGCCAATTGGATGAAATCAGCCAGGGGTTCGCAGATATAATCTTGGCATGCCGCGCAGTTATCAAGGTCTTTTGACAAACAGCATCGGCGGATATCGCACACGCTGCAATGGATGAACTTGACGCCGTTCGATTTGCAGCCGGTACAGTTGATTTGCTCGGGGCTGATGTCGGCATGGTACAGTTGAGACCATTTTTGGGCGACCTCTTCTCTCTTGGCGGGATTGTCTTCCAGCGTTGCCGCATACGCATCGCAGTCATCACAGTTTAATCCGCAATAGGCAGTCATGTTGAATCCCTCTTTTATTCCCTTCAGAATGCTATTTTTGGCGTTCCTCTTCTCTCAGGATGACAGGAAGGGCGGGCGCCTCATTGACAACAAGCTGGAAAACGTCTGGACGGGCGTAGCGCCCCACGACGTCAAAATCGAACTTGCCTCGGGCGATTTCGGCAAGATCCAGATCCGCCACCAGCATCCCTTCCTGGTCGTAGAGCGGACCAGCAAGCACCTCTCCCATGGGCGAAACGATGGCGCTCCCTCCGCGGCATAGGATCTCGGGGAGTTGATCCAGTTCATCCAATCCCTCCAGGTCTGCGGGGTACATATCTTTTGAGACGAACTGGTTACACCCCAATACAAAACAGCGGCCTTCACAGGCAATATGTCGAAGCGTCGAGTGCCACGTATCCCGGGAATCCGCCGTGGGGGCGAGATAAATTTCAACCCCCTTGGCATACATGGCCGTCCTGGCCAGCGGCATATAATTCTCCCAGCAAATCAATCCGCCGATCCGTCCGATGGGGGTGTCGAGGACCGTTAAGGTGCTTCCGTCCCCTTCTCCCCAGATAAGGCGCTCAGAACCGGTGGGTTTGAGTTTGCGATGCAGTCCCAACAGCCCGCCGTCCGGTCCGAAATAGAGGAGGGTGCAATAGAGCGTGCCTTTGCTGAACCGGCTGTCCCGTTCGATCACCCCGATGGCCAGGTAGACGCCGGCCTCCCGGGCAGCCTCGCCCAGGGCCTCTGTCGCAGAGCTGGGAACGTCAACGGCATTGGCCCAGTATCGCTCAAAGGTATGTCTCCCCGCGTCACTCCGGCTCCCGACAAGAGCACCGAAACTGAGCCCACGGGGGTAGGCCGGGACAAAGGCCTCGGGAAAAAGGATCAGATCGAGGCCCTGGCCGGAGGCCTCGCGAATCAGGCCGCAGGCCTTCTCAAGGGTAGCCTCACGGTTAAACAGGAC
>CAYLJZ010000138.1:0-2618 GCA_964384085.1 uncultured Desulfobacteraceae bacterium
CTTTGGGAAAGAGACCCCCACGGACCTTTTTCACATACCTAACGTGTTACAAAAACATTTAAACGTCGAACGTCGAATGGCAACAGATGAAGAAACGGGGGTATGATCTGAAGGAAATGCTGCTCGACTGTCGTCTGATGATCCGTTTTGTTAAACGGATAAACCTTTCCAAATAAGGAGATCCTGTCATGACGGAATTGATCCCCTGGATACATGATGAGATGAACCGGATGAAGAGGGACATGGAACATCTCCTCAACCGGTGTTGGCCCGATATCGGAGCCGATCTGTTGATGGGAGGTTTTTCCGGGGGCCTTCACCTGGAGATCTTCCAGACCGATGATGCCCTGACGATCAAGGCGGTCATCCCCGGGGTCGATCCCGAGGACCTGGAGGTTTTTGTCGCCGATGAGAAACTGACAATCAAAGGATGCAAGAAGGAGACGTCTATGGAGGGAAGCGGCTATTATCAGCGAGTGGAGAAGAAGCTCCGTTCGTTTTGCCGAAGCGTGCCCCTTCCGTCCCGAGCAAGGATCGGAGAGATCAAGGCAACCCTTCGCGGCGGCATACTGAAGATCGTGGTGCCCAAATGGAAACCCAGAGAGACCCGGTTCATCAAGATAGAGGTTGATTGAAACAGCAGACTGGAAACTGAAAATAAGGAGATGGGCAATGCCAAAGAAAAGCGCTTATCCGGAAGTACCTCTCGATCATCTCAGATGGCGGCTCGATCCCGCCACGCTCCCTTTCGAAACCACCGACGATCTGGAGCCCCTGAAGGAAATTATCGGACAGAAGCGGGCGGTCGAGGCCTTCAAATTCGGTATGGGCATAGACAGACAGGGGTACAATGTCTTTGTCACCGGTATGCCGGGCAGCGGCAGGATGTCCACGGTCAAGAAGCTTCTCGAGGAGATATCCAAAAAGGACAAGGTCCCGGACGATCTCTGCTATGTGAATAATTTCAAGAATCCCGAGGCCCCTATACTGATCCGCCTGGTGGGGGGCGCAGGCGTCCATTTCAAGAAGACCGTGAGCGGATTTATCGAAACGCTGAAAAAGCAGATCCCCCAGCTCTTCGAGAGCCAGGAATACATCAATATGAAGAAGGAGATCATGGAGGCCTATGAGGCCAAGGGGAAGGCCTTTTTCAAGAATCTGGATGAACGGGTCAAAGGGGAAGGTTTTGCCCTGGTGGACATTCAGGTAGGGCAGATCAAGCGGCCGGAGGTGATGCCCCTGGTGGACGAAAAGCCGATGCACATTGACCAGGTGGAGGCCATGGCGGAACGGGGAAGGTTCCCGCGAGATGAGTTTGAGACGATGAAGGAAAAGCACACGCGACTGCGGGAACAGATCGACCAGATTTTTCTGTCGCTCAGAGACCTTCAAAAGGAGGTCCAGGAAAAAGTGGAAGAAATGGACCGGGTGACCTTCACGAAAACCGCGTCGGAACTGGCGACCCCGATCGTCGGTGAATTCTCCACCGAGTCGGTCAAGACATACCTCAAAGAGATGCTGGAAGATCTGGCCGACAACCTTCAGATCTTCAATCCTCAGCAGCAGGCCCAGATCCCGGGCCTTCCCATGATGATGATGCCGGAAGGAGACCGGTTTCAGCCCTATCAGGTCAACCTGTTGGTGGATAACAGCGATCAGAAATCGGCGCCGATCATTGTGGAAAGTTATCCAACCTACCGAAATATCTTCGGGAGCATCGAGCGGATTGTGGACAGGGCCGGCATATGGCGCACCGATTTCAGCAAGATCAAGGCCGGGTCGCTGGTCAAGGCCATGGGCGGGTACCTGGTGATCAATCTCCTGGATGCCATTATGGAACCCGGCGTATGGCAGGCCCTTAAAAGGGCGCTGAAAAGCGAACAGCTCGAGATTCAGACCTATGATCCGTTTTACCTGTTCACCACGACCGGACTGAAACCGGAGCCGATCGATCTGAATGTGAAGGTGGTGGTCATTTCCGATGCCTACCTCTATCACCTCCTTCTTATGTACGACCAGGACGTCAACAAGGTCTTTAAGGTTCGGGCCGATTTCGACACGTCCATGGACAAGAACGAGGAGTCGATCCAGCACATCGCCCGCTTCATCAAGATGAAGACAGAAGAAGAACATCTCAGACCCCTTGACAGGGGTGCGGTCGCTACCCTGGTGGAGCAGGCGGTCCGAATGACGGGAAGACAGGAGAAGGTTTCCACCAGCTTTCCGGAGATAACCGATTTTATTCGAGAGGCCGATTATTTTGCCGGACAGAAAGATCAGAAGACGGTAGGGCTGGAACACGTGGAAGCGGCCATTACGGCAAGGCGATACCGGTCGAGTTTAGTGGAGGAGCATATCCAGGAGATGATCGACCGGGGGACCCTCATGATCGATATTGACGGCGAGATCGTGGGCCAGGTCAACGGGCTTGCCGTTTATTCGCTGGGCGACTACATGTTCGGGAAGCCGTCCCGCATCACGGCCTCCACCTCCATGGGGAGGGCCGGGATCATCAACATCGAGCGGGAGGCGGATTTGTCGGGGAGCACCCACAACAAGGGGGTGCTGATCCTGGGAGGGTATCTCAGGAAAAAATATGCCCAGGACAAGCCGCTGAC
>CAYLJZ010000138.1:2718-5243 GCA_964384085.1 uncultured Desulfobacteraceae bacterium
CGCTGACCATGAGCGCCAGCATCGCCTTTGAGCAGTCCTACGGGGGCGTGGACGGCGACAGCGCCTCCTCCACGGAGATATATGCGCTTCTCTCGAGTCTGTCCGAGGTCCCCATTCGGCAGTACATCGCTGTCACCGGTTCAGTGAACCAGAAGGGCCAGGTCCAGGCCATTGGCGGGGTCAACGAGAAAATCGAGGGATTCTTTGACTGCTGCCGCGCCATTGGGGCCGCCAACAAGCAGGGCGTCATGATTCCAGAGAGCAACGTCAAAGACCTGATGCTCCGCAAAGACGTGGTGGAAGCCGTGAAAAAGGGGCGCTTTCACATCTACCCGGTGAAGACCATTGACCAGGGGATCGAGATCCTGACCGGAAAAAAGGCGGGGGAGAAGACTGCAAAAGGGGACTACCCCAAAGGAAGCATCAATTATCTGGTGGACCGAAAACTGAATGACCTGGCCGAGGGGATCAAGGAGTTCGGCAACGGCAAGGAGGAAGAGGGCAAGAAGAGAGAAGCGAGGGGCAAGAAAAAGAAGGCTGAATAGCGGTAGGCGCGGCGTGGTGGTCAGTGGTCAGCCCTTCCGCTGGCCGCCAAAGCGCCCAGTTTGATCAACCAAGAAACTGAATTTTTGAGCTCACAAAATTTAAGCTTCATGCAAGAGCTCTCGTGTGTAACGGCGGATCTCGGACATCGGACATCGGACATCCGGTCACGTCGTTTCATACAAGTGTTCGGTGTTCAGGGTTCGGTGTTCAGGGGTGAGGGGTCGGTGGTCAGTATTCAGATATTCAGCAATGGCGCAGGCGATAGACCGTGACCATGAACCAGGTCCCAACACCGAATATTCAGTCCCCGATTTCTCTTTCGAGCCCTATCGAGGAAAAGATCGGCTGGGCCCGGCATCAGTATCAGGCGTTCGGGGAGGCCCTCCTTCACCACGGGGAGATCGCCGGTCTCTTAGACAATCTGAACCGGGCCGTTGCCGCCTCCCGCGAGGAAATGGATCGAACCGGCATTGTGGAGATCTGCCGACGGTGCGACCAGGAAGAAGGCGGCTCGTGCTGCGGGAGCGGCATCGAAAACAGATATGATGCGTGGCTCCTTCTGATCAATCTCCTTCTCGGGGCGCCTCTTCCCGAAGAGAGAGGGCGGCCCGATGCCTGCTTCCTTTCAGGTGAAAACGGGTGCCTTTTGATGGCCCGCCATATCATCTGCATCAATTATCTCTGCAAAAAAGCGACGGATCAGATCGATCCCTCCAGAATAGCCGCACTTCGGGAAAAAGAAGGGGCCGAGGTGAATGCCCTCTTCATCCTCCATGAGCGGATAAAGACCGTCTTGAACCAATGGATCAGCGACTCAAGAACACCCTCACGAAGGTAGCCGACTTCTACGACCGGAGAAAGGTAGGGGATTCGGGTCCGCTGGGCTTCAGACGGTCTACCGACCTGACGACCCTCCTTGCCTGCGCCGAGCGCCTGATCCAGGAAAAGATCGTCGTCCCGGGCGAGACCGCTTTTCTGGACTTAGGCTGCGCCGACGGCCGGGTGAATCTTTTTTTCAGCTATCTGGTCAGCGTGTCTGTCGGCGTCGAGCTGGATGAATGGACCCTCGATGAATACGGTCCGTTGAGGTCTCACCTGGAGACCCTCATGGAAAAGGATGACCTTCCGCTTCCGCCGGAAAATATCTTCCTGTTCCATGGCGATTCCACTGACAGGCGGGTTCACGATTCGGTCGCCCGCAACACAGGGCTCGGGGTCGAGTCTTTCGATCTTTTTTATACCTATCTCGTCATGCATGACGCGTTTGCCGAGATGCTCGCGGAAAAGGCTCGAAAGGGCGCCGTGTTCATGGTCTATGGCCTCCACAACGTTCTTCCGCAATACGCCGGGTTCCGTCTCCTTCGGCATCTCAGCCCCATGGAGGGGATCCTGGCCCTGTATGAGAGGGTATAACCTCCCGGTCGAGGGACGTCGACATCGGGAGAAATGAATTTCTGGCTTCGCAGCATTGCAACCCTTCTATGGCGTATCGTTGCATGAATGCTTTCAGATTTGCAATACCATCCCATTTCTGCAATATCTGACGTCGGTGTAACCTGCTGATAGCAGAAGATTTATTGCCGCTGCCACGGCCTAATGCCGATTTTGGCATGGTATTGGCAGTAACCGAACGATGGATTCCGTGCTCTATAGATAATAGCTGGCTGAAAACGCAGGGTTTCGGTCAGAAAATTCGAGGCGCGACATGTGAAACATTGAAAAAGCCGAAAATGTCTTAGCGACAGGAATCTCATATTTTCATGCTGTTGTTTTGGTCATTTTGTAACAGTTTAGAGATATCAGTTGGTTAAAAGAGACCCCCACAGGCCGGTCTGCTGTTATCGCTTCTATCAGGAGACCAAACAGGTACGTCAATTTTAGATTTGGATGTTTGGATGTGTTTCGGATTAGCATGGTAAGCCCCAACGTGTAGATTTTTATAAATTAAACCGGAGGTAACATAGTTTATGCCAAGCAAA
>CAYLJZ010000139.1:0-2166 GCA_964384085.1 uncultured Desulfobacteraceae bacterium
TGACCGCATTCACCACGCGGTAGAGATACGAGAAGAAATAGCCGATGGCAAAGGGGATGAAGACGCGCAGCAAGGTGGTTCGTGCAGGGATCAAAGGGGGTGTTGGGTTCATTGAGTTATCGGGTTCATTGCGTTTATGGGGTTTATTGAAATAACCTCAGCCGTGAGCCGCTTCACTTAGGGTTGTCGACCTTGCCTAATGAAAACCAATCGCCGCCTTGGGCGCCTCTGCCAGTTGAATTTCACCGAACATCTTCTCATACTTTGAAACGTTTTCCTGAAGTGCCGCCAGGATCCGTTTCATATGGCCGGGGCTGACGATCACCCTCGCTGTGACGCTGCCTGCGGGGGGCGCTACCATGAGAAAGTCCATCACAAACTCCTCTTTGGTGTGTGTGACCACCATATTGTTCGAATAGGCGCCCCCCTGTAAATGGTCCGGGAATTTGACCTGTATCTCCTTCTGTCCGTTGGGCATAGCCGTCGCTCCTTTCATGTCTATGACAACCAATTATATGACACGCGGACGGAAATTGCGAGACATTATTCATCGCGGCCGAACCCTTGAAAGGGCCGGGATTGGGGGCATTGCATCAACCCTGACCGAATATTCGACTCGCAAAAAGAGAATTGCTTGCTCAACAGTTTGTGGGGTGTGTCCGATGGGATTTCGTGGTACCATTATAAAAATGAGCCCATTTGACGTCATTTTCGTTCTTCCCTACCCATTTGCGGATCACCCCTCTTTTCCGGAAGGACTCCTGAAAAGGGCGCTGGAGGCATTCGGCTTCTCCGTAGGGATAATCGAGACCCCATCCTGGCAGAAAAAGGAGGCCTTCCAGGTGCTGGGAAGACCCAGGCTTTTTTTTGCCATCATTCCCGGTCCGGTGGACTCTCTGGTCCTGAATTATACGGCGAATCGCAAGCGGCGACAGGAAGATCTGTATCAGATGGGAGGGAAGGCCTTCTTTCCCGGTGCACCCTTGTCCATCTCCCATAAGGTCCGGCCGGACCGGACCGTCATCGTCTTCGCCAATCGTCTTCGGGAGGCCTTCAAAGGGGTATCGATCGTCATTGGCGGCATCGAGACATCGCTCCGTCTTTTTGCCCATTATGATTTTCTGGAAAATCGGATTCGCCGCTCCATCCTTCTGGACTCGCGGGCCAGCATCGCGGTGACGGGCATGGGGGAAAGGCAACTGGTCGCCCTTGCGCGGCTCTCCAGGGAGGGCGCCCCCCTTGAAGAGGCCGTCCTTCAGGGGACGGCCAGGGTTTGCGCTTCTGCCCCGGTGGACCGGGAAACGGTGATCCTTCCCTCCCTCGAAGAGGTGCAGGAGGACCCGACGCGCCTGCTGCACGCCCAATTACTGATAGAAAAGGCGGGTCTTCTCGCCGGAAAAAGCCTGGCCCAGGAGCAGGGGGGCCGCTATGTTGTGTCAGAACCCAGGGAGGTGTATGTCCGGGCTGATCTGGATTTCGTTTATGGTCTCCCTTACAGCCGCAGCCATTCGGGGCACAAGAGACTCAGCCCGGCCCTTCAGATGAACCTCTTCTCCATCGACACCCACCGAGGGTGCGGAGGGGGATGCGCGTTTTGCGCCATCGGGGTCCATCAGGGGAAGGGGGTGATCTCAAGGTCCAGGGAGTCCATCCTGGACGAGGCCCGTCGGCTGACGCGGCACCCGCGATGGCGGGGATTTATCTCAGACGCGGGCGGCCCCTCTGCAGAGATGTACGGCATGGATTGCGGGGAGGGGGCATGCGTCAGGGCCTCCTGCCTCTTTCCAAAGGTTTGTTCAAGGCTTCCCCCGGTGCGCTCCTTTGTGGAACTCCTCAGGGAAATCAGGACATTGCCCGGAATCGAAAAGGTCTTCGTGGGCTCCGGAATCCGTTATGACCTTTTTTTGAACCATCCGGATCTCCTGAAGGAGATCCTGACCTATCATGTGGGCCGTTTTTTGCGGATCGCCCCTGAACATACGCAGGGCCCTGTCCTTGCCTTGATGCGAAAGCCCGCCTTTGAGTCCCTGAAGGCCTTTGTTCGATTGTTTCAGAGGATCAACAGGGACCTCAAACGGCCTGTGGAACTGAGGCCCTACCTGATCGTGGGTCACCCAGGGGAGACTCCGGAAGATGTACGGGAGATGGCGAGAAGACTCAAGGCCC
>CAYLJZ010000139.1:2266-5145 GCA_964384085.1 uncultured Desulfobacteraceae bacterium
CACCCAGGGGAGACTCCGGAAGATGTACGGGAGATGGCGAGAAGACTCAAGGCCCTCTCCCTCCCTGCCACGGACGTCCAGATCTTCACCCCCACTCCGGGGACCCTGGCGACGGCCATGTATTATGCTGAGATGTCGCCGAATGGGAAGCCCATTCCGGTAGAAAAGAGGCTAAGCGTGCTTGTGGAGCGAAAGGCCCTCCTGACGGCGGGTCAGGCTGGATAATCGGACAGGCACGCATCTTTATCGCTGAGGAGTTGTCCCTGGAGGAGATCCAGGGCCTCCTGGACCCCAGGGGTTGGGATGAACCCGCATCCCTTGGCCGGCCGAATATGCCACCCCGATGGCTTTCGAATGATTTCGATCCAGATATCCTGAGAGAAATCGATCTCGATGATGAGCACCCGCACCATGGCGCGCTGCTGGACCGGATCGTAAAGTGCTTCCTTGGGGACGACCGTTGCCTGGCCTTTCATCGGCTCCAGATCCAGGTTTTTCATACGAAAGGATGGAACGATGCGGCTTTGCAATGCAATCTCCTCCTTACGGGGAACAGAAATATGCTCCTGCTTATTAAAAAAGATTTTGTAGAAATGGTCATGCCCTTCTTTTTTCCACTTTTCCTCGTACAGGGTGCCGAATTGCGGGGGGATTATCTCGCTGCGAATCTGGAAACCCGTTCCCATAGCTTCTTTAAGTATCCATTGGACATACGCCTGGTGGTCGGTTACCACAAAGGCCTCTCCTTTCAACGCCAGTCTGCTGTTGAGGAGACAGATAAAGGATTTTGAAAAGAGGCGGTTTTTTTCGTGACGCGCCTTGGGCCACGGGACTGGGAACATGGCCCAGATCGTCTCGATGGAATTCTCTGCGAAGAGCCGGTCGAGGGCCATGTGGGCTTCCGCCTGAACCAGGGCCACATTCTTCAGCCCGGCTGTCGTGAGCTTCTGAAGGGTGCGCCGAATAAGAAACCACCCTATTTCCACCCCCACAAAGTCCATGTCCGGGTGAGCGGCGGCCGTACGGATGAGATAGTCCCCCAGACCAAACCCGAGTTCAACAGCCAGGGGGGCCGATCTTCCGAAGAGCCGATCCCAGAGGACTGGCCTTGTGAGGGTTCGCCAGGGAACCAGTGGGGCGAGAGAGAAGCGGTGATCGGCGGCGCGTTTATAGAGCATGCCAGGCTTTTTCTCCTCGAGCTGGAAAAGGCCGATAAAATCCGGATCGCTGGCAAAGACATCCCCGGCCTGTCATTCCGGGGCCTCGAGCGGAATATCCCATTTTTTCATGTACTTCCAGATGGCCGTCCTGCTCACGTCCAGCCGTCTGCCCGCCTCGGCCTTGTTCCAGTCGCATTCACGAAGGATCTCGATCAAGACGTCTCGGGAAAGCCTTGTGCTTGAAGAAAAGCGGTTGGGGGGAAGATCCGCTCCCCTCGATACAACCGGCTGATAGGGTATCTGTCGTATCTCAACGGGGAGGTCAAACACATCGATCTGATCGACAACACAGAGAACAAAGGCATGTTCAATGGCGTTTTCCAGCTCACGGACGTTGCCAGGCCAATTGTAGTCCATAAGGATTCGCATGGCAGACGGCAGAATGCCTTTGATCCGTTTACCGGTTTTCTCATTCTGGCGTTTGATGAAATGGCTTGCCAGGAGCGGAATATCTTCCCGTCTCTTTCGCAGGGGGGGAATGTGAATGGGAAATACCTTCAAGCGGTAGTAGAGATCTTCTCGAAAGTGGCCGGATTTGACGAGTTCGTAGAGGTCCTTGTTGGTGGCTGCAATGATTCGAATGTCGATGTCCCGTTTTTGTGATTCGCCGACCCGTTCAATTTCCCTCTCCTGAAGCACACGAAGGAGCTTTACTTGAATAAATGGACTTATATCGCCGATTTCATCGAGGAAAATTGTCCCGCCATTAGCCTCTTCAAAGCGGCCGATTCGGTCCCGAATGGCCCCTGTAAATGCCCCTCTGGCATGTCCGAAGAGTTCGCTTTCCAGAAGGGATTCCGACAGGGCGCTGCAGCTCACCGGTACAAACGGCATTCCGGACCGGTTGCTGCTGTAATGAATAGCGCCTGCGACCAATTCCTTGCCAGTACCGCTTTCCCCCTGCACCAGGATGGTTGCGTCGCTCGAGGCCGTGGCTCGAATGGCTGAAAATATCTGCTGCATGCCATGGCTTTTGCCGATGATATTGTCGAATCGATGGATATCTCCAAGACGGAGGTTGGCCGCTTCCGCCTCTCTTCTGGCCTTTTCGAGTTCCGTGAGATCGGTGACCGTTTCGACAACGCCTTTTATTGAACCGTGGCCGTCCGTTACAAGTCTCGCACTTTTTACAACAGGGACATCCACCCCGTTTTTGTGGCGCAGAAAGCATTCCTGGGCCTGAATCGGTCCATTTTCGTAGATGCCGCATTGGGTGATGCCCGAGGGACAGTTTTTAGAAAAGCAAAGACTGAAATTGAGCATCATGCAGGGGTTGCCGACGGCCTCTTCGGCAGTGTAGCCGCTGATGCGCTCCATCGCTGGATTCCAAGAGGTGATATGTCCCTTGTCATCCAGCGTAAATACGCCATCCGCCATGCATTCCAGCAGCAAGCCCGCAAAGTTGGGATCCAGTATGGTCCTGTTTGCCATGGCAGTCTTCTCCTGTCTTTACGAGTCGGTATCGCGAAAATAGGTTCCGAGGTTTCGGGTTCCGGGTTGGAAAAGAAAACCCGACAAGAACCAGTGTCCACGTGAATGACGAAAAGGGATACTTTCTGACTTCTTGCGCATACACCAAGTTTAACTTCTGGCAACATGTTAGATGTGAACAAGGTCCGTGGGGGTCTCTTTCCCAAAGGACGCAAATCCGTGAGTCAT
>CAYLJZ010000140.1:0-5123 GCA_964384085.1 uncultured Desulfobacteraceae bacterium
CGAAAGCGATGCCCTGCCCCCTCCAGGGTCCTTCGAATCTCTTTGAAATTATAGATTTCGCCGTTATAGACGATCTGGAGCATCCCATCATCCGTGCCCATGGGCTGGTGCCCTGCCGCAGAAAGATCGATAACCGCCAGCCGCCGGTGGCCCAGCCCCACCCCGGCCTTCGGATCAAAAAAAAGGCCCGCATCATCCGGGCCCCGATGGGACATGCTGGACGTCGCCGTTGGCAACGATTCCCGCAGCCGACTGAAATTCTTATTGGACTTAAAACCGACAATGCCGCACATATACAGTCCCTCAAGAACGAATATCTCGATCCTACTCCAATTCCTTGAAAAAACGGGCTAAAAGGGCGAGACATTCCGATGGGCTGACAACCTTCAGGGCTAACGATTCGCAGTCCTTCAACGCTGAAAAATGCTTCTTGTCGCCGGTAACCAGGAAATCGGCATGGCTCTTGACGGCTGACACCAGAACAGGCACATCTTTACCGGAGAGGGCTCCCCTGTATTTCTCTATTTCCTCCACCGAGGGAATCGGAACGACCTCCAGGTTTAGCAGTGGGAGGTATCTTTCATAGACAGGGATTGTCTCAGGCATTTTGCGTTTCAGATTTCTTTCAATTTCAATGAGGTTGTATCTGCCTGTGACACCCTCGATAAACGGAAGCCCGAGGCACAATACGTCAAGAATGAGCCGCGGGCTTCCCGTATCTGAAAAAATGCCTGAAATGATCACATTTGAATCGAGAAAAACCTTAAACGGGCTTAGCTTCATCTGAGCTTAACCCAACGAGGCCTTTCCATAGGTTTCTTGGTAAAGTGCTTCTCTTTCTTCCTGAATCCCCGATAGGATATCATCGAGGTCAAGACCGGTTTGTGTGAGTATCTTCTTGATCTCCCGTCTCGCTTCATCCAACGGCAATTGCCGCGGGGTAATGATCACCGAATCTCCAACGGGGATGAGAGAAACCACCTGTCCATTGTCAAGCTGGCCCATTTCCCGTATCTTTTTGGGAATGGTCAACTGACCCCGCGCCTTTATTTCAGATATAACTGGCTTAAGATGCTGCATTGCTGTCTCCCCACCCTCGCTAACACGATTCAAAACCCAAAAACTCCTTCTTTCAGATTTCAAAATATCAGAAATCCGATTTCATGACAACTGATTTCTTTACGCAGCAGTGTTTGCTCGATAGAGGGTCATGTGTGCCTCCACCATCCGGTCGATGGTAAAGGACGCCTTGACCCGATCCTGGCCCCGCCGGCCCCAGTCAGCGGCCTTTTCCCTGTCTCTGAGCAGGTCCATTATTTTTTCTGCCATGGCATTTGCATCTTTGGGCGGGACAAGCCATCCCGTGACCCCATCCAGAACGGCCTCGCTATTGCCACCGACATCGGTCGCAACTACCGGCAGGCCTGCGGCCATCGCCTCCAGGATCACATTGGAAAAGCCCTCCTCGTGAGAAGACAGGGCCAGCAGGTCGCCGGCCGCCAGAAGGTCGGGGACGTCCAGGCGCTGTCCCAAGAACACGACCTGTTGCGATACACCCAGTCGTTGCGACTTCTCTTCAAGCTTCTTTTGGATCCCGCGGTCCTCACCGATCAGCAGAAATTTAACCTGGGGCATGCTGGCTGACACTGCGGCTGCGGCCTCGATCAGGTCGGCAAGGCCCTTGTAGGGGATGAGATTGGCGATACTGATAACGACCTTTTCCTTGGGCACAATTCCCAAGGCCCTGCGTACCGCCTCTCTCTTGCTTCCCCCAGATTCGAAAGGAAGCGCGTCAATTCCATTATAGATGACGCTTACTTTTGAAGGATCCCCCAGATCGCGTATCAGGGTATCTTGGCCGACCGCCCGGGAATTCACCGTCACCAGGTGACTCAGGCGAAAGCTCAGGATGTCGAAGATGCGCCAGCCCTTATACCGGTCCTGATGGGTCCCCATGGCACGACGGCTGGTGATGACCAGAGGAACGCCTGATAGCCTTCCTGCCAACGCTCCCATAAAATTGGTCAAGGGAAGATAGGCATGGATCACATCAGGCCGGATCTTTGCCAGAACACGGAACAAGTTGAACTGGGCCCGAAACAACCGTATCACTTTTTCAAAAAAGACGCTTTTCCTGCGGTAACCCCCGTCATGAATCACCAGGTCAATTCCCCTCAGGCTGGCATATACGGGGCCGGGAGATTCCAACACGAATAGGTGGCAGTTCACGCCCAGGCCGACCAGACTTCTGATAAGCATGGCCATCTGCCTTTCAGCACCGCCCAATTCAAGAGAACCGATCAAAAAGAGTATAGTCAATTTTTCCTTTTGTCGTCTATGCATAAGGACAGAACCGGCCTTTTCTTTGCATGATTTTCAGTAAGGTGCCAAAAGGTATGGCTCAACGGTAGGTTGGCGTATCAAACATGCCTCGGTGGGATCTTTCCCTGCTTCCTGGCGGCAAAATAGATATTCGGCGAGGCGATTTGCGCACCATAACCGGCTAAAATGAACCGGACGAGGCTCTTGATTTTTCCCACACAGTTTCGTCCTTGAAACAGAACAAATCCCCTTCTCTTGACAATCGTCTCATCAAAAAGACGAGAAAGTTCCGTGCGAATGGTAAAGAGGTCAAACGATCTTTGATGACCCCATCGATGGAACACCTCTTGACATCTCGGACATACGACCTCATTTAAGGCCAGATTTTCACAATAAGGAACCGTCCCGATAAACCAGGCGCCTTTTCGCATGACTCTCACGACCTCGGCAAGGCCCTCGTCAAGCTGTTCGGCATTCAGATGTTCGAGCACCTCAGAGGCCACCACGAAATCAAAGCTGTCATCGGCAAAGGGCATATTCTCCATGCGGCCCCGACAGGCCCATATGCCTTTCTCCAACAGCCATTTGACTGTGCCCTCGTCGGGGTCCAAAGAGTACATCATCCAACCTAATCGCGCTACGGACGCCTCCAGGTACCCATTGCCCGCCCCGATATTCAGTACGTGCGGAATAGATGTGGATTTTCTTCGGGAGATATCCCTCACGATATAGTCCATACGGGGCTTCGCCCCTTCAAAGACCTCGGGATGCCTGTTTTGGAAATGTCTCCAAATCGTATCCTGACGGCTCAAGCCGGTGTTCATTATCCGATTACTCATTTTAAGCGCCCGTTCTCAATCCTGACCTCAGAGATAGATAAATCAATATCATAGAGATAAAATAAACCACGCTGGTCGACAAGCTGATCCCCGGCAGCCCCCAAAAATGCATAAAGACAAAGTTGCCGACAATGTTGGTCAGGAGATTTGCCGCCGATATCCCCATCAATACATGATTCTTTTTCAGGGCGCTCAGCAGGCGGACCCCCATGATTCCCAGGAAATAAAATGGGGCCTGGAGCAAATAGAGGGCCTGAACCCTTCCCACCAGATGCGCGTCCCCTGCGGTAAAGGCACCCCGTTCAAATAGAAGGGCGATAATAGGATGCGACAGATAGACCAGAAAAAGCGTCATCGGAACGGTGGTCAGGATAATCAGGCGCGCATATGTCTTGACCGTAGTCCGGACCCCGGTCCAGTCGTTGGCAGCCACCATGCGGGAAAAGTGGGGAAAAATGGCCGTGCTCAGAGACAGGGAGCCGATGCCGATGATCAGGGATACGACCTTGTTGCCGTAGCTCAGGGCAGAGACGCTTCCCGGACCCAGCATGGCAGCCATGGACTGGTCTATCACCTCGGTGCCGCTCATCAACAATGCCCCCGCGGCCATCGGCGCATACTGTCTGGCCACCTGCTTCACGGCAGGGGTCAGGCCATGCCACCTTGGAAGGAGGTAAAATCCCCGGCGCTTGAGCCCCCTTCCCAGCAGCACCGCTTCAAAAAGCCCTCCCCCCACCGTCCCCACGGCCAGGGCGTAGATCCCCCAGACCCTGCCCAGGAGCAGAATGGCAATGACCGCCGCTACAGGCGTCATGACAGGGGCAATGGCCGCCAATGCAAATCGCTCTTGTGCGTTGAGGATGCTGGCCCATATGGCAGCCAGGCCGCTGATGATCAGCAGCGGCAGTGCGACAAAAAAGAGAGACCGGGTCAGGGCCTGCTTTTCGGGACTGAAACCCGAACCGATGATCCGTATAATGGTTGGAGAAAATCCTGCCAGAACGCCCGATATGGCGAGAATCAAAAAAATACTCAAGACCATCACGCTGGAAAAAAGGCGCTGGGCCGCATCCTGTCCCTCCCGCTCTCTAACCTCTATAAAGCTCGGTATGAGCGCCGCACTGAATGACCCCGCGGCCACATTGATGGCAAAGGATGGGGCCAGAAACGCTATCAGGAAGGCATCCAGCGCGTCGCCCGTGCCGAACCGGCCGGCGATGACCAGTTGTTTGGCAACAGCCGCCAGCTTCACCAAAACGGTGAAAACACCTATGCTGACAATGCCTCTAAATATCCGTCGGTTAACGGAACGATTGCACCAGCGCTTGCATTGCTCAAGATCCGGGATCACCCAGTTCACCTGTTGGACGCGGCATTGTCAAAAACCAAGACGCCTTGCCGCTCAATCCCCGCCACAACATGTGTCATCATAACAAGTGCCGCCCGTGCATCTTCGGTTTCTCGCCTTTGGCCTTTCCATTAACTCCAGGTACAGCGCTTCGATATCCCTCAGAAGCCGACCTTCGGAAAATTTCTCTTCCACAAAGTCTCTGGATTCCCTGACCTGGGCCTTCTTTTCATCTGCATCCATGTCAAACAGGTATGCCAGACCCCTGGCAAACCCATCGGGGTCCTCCTTGCGGCACAGGATCCCCCTTTTGCATACCACAAAACCTTGAGCATCCGGATGCCTGTCTGGCGGCCCCAAGAGGTCGGCCACCCCCCCTGCATCGGTCGCTATCACCGGTGTGGCAGCGGCCATGGCCTCGATTATTGAGACCGGTGTCCCTTCGTTCGCCGAGGTCAGGCACAGAACATCCAGATCGGCATAGACCTCCGGGAGGTCGCGCCGCCAGCCGCAGAAGACAACCTGCCCGAACAGACCCTTCTTCTTTACATATCCTTCAAGCGATTCCCTCAGCTCGCCGTCGCCCACCACCACAAACTGGACCCTGATCCCGG